>WOZS01000068.1 GCA_011620135.1 Gammaproteobacteria bacterium
GGCAAGTCAACCATTCTCGATGCCATCTGTCTGGCCCTCTATGGCCGTACGCCGCACCTCGACAGGATCAAACCAGGCCAGCAACGAGATCATGTCCCGCAGGACGGCAAGCTGCTTTGCAGAGGTGACCTTCCAGACCCAGAAGGGGGTTTTCTGCTGCCACTGGAGTCAGCATCGCGCCTATGACAAGCCGTCAGGCGAGCTGCAGCACCCGCGGCATGAGATCAGTGAAGTAACCACTGGCGCCGTGCTGGCAAAGAGGCTCAGAAAGGGTGTTGCCGAACGGGTGCAGGATGTGACCGGCATGGACTTTGGCCAGTTCATCGTTCCATCCTGCTCGCCCAGGGCGGCTTTGCCGCCTTCTTGCATGCGAGGGCCGAGGAACGCGCGCCCCTCCTGGAGCAGATCACAGGCACAGAGCGCTACAGCGAGATCTCCAGGCGGGTTCATGAACGCCTGAGGGAGGAAAAAACCAGGCTCGATCAGTTGCGCGCCATGCTCGGCAATCTTCCCGTGCTGAGTCCCCAGGAAGAAAACGATCTTCGTGAATGCGTTGCCCGGCAGGAGCAGGAAGATGCAGGGCTGAACGACCAGCTCGAATCCCTGCAGCAGGCCATGAAGTGGCGTGAGGCCCAGGACCAGTTGGCTCAGGAGCGCTTGCGGCTCGAAGAGGCCGAGGCAGCCCTGCGGCAGGACATGGCGGCCTTTGCTCCAAGGCGGTCGCGCCTGCTTGCGGCCCAGCGCGCCATTGAACTCGAGGCTGAGCATGCAGCGCTGCTTTTGCTTCGCGAAGCACAGCACAAAGACCTTGCCGCCTTGCTGGCGGACCAAGGCACATTGGCCTCTTGCCAGGAGGCGGCTGTGCAGGCCAAAGGAGCGCTGCAACAGGCCCAGGCCGGGCTGCAGGTGGCCCGGGCGACGCAGCGCCAAGCACAACCCGTGCTGCAGGAGGTTCGCGCCCTTGATGTGCGGGCAGCAGCCAAGGCCGATGAACTGATGGCAGCCAGCAGGCAATCAGCCATGCACGCCGCTCGGCACAAGGCCCTGGAAGCGCAGCAACGCGCAGACCTCGATACCCTTTTTTCTGTGCGCCAGGAAATGGACACACTCACAGAGTGGCTCCAGCCCTCCTCGGCCGACGAGTCGCTGGTGGGTGGCTTTGCAGGCATCCAGGAGCGTGCCAGCCATCTCAGGAAACTGGCGGCTCAGGTGTCTCAGAATAAGGCATTAATGGCCCAGGCAGCTCGCGCCACGCAACGGGCGGCAGAAGCGCTTGAAGAAAAGAATCGATGGAAAAAGTCGGCCCAGGATGTTCTCGATACCAGGCAGTCTGAGCTTGATGCTGCTCACGGAAAAGCTCCAGGAGCACCTGGGTGGCTTGGAACTCGAGACCTGGAGGGGCGCGCCAGGCCAGGCTTTGCGGAATCATCTCGCACCTCGACAGGACCAGCAAGCTGCTTGGCGAGCAGGTTCATTGGCAACGGGAGGCCGAGGTCATCGAGGCAGCGCGGCAAGCAGCGGGCAGTTCTCATGACAAACTCTCGACCCAGCTCGATCAGTTGACCGGGCAACGTGAGGTCTTGGCCCGGGAACAGGGCCTTCTCGAAGGACAGGAGCGCTTGCTCCACAGGATCGCAAGCCATGAGGAGGCGCGTGCCGTCCTGCAGGATGGCGAACCCTGCCCGTTATGTGGTGCCGTGGCGCATCATCCCTACGCCCAGGGCAATGTTCCCCAGACCGCCGAGGTGACCCAGCGCCTTGGCGAGGTGCGCCAGGCCATGGAGGGCCTCATCGCTGAGTTGAGCGGCACACAGGCGAGGCTTCTTGTGGAGAGCGCCCCCATGCAGCGCCTTGCCAAGGAAGGGCGGGTCTGTGCCACGAAGCTTGCCGAGGCAGAGCGGGATATCGTCGCCTGTTTGGCCGCACTGGCTGCCTTTGGCCTTGCCTGCCCCCAGGTCCCAGGAGCGCTCGAGGCACACCTTGCGGACGTCCAGCGCCAGGGGCAGCGCCGCGATGCCCTGGACAGCGCCCAGGCCGATGTAGCTACTGCAGAATACCAGCTGCAAAGAGCTGTGTATTGCGGCAAGCAGGCAGCTCATCCAGGATTTGGGTGCCCTGCGCAAAACAGGCTGCAGATGAACGAAGAGACCAAGCAACGGCGGTCCGGTCAGTTGCAGGCCATCGCCAACCAGGAGCAGGCCCTGCAGCGCTTCGCAAGCCTCGATGCCCTCATTGGCTCCAGGGACGGCAAGAAGTTCCGGCTTTTCGTGCAGAATCTGGTTTTCGATCAGGTCATCGGCTATGCCAACCAGCAGCTCAGGCAATTGACCGATCGCTATCTGTTGGTGCGTGATGAGGCCAGGGAACTGGAACTCAAGGTGATGGACAACTACCAGGCCGGGGAACTGCGCCCCACCGCCAACCTTTCTGGTGGCGAGAGTTTCATGGTGAGCCTGGCGCTGGCTCTGGGGCTTTCGCAGATGGCCAGCAGCAGGGTACAGCTGGACTCTCTTTTCCTGGATGAAGGCTTCGGTACGCTGGATGCCGAATCCCTGGAGACCGCATGCCGCGCTGTACCAGGAGGGCAAGCTGATCGGCGTCATCTCCCACATCGCGGCCCTCAAGGAGCGCATCCCCACCCAGATCCAGGTCATTCCCCACCACCACAGCGCCATGCTTGCTGGGGGCAGCCACCACGCCCAGGATCAGGCTGGCTGTGGCGGTGGTGCCGTCATTGGCACCCGGCACGGCGGCGCGCAGCCAGCCGATGCGCCCCACCAGATGGCGTTCGCTGCAAACGGCTCAGCGCCGCCTGGAGATGCAGGGCAGCATGCGCAGCAGCACGCCATCCTTGTACACATAATGGTGCAGCAAGGCGAGCGCGGCATGGCCACCGGCAAGTATGATGATGATCCAGGCCACCTGCTCATGCCATTCACCATAGGTGTGGGCCATCTCCCGATCGGCACTCATCAGGGTGGGAACGTCAAAAAGACCGAAAAACATGAAAGGTTCGCCCTGGGCCCAGCGAAAGAGAAAACCCAAGACCATCTGCAGGGCCAGCAGGGCATAGAGCGTGTAATGCACTGTCTTGGCGGCCACCTGCTGCAGGCCATGGGCCGCAGGCGGCAGGCGGTTGCTGCCGAAGACATGCCACAGGACACGGATGATGTAGACCGCCACCAGTGTCAACCCCAGCGAGATGTGCCAGGCCTGCATCCCCTTGCGCAGGGGCGTGCCCTTGGGCAGGAAATCCCAGATCTCGGCCAGCAGAAAAAGCGTAACCACCAGGATTGCCGTCAACCAATGCAGCGTGATGGTGAGCCAGTCGTACTGGGTCTTGCCTGTGTAGTCAGTGGAAAGACTGGTTGTCATCGATGATATGCCTCCTCTCATCAATCAATCGTATCGCCATGAATCTCCGATGCGCTCCCACCAACCCCGCTGAGGCCCGGTAGGTATCGCCGAATCGAGCCAGCAGGTACGCTCCTCCAGAGCACGCAGCGCTTGGCCTGCCAGGCCACAGAGCACGCCCAGCGCATCCAACAGTTCATCGGCGTGGCCGCCATGAGGATGGAAAAGGCCACCGGTACCACGAATACGGCGGGGAAAGGGCGTTGCGTCATGTGCTGACGATAGCACCACAGAGACCTGTTCCAGCAGCAACGGTTCTTTGCGATCGGCCAGGACAAACCCGATGGGGCGTCGGTCAGCCTTGACATTGTTCCTGGCCAGGGCCAGCATGTCCGCCGCGTTGTCGAGACCCATCAGGCGGATATCCGGCTCGAGGCGGTGATCCAGCTTGAGCAGGGTGGTGCCCATGGAGCAGCCTCCGGTCAAGACGGTGCTGCCTGGGGTGGTGAAGTCGCAGCTCAGCTCGGTCATCATGTTCTGGAGCTCTGCATGGCGGATGGCCGGGCGGTTGACCATGTCATCGAAGACCTGGGCTGTGAGGCCTCCACAGGAAAAGTCCTGGGCTGTCCTTGGCGCTGCAAACAACTCATCCTTCGGGCCAGTAATCTTCTCCTTCATGGCGGAGCATCCTGCTGGTTTGCGGCCAGTAGAAACGACATCATGGCCTGCATGGCAAAGCGCGCCCTCGGTTCGAGTCTGCCACCAGCACGACATGCCGGGTTCACCGCGGATGAGTCATGGGGGAATAGGAATAGGAATAGGATTGGGGGCAGTCGGCAGGTCATCCATTGCCGCTGCCTCGTCGGGTGGCTAGACCAGCACCCGGGGCGGTTTACGGGGTGAGGCTGGCGTCTGACCTGCTGGGAAACCCACGATGATGGGGGCTACCGCGGTGATCTCTGCGGGTATACCCAGCTGGGCCTTGACGCCTGGTGTATTCAGCGCTCCCTGGGCCGAGCCGATGACGCAGGTGCCAAGCCCCAGGGTGCAGGCGGCCAGCATCAGATTTTCGGCGGCCAGCCAGCAGTCGGCCACGGCAAAAGGTCTGGGGTTGTCGGTGCAGATCACGATCAGCGTGTTGGCATCGTAGAACACGTTGAAATCCGGCTGGGAGAAGGTCTGCGATAGCGTCTGGCCGCCTCGGTGTAGGCTGGCATGGGCTGCCTCCCGGATGAAGTGCTTCTTGACCTGTTCGGACAGCCGCTGCAGGCGCTGGATGTCCTGAATGATGACAAATACCCAGGGCTCCTCGTGGATAGCGGTGGGGGCGCGGATGGCGGCAGCCAGCAGCACATCCACGGCCTCCTTGCTGACCATCTCCTGGGTATAGGCGCGCACCGAGCGGCGCTGTTCGATGGCCTCGAGCACTGTCATGGGACTGGCTGGGATGGTCATAGCACCTCATTCTTTGCATCAACTGCTTTGTTTTCAAGCTCGTTATATATTATACCATATTTTCTGGCACCGGGCATTATGGAGATGCTTGAAGCCGCTCCAGCAACCTTTGGAAAGCAGGATCGGTGACGACCTGCTGGCGGTAGGTGGTATGGCAGGTGGTGCATTGTCTGAGGGTATCCCCGAGACGCTGGAGGACGGCTTGCGTATTCCTGTTTTGGGCCGCAGCCGCAATGGCGCTGGCCGACCGATGGAAGCCGATGGCCTGCTCAGCAAAGCCCTGGGCCCCGGCACCCATTTTTCGGCACATCTGGGCTGTGGCCGCGGAAAAACCCATGCTGGACGCAGCGTGGGAGACAGCAGCGAAATCCTTTCCTGGCAAGGCGGCAATGATGGCCTGCACCGCCTCGAGATAGGCGCGCATGTTGGCTTTCTGATGCAGCGCCATATGGGCTGAAAGCGGCACGGGAATGCGCCGATCCATCTGGTTCAATGTCATCATCGCCGACACGCCATCAGGCTCTACCGGCCAGCAGCATGTGGCCCACCACGCCAGGGCAACAGCAAGCCAGGTTTTGCCGCATCCTTGAACAATGGGTCTGAAGAATACATAACAGCAGGACATGGATAAGCTAAGCATGACCCGGGTTTTGCCGACTTGCACTCTGGGCGTCGTGGGGCGTGATCATGACAGTTTGTTCACGAGGTGCAGCAGCAGCGAGAAGACCGCGCTGAGCAACAGGCAGGAGGTGATCGGCAAAAAAACCGTGATCCCACGACGCTCCAGACGCAGGTCACCTGGCAGATGGCCGAACCAACCCAAAATACCTGGAGCCACGCTCCATAGCAGACCCACGACCACCAGAAGCAATCCGGCGAGTATCAACAGCTTACCCATCGGGTCAGCAGTCACTCTCCAGATGCCCGGTTCCTGGCCAGACGCCGTATCCCATAGAGCAGGATGGCAAAGAACAGCCCGGCCAGGATGGGCCCCCATAGCCGGGGTGACAACCAGGCCGCTTCCTGATCACTATGTTCGATGGCCGTGACCACGGCATCACCCAGCAGGGTATAGAGCAGCACATGAGGGAGCCCGCCAATGAGGGTGCCCAGGATGAAGCTCATCCTGGAGATGGGCAGCACCGCCAGCATCCAGTTGACCGGTGGAAAGGCAAAGAAGACCAGCCTGGCGTTGATGATGGTCAATAGGGAATGCTGGTCGGCTCCCAGCATGCTGAAGAGGCGTGGTGGGGCGAGGCGCTTGAGGAGAGCCTGCACCGCCTCGGCACCCAGTGCCTGGCTGATGCTGTGGATGACCAGCATGGCCAGCGCCAGGGCAGCCAGGCTGGTTGCCAGGCCCACCAGTGGGCCATGCAACAAGGCCAGCAGGGCGATCAGGATCAGGGCAGGAACATTGCAGATGATGGCAGCAGCAGCTCCCAGGGTGCTGAGGACAGGCCCCAGGAAACCCAGACGGGCATTGTATTGCTGCAACAGATGCAGGCTGGCGCGGATCCTTGCCGCCGTGAACCATTGCCAAAGCCCCAGTTGATCGGCCAACAAGACGGTGCCGCCCAGCATGAGCGCCAGGATGGCCAGGCGTATCCAGGGATCGTGCAGCGGATGCTGTCTGTTCGATGGAGAAGAAGCAGGGTCAGCCATGGGAACCGGTGGTAGCGACAAGAATGATGGGGTCGCCTGCCTCCACGGGACGAACCTGCCTGGTGGCGATCACGATGCCTGCATACGGGCAGGCAATGGTTTGGGGGGTAGCCGCATCGAACGGCTGCACCAACCGGCCAATGGGCTGGTGTGGGACAAAATGATCGCCGGGGGAGAGCGTGGCCTCAAAAAAACTGTGCCGCTCCGCATGGAGCCATTGGAGCTGTCGAGCATCCACATAGAGAAGATGATCATCGCCATGGCCTTCCCTGTGACCTGCCAAACGGCCCGTATGCCGCAGGAAGGAGACCAAGGAGCGCTGCAGCAGATTGCCCAGATCTCGGTGCAATGTTCCGGATTGCCCGGCAATGATGGTGATCTGATGATCGGGATTGATGCCTGCCATGCCAAAGGTGGCTTGGGCAGGGGCTTCCACCACCACCTTGAAACCCAACAGACAGGCCTGTTCCCGGACATCGGCGTTGGGTTGGATGAGATGGGCATGGGGCACCGTCCAGTAAGGAAATGGTGGGGCCTTGAAGGTAATGGTCATGGCCGCATCGTGGTTGAATGAGGGAGCAGCAGGGCCCGATCCCTGTGGTAAGCCCTCGAGACGAGCCCATGGATATCGCGTGAGCTCCATGTACAATGGGGCATTGAGGAGGGGTGCCCCGGGTTGCAAGAGTTGATGGGCCAGGCTGGTGAGTGCGGCCACCGCCTCGACCGCATGGTCTGGTCCGGCGGCCACCAGAACCAGGGGCTGTTTTTTGTTATCTGGTCCCAGGACGAACCGTGTCACACGATCATGATCCTGTTGGGGTGAGTTGGGGGGTAACATGGTAATCTGCTGGTTTGGTATGGACATGGGTTACCCTCGCAGGATCACGATGCTTTGTTGAGCCATGCCTTTTGGCTTGCACGCCCAATGTTAGAGATCATGTAGGAAATAACTGCCTAATTGTAACTGAAAGAAGCTTCTTTTGCTGGATAATGTGCCGGTTGCGTTTACGCTGCAAGCAAAAATAATGCCTAACCCCATTGCCCTGGATCGCCTCACGGCGGGTTGCCTGCAAGTTGTCAGCCGCGAGGAGCTGGCAAGCCGCCTCGAGGAGGGTCGGCCGCTGCGCATCAAGGCGGGTTTCGATCCCACGGCCCCTGACCTCCATCTGGGTCATCTGGTGCTGCTGCGCAAGCTGCGCACTTTCCAGCAGGCAGGCCATCAGGTCATCATCGTGGTGGGCGACTTCACGGCCACCATTGGCGACCCTTCAGGGCGCACCGTGTTGCGCAAGCCGCTCAGCCCAGAAGATGTGGATGCCAACGCGCTCACCTATGAGCGCCAGTTGTTTCGCGTGCTTGACCAGGACGCCACGATGGTGGTTCGCAACAGCGCTTGGCTGCAGCCCCTTTCTGCAGCAGGGCTGATCGAGCTTGCCGCCGAACATACCGTGGCCCGCATGCTGGAGCGCGACGACTTCGAGGCCCGGTATCGCAATGGCCACCCCATTGCCCTGCATGAATTCCTCTATCCTGTCTTGCAGGGCTACGATTCCGTTGCTCTGGAGGCGGATGTGGAGCTGGGCGGCAGCGATCAGCTGTTCAACCTGCTCATGGGTAGGCGCATGCAGGCCCACCGTCACAAGCCGCCGCAGATCGTGCTGACCATGCCGCTGCTCGTGGGGCTCGATGGTTCCCAGAAGATGTCCAAGTCCCTGGGCAATCATGTGGCCCTGGAGGATCGGCCCGAAGACATCTATGGCAAGATCATGTCCATCCCCGATCCGCTCTTGTGGGATTATCTGGCGCTGCTCACAGAGTGCGATCAAGATGCTGTCTCGGCCTGTCAGCGCAGCGTGTCCCAAGGGGCCAACCCGCGCGACATCAAGATGCGCCTGGCCTTCGATGTGGTGGCCATGCTCCATGATGAACAGGCAGCCACCAAGGCCCAGGAAGCTTTCATTGCCGTGGTGCAAAAAAACCAGATGCCGGACGACATGCCCGTCATCGGACTATTTTGTGGAGCTTCCGGCCTTCCATTGCCACAGGCGCTGCGCCAGGCTGGTCTTGCCAGCAGCACCAGCGCGGCCATGCGTCTCATCGAGCAAGGCGGGGTCTATCTTGACGGCACCAGGATAATGGATCTAACATACATTTTTGCCCCGCCATGCGAGCACATTGTGCAGGTGGGCAAGAGGCGGTTCGCCAGATTGCGTATCAAGGCCCTTGACAAGGCCGGTGAAAGCAGGCAGAATGGTCCTTCTTGATTGCAAAGCTCTTTAACAACGAAAATACCAAGAGGCTTATGTGGGCGTCCGTGTCGACAAGGACGGATGCCAAAACCTCATACTGTACGTATTTTATAAATACTAAGGCATGAGGTGTCACCTATATAGCCAGTTCCAGCCATTTTTGTGAATGGCTGAACTGTGCCCCTAGATTAAACTGAAGAGTTTGATCCTGGCTCAGATTGAACGCTGGCGGCGTGCTTAACACATGCAAGTCGAACGGTAACAGGCCCTTCGGGGCGCTGACGAGTGGCGGACGGGTGAGTAATGCGTAGGAATCTACCTTGGTGTGGGGAATAACCCGGGGAAACCCGGGCTAATACCGCATACCCTCTCCGGAGGAAAGCGGGCCTCTGCTTGCAAGCTCGCGCACCAAGATGAGCCTACGTCCGATTAGCTAGTTGGTGAGGTAACGGCCCACCAAGGCAATGATCGGTAGCTGGTCTGAGAGGACGATCAGCCACACTGGGACTGAGACACGGCCCAGACTCCTACGGGAGGCAGCAGTGGGGAATATTGGACAATGGGGGAAACCCTGATCCAGCGACGCCGCGTGTGTGAAGAAGGCCTGCGGGTTGTAAAGCACTTTCAGTGGGGAGGAAAAGTCCATGGCGAATACCCATGGACCTTGACGCTACCCAAAGAAGAAGCACCGGCCAACTCCGTGCCAGCAGCCGCGGTAATACGGAGGGTGCGAGCGTTAATCGGAATTA
>WOZS01000060.1:0-17926 GCA_011620135.1 Gammaproteobacteria bacterium
GACTTCTTCTCCAGCGATTACTTCGTCAGCAAGCTGGTGCAGTACATCGGCCAGGATCGCGCCGACAAAAAGCCGTTCTTCGCCTATCTCGCCTTCCAGGCGCCGCACTATCCACTGCAAGCACCCGACGCATACCTGAAACAGTACGCTGGTCGCTATGACGCAGGATACGAGGCGATTCGTGCCGCGCGCCTCGAAAAGCAAAAGCGCCTCGGCCTGATACCGCAGGACTTCGTGCCGAACCCCGGAGCCGAGGTGCCGCCGCTGTTCCGCTTCGGTCAGCCGGGCGTGGCGATCAACAAGCCCTGGGATAGGCTGTCACCGGCCGACCAGCGCAGCGAAGCCCGGGTGATGGAGGTATTCGCCGGCATGGTGACCAATCTGGACGACAACGTCGGGCGACTGTTGGCCTATCTCGAACAGATCGGCGCGTATGACAACACCTTCATCATCTTCATCTCCGACAACGGTGCGGACGGCGCCGGCGGCATAGCGTCCCGGGGGGCCGACAATAGCCTGGAAAACTATGGCAGGCCGGGTTCCTTCATCTTGCGCAGCGCACGGTGGGCAGCGGTCGGCACCACGCCGCTGCGTCTATTCAAGGCCTTCACTGCCGAGGGCGGCATCTCGGTGCCGGCCATCGTCCGCCTGCCCGGCGGCAGTGCCGCTCTGGCACCGAGCGCCGCGCTGTCGTCGCTGCGCGATGTGGTGCCGACCATTCTCGCTGCGGCTGGGGTGCCGGCCCCGGGCGGCGAGTTCCAGGGCCAAGCCGTGGCGGTAATGGAGGGCCAGTCGCTGTTGCCTGTCATCGACGGCAGCCAGAACGAAGTGCATGGCGTCGACGAGGTCATCGCCGATGAAGTCAACGACATGCGCTATGTCCGGCGCGGCCCGTGGAAGCTGAGCCGCTTTGCCAACTACGCGGTGGCGCAGACCCTTGAGAGTCATTGGCAGCTCTACGACATGGATCATGATCGTGGCGAGACCACGGATCTCGCCGCGGTGCACCCGGAGATCGTGTCGATGTTGCAGGACGACTGGCGCGCCTACGTCAGACGCGTCGGCGTGGCGCAGCCACTGCTTCCGTTCCTGCCGCCGATCGACCAGTGATACGACGGCGTCCAGTTAGGATAACCGTCCTTGCTGTTATGCTGATGGTAACCGTCAGTATTGTTGGTATTGTTGCATTGAAACCAGTGTTGCCCAATGTGTCGATGTTCTCATCGCTGGGCAGCACGGCTGGCTGCCGCGCCTACCAAGGCCTGCCCAAGGGCTGGGGCAGTGATCCCCACGCCGGCATGCAAAGAATCAAGGGCGGCCGCTTCCTCCTCGGCAGCGAGCGCGGCTATGCCGAGGAGCGGCCGCTGCTGGAAACCCAAGTCAAGAGTTTCTGGATCGACCGCACCGAAGTCAGCAACGCCCAGTTCGCCGCCTTCATCGCCGCCACCGGCTACCGGACGGACGCTGAACGCCCCCGGGCCGACGGCAGCGGTTCGGTGGTCTTTCGCGTCGAGCCGGGGCGGCCGGTCACGCCGGGTAGCTGGTGGCACCTGGCCGCGGGCGCCGACTGGCGACATCCCCAGGGACCGGGCAGCACTATTGACGGCCACGAACACGACCCGGTAGTCAATGTGAGCCTTGCCGATGCGCTGGCCTATGCCCATTGGCTGGGGCGCACTCTGCCCAGCGAGGCGCAATGGGAATACGCGGCCAAGGCCGGTCGCACTGCCGCCGAAGTCGACCACGCGCTGCGCGACGCCGCCGGCAAGCCCCAGGCGAATTTCTGGCAGGGGATATTCCCGCTGATCGACCAAGCCGAGGACGGCTATGCGGGCCGCGCCCCAGTGGGCTGCTTCAGGTCTAATCCCAATGGCCTGTACGATATGGTCGGCAATGTTTGGGAATGGACCACTGATATCTGGCGCGATCGCCACGGGCCAGTCACGCATCCAGAACAGGAAGCCGCGCTGCCGGCAAGCGGCGATGCCGCCGAGCGCTATGTCATCAAAGGCGGCTCCTATCTCTGCTCGCTGGACTACTGCGCCCGTGCCCGCGCTTCCTCGCGCCAGCCGGCGCAGGCCGATTTGCCCAGTGAGCATCTCGGCTTTCGCACGGTTGCGCCTGCCGAGTGAGCATGGGGGCCGATCCAGTTCAGTATGCTGAACTGCCGAGCCCCACAGATACCACCTGCATACTTGCAAAGTACGATTGCGACCAGGAACTGTATTTTCCCTGGTCCCCGTTTTTGCAGGAGAATCCAAGCGGCTGTGCCCGGGACCAGGTTACCGAAGAAAACCACCGCGAGGCCTATTGGAGGAAAAGCTTGCCGCCCTGGGTGGGAAGGTCTGCCGTCTTGCAGAGCAGCCAGCCCAGGAGCGCACCCTGCAGTCTGTGGGCCAAGAGCGCGCTCTCTCATACCATCCCATTCAATAGGATGGGCTATACTGACTGTATGTCCTTAGCGACGTGGTTTTCCTGCGACGCAGCAGCAGGTCTGTTGCAGGTTGCCCGTTGAGCGAGGCTATCACTATCGTATAGATATATAATAAATAGTGATATATCCAGGAGGAGCCCATGAACGTCATCGACAATCCTGTGGTCAGTCAGTCTGTTGTTGATTTCCTGCGCAAGCATGCTGCCGAACGGCCGGACAAGCTTGCCGTGGTGGCCGAGGATGGCAAGCTTACCTTTGCCGAACTGGAGCGGCGCAGCAACCAGCTGGCTCATCTGCTGCACGAAAGCGGCATCAACCGTGGTGACAAGGTGGCCATGCTGCTTGGCAATGCAGAGGCCGTGCATTTTGCCACCTGCTATCTGGCCATGCACAAGCTGGGCGCGGTGCCCGTACCCCTCAATACACGCTGGGCGCTGCCGGAAAAACTCTATGTGCTCGAGCACAGCGATGCTGTCGCGGTAATTGCGAGCCCGGAGCAGGCCAAGACGCTCGCTGAGTTGGCTCAGCCAGGCGCTACGGTGCAGATCCAGGATCGCCGTGTCACATTGCCATTGCGCCATCTCTGGGTGATCGGCAGCGAGCCTGTGGCTGGGTTCGAACCCCTGGGGCCAGCCTTCCAGGCAGGCGATGTTTCGGTGCCGCCGCTGGACCCGCCCTTGCATGCCCGGGATCCGGCGGATCTGCTCTACACATCGGGTACCACCGGGATGCCCAAGGGAGTACTGGTTCCCCATGGCAACCTGACACCGGAGCCCGATGAAGGCAGCAGCGGCATTGCCGACATCCTGGCTGCCCTGTTTGGCGAGAGCCTGATTCATGCCGTGCCCCTGTTTGGTTTCACGGGGTGTCATGGCGTGATGGTCATGTGCCTGCGGGCCGGTATCACCCAGATCTGCATGGCGCGCTTCGATGCGGGAGCCTTTCTGGCTGCCATCGAGCACCATCGGGCAACCTCGATGATGGCCGTGCCCACCATGCTCAACCTGATGATGAATCATCCGCAGCTGCAGGACTTCGATTACAGCTCCTTGCAATTCGTTTTCTTTGGTGCTGCTCCCATGCAAGCGGATACGCTGCGCAAGATGGTGTCCATCTGGCCGCATATTCGCATGCTCAACGGCTACGGGATGACCGAGGGCGGTACCAGTGCCGCATGCTTCATGGGTCCCGATCCCCATGAGATGCTCAAGCGTCCTGGCTGCGTGGGCCGGGCCGTGGGTGGGGAGGTGGTCATCGTGGATGAGCAGGATCGACCCGTGCCCCAGGGGCAGACCGGAGAGATCTGTTTCCGCTCGAAAGGGGTGAACCGCTCGTATTACAAAGGTGAGGAACAGACCGCCCAGCTGTGGCGCGACGGCATGCTGCATACCGGTGACATTGGCTATATCGATGAGGAAGGCTATGTCTACATCACCGACCGCCTCAAGGACATGGTCAATCGCGGCGGCTACAACGTCTTTGCCGTGGAGGTGGAAAGTGTGTTGCTGGATCATCCCGATGTGCTGGAAGTGGCGGTGATCGGTGTGCCGCATCCTGTACTGGGCGAGGATGTGCTGGCCGTGGTGGTGCCACGACCCGGCTGCCAGCCGCACGCAGGCTCTCTGTCCCAGGAAGCGTTGTATGACTATTGCAAGGCGCGCCTGGCCGATTACAAGTCACCTCGTCATGTGGTCTTCATGGATGAACTGCCCAAGAACGCCATGGCCAAGATTCTCAAGGCACAGCTGCGTCAGGAGTACCGCGATCACATCACGAACCTGAAAAATGCCACGCCAATGGGTTAAGCTATTGGCTCTTTGAGATTCACGATAGAGCGATCCACGGAGGAAGCGATAAATGGTCGAAGCAGTGATTGTATCCACGGCCCGTACGGGAATTGGCAAGGCATTTCGCGGTGCTTTCAATCTGACCCATGGCGCCACCATGGGGGGTCATGTGATCCGCCAGGCAGTGCAGCGCGCTGGCATCGAGCCAGGTGAGGTGGAAGATGTGATCATGGGTTGCGGGTTGCCAGAGGGAGCCACAGGTAGCAATGTGGCGAGGCTTGCGGCGCTGCGCGCTGAATTGCCCGTCACCGCCAGTGGTACTACGGTCAATCGCTTTTGTTCCTCTGGCATGCAGGCCATCGTCATGGCGGCGCATCGCGTGGTCATGGATAAGGTGCCGGTGATGGTGGCAGGCGGGCTCGAGTCAATCAGCCTGGTGCAGAACAACCTCAACATACACCACTACACCGAGGACTGGCTGATGCAGCACAAGCCCGAGGTGTGGATGCCCATGATCCAGACTGCCGAGGTGGTGGCCAAACGTTATGGCATCAGCCGGGAGCGCCAGGATGAATATGCCCTGCTGAGCCAGAAGCGCACCGCTGCAGCTCAGGAGGCGGGACGTTTCAAGGATGAGATCGTGCCTATCACCACGGTGATGGAGGTCAAGGATAAGGAAACAGGGGAGGTTTCCCGGAAAGATGTGACCTTGGATCGGGACGAGGGGAACAGACCCGAGACCACGCTGGATGGCCTGAAGAAGCTGAATCCCGTGGTGGGTCCCGATGGGGTCATCACCGCCGGGAATGCCTCCCAGCTGTCTGACGGCGCTTCTGCCTGTGTGATCATGCGCAGCGATGTGGCCAACAAGAAGAACATCACGCCGCTGGGCATCGTACGCGGCATCATGGTGGCTGGCTGCGAGCCCGATGAGATGGGTATCGGTCCTGTCTTTGCCGTGCCGCCCCTGCTGGAGCGTTTTGGTCTCACCATGGATGATATTGGTCTGTGGGAACTGAACGAAGCCTTTGCGGTGCAGGTGATCTACTGCCAGGAGAAATTGGGTATTCCCATGGAGAAACTCAATGTCAATGGCGGCGCCATTTCCATCGGGCATCCGTATGGCATGAGCGGGGCGCGCATGGTGGGCCATGCCTTGATCGAGGGCAAGCGTCGGGGCGTCAAGTATGTGGTCTGTACCATGTGCGTGGGTGGTGGCATGGGTGCCGCCGGTCTGTTCGAGGTCTGCTGACGGAGCCATGTTTCAGGAACCCCCCCAAAGCCACACGGTACTTCTTGGTGAAGCGCTGCAAAGCAGCGCCGCCCAGGTCACAGCGTTGCTGCAGGTTGCAGGCATGGGGGAGTATCTGGCCGCGGACCTGACCGCCGCGGTGCTCGATCAGGCGCAACGCTTTGCCAGCGAGAAACTGGCGCCATTGCGGCGGTCTGGTGATGAGTCTGGATGTCGCATGGGGCCACAAGGGGTGGAAACCCCGGCTGGATGGCCGCAGGCCTACCAGGATCTGGTGAGCGCCGAATGGTTGGCCCTGGGGTTTCCAGAGGCCATGGGTGGTCAAGGTTTGCCCTGGCCGCTGGCCTGTGCTGTGCATGAACTGTTGGCCAAGGCCAACATGGCCTTTGCCTTGAGTGGCATTCTCACCAACGGTGCCTGCCACCTGTTGCAGGCCTTTGGTTCGCCGGCTGTCAAGGAACGCTATCTGCCTCGCCTTGTGACAGGTCGATGGTCCGGCACCATGTGCCTGACCGAGCCCCAGGCTGGTTCCGATCTGCGCCTGGTGCGCGCCCTGGTTAGACAGGACCAGCAAGGGAATTGGCGCCTCTGGGGCACCAAGATATTCATCTCCTATGGAGAGCATGATCTTACCGAAAACATCGTGCACCTGGTGCTGGCGCGCCAGGAAGGGGCAGGCGAGGGCCATGCAGGGCTGGGGGTGTATCTCGTGCCCCGCTTCCTGGAACAGGATCAGGTCGCAGAGGGGCAGGGATCCGGCCCGACAGATTCCAGGAAAGCCAATGCCGTACGCTGCACGCGCCTCGAAAACAAGATGGGCCTGCATGGTTCGCCAACCTGCGAGCTGCTGTTCGATGGGGCATGGTGCATACCCCTGACCCAACCTGGCGATGGGCTTGCGGTGATGTTTTCCATGATGAACCTGGAGCGGTTGCTGGTGGCGGTGCAGGCACTCGGCGTGGCCCAGGGCGCCATGGAGCAGGCCTGGGACTATGCCATGACACGCTGCCAGGGGCGCGCTTCCCATGCCACGGAAGGTGCTGCTCCCATCGTGGAGCATGCAGACGTGCAGCGCATGCTGCGCCACATGGAGATCCTGGTGGGCGGCTGTCGCATGCTGCTGCTGCAGGCCGCATGGATGCTGGAGGTCGCGGATCATGCCCCGCAGGAGGCAGCAAGACACAAGGCCCGGGCCCGCTTCGAGCTGCTGGTTCCAGTGGTCAAATCCTTTGTCACGGACGCTGCCATCGATGTAGCTGACACAGCCATCCAGGTCTGGGGCGGGCAGGGCTATATCCGCGACAACGGCATCGAGCAGTATCTGCGGGATGTTCGGGTAACGGCCATATATGAAGGGACCAATGGCATCCAGGCCATGGATCTGGTGCGCCGCAAGATTGCCCGTGACAAGGGTGCGGTGGTCAGGGCCCTGTTGGATGACGTTGATCGGGATATCAGTACTACATCCCCGGTGGAGAATGGTATCCGGAAGGGCGTCTCCGTGCTTCAGGATTGGATTGCAGCCATGGGTGATGCCCTTGGCCAAGGGAAGGGTTTTGTGGTGGAATATTGCGCCGCCGATCTGCTGCGGTCGCTGGGTGCCCTGTTGGCATGCGCCGGCTGGGCCAGGCTGGCTACAGATGCCGGTGCAGCAAGCCGTGTCCGCCTGTTGGCCAACGAGGCTCAGCTCACATGGATACCGCTCATTGCCGCCTCCCATGAGCGCTTCAAATCCCTTTTGGCACAGGGCAGTCTTTGAGGAGGTTGGATCCGGCGAGAACCGAACCAGGCGTTCCAGTAGGCTCCAGCAGGGATGAATGAGAATGCAAGAAGAATGCAAGAACAAGAATTGAGAAAGTGCGAGGATGACATGCGGCAGGGAAAGGCAATATGAGTGATATGAAGATTATGGTTGGTGTCAAGCGCGTGATCGATTACAACGTGCGCGTCCAGGTGAAATCGGACGGTTCCGGGGTGGTCACAGATGGGGTCAAGATGAGCATCAACCCCTTCGATGAGATTGCCCTGGAGGAAGCCTTGCGCCTCAAGGAGGCCGGCAAGGCCGCAGAGGTGATCGCGGTTTCCGTGGGGCCGTCCCAGGCCCAGGAGCAGTTGCGCACCGCGCTTGCCATGGGAGCCGACCGGGGCATTCTGGTGACCACCGCAGAGCAGCCCCAGCCGCTTGCCGTGGCCAAGATTTTTGCTGCCCTGTACGCCAAGGAACAGCCAGGCCTGGTGATTCTGGGCAAGCAGGCCATCGATGACGATGCAGGCCAGGTGCCACAGATGCTGGCCGGTTTGCTGGATGTGGCTCAGGCTACCAACGCCTCCAAGGTGGAACTGGAAGGAGAGTCAGCCCGTGTGACCAGGGAGATCGACACCGGGATCGAGGTCATCGAGATCAGGTTGCCGGCTGTGCTCAGCGTCGATCTGCGGCTCAATGAACCGCGCTATGTCAAGCTTCCTGATATCATGAAAGCCAAGAAGAAACCCATCGAAACCATTGATGCCCAGGCTCTAGGCGTAGAACGTCTCACCTTCCTTCGGGTCATCAAGACCAGCACGCCTCCTGCAAGGCAAGGTGGGCACAAGGTGGGCAGTGTGGAAGAGTTGGTGCAGGAACTCAAGCAGCGGGGGTTCGTCTGATATGGCGCGTGTGTTGGTTTTTGGAGAACTGGGGTCCAAGGGATTGAACAGCGGCGTGGCCAAGGCGGTGCGTTGCGCGATGGATCTGCAGCCTGCGGCATTGGATGTGCTCTGTCTGGTGGCTGATGAGAGCCAGGAAGGTATCAAGCAGGCGGCCAGGTTACAGGGCGTGACCAAGGTTTTGGTGCGCATCCACGATGCCTTTGCCGAACCTTTGGCTGCGGTGATGGGCAACGCCCTGGTGGAGATGGCCGGCGATTATACGCACATTCTCGCCGCCAACACCACCGTAGGACGAGACATCCTGCCGCGTGTCGCGGCCCGGCTCGGGGTACAGCAGATCAGCGACATCATGCGCGTGGAGAGTGAGCGGGTTTTTGACAGGCCCACCTATGCCGGCAACGCCATCACGACAGTGGAGGCGCCAGAAGGCATGGTGGTGGTGGCTACTGTGCGCACTGCTTCATACCGGGCGGTTCCAGAGGAGGGTGATGCTGTTGTCGAGGCCCAGCCATTCAATGTGAGTCCTCCGTCTCATACCCGCTTTGTCGAGCGTCGCGAGGCCAAGGGCGAGCGGCCAGACCTGCAGACAGCCCGTAAGGTGGTTTCCGGGGGGCGTGCCGTGGGCAGCTCCGAAAACTTCCAGATCATCGCCAATCTGGCTGATCGCCTGGGGGCTGCGGTGGGGGCTTCACGGGCGGCCGTGGATGCCGGCTATGCGCCCAATGAACTCCAGGTGGGGCAGACAGGCAAGATCATCGCCCCCGACCTGTATGTGGCCATCGGTATCTCTGGAGCCATCCAACATCTGGCTGGCATCAAGGATGCAGGCACCATCGTGGCCATCAACAAGGATGGTGAGGCGCCTATTTTTGAAATAGCTGATCTGGGTTTGGAGGGCGATCTGTTCAAGGTCATTCCGGAATTGGAAAAGCTCTTGCCCTAGGCCGTTGCCGAGACTGACCCTGTTCCAAAAGATCGGGGCTGTTGCCAAACAGCGGTTTTGGCTGTCGCTTGAGCCTACGGCAGCCATGGTGCGGTTGCCGCGTAACAGTCGGTTGTTGCATAACAACTGTTGCACAACAACCTGGAGCGTGCTCAATGAGAAGCGAGGCGACTCATCCTTGCGGTCCAGGAGAGCGATGGACGACATCAATGGACGGTAACCGGGGCCCGGGTGGCGGAAAGGTAGACGCTGCGGACTTAAAATTCGCTGGCCCTAGGCCGTGCCGGTTCGAATCCGGCCCCGGGTATTCATGTCAACTGAACTTGGAGGTAAATGAGAATGGCTGTTCCGCAAAATAGAAAATCTCGCGCCAAGCGAGGCATGCATCGGAGTCACGATAAGATGGCTCGTCCGGCCCTTTCCTCGGACCCGACCACGGGCCAGATTCATCGTCGCCACCATGTGGCCGAGAGTGGCTATTACCGGGGGCGCCGGGTTTTGGTTGTGGATGAGAGCTGAGCCCATTGCATACGAAGCGCAGAACGGTTGGACCGGTGTTCTGCCGGGATTGGCAGGGGAAAAATGGCTGTTACGGAATTGCAGGACCAGCTGGATCAAGAAGAGCGCGGTGATCTTGCGGCAAAGGAGCAGCTAGGCGGCCAACCGCCAACCATAGCCATCGATACCATGAGTGGTGACTGGGGTGCGCCCGTGGTGATCGAGGCTTTGGCGCGCATGGATCGCGAGGCGTTGGGTGCCCGGCTGGTGCTGATGGGCGATGGCCAGATCCTGGAGCCGCTGTTGGCGCGCGCTGGTCTCAAACAGAGCGAATTGTTGATGATAGAACACGCCCCGGAGCGGGTCGAGATGGGCGACACCGTCTCCGTGGCCCTGCGCTCCAAGCGGCTTTCTTCCATGCGCATAGCCATTGACTGGGTGCACTCTGGTCGTGCTGCAGCCTGTATCAGTGCGGGCAACACCGGGGCGCTGATGGTGACGGCGCGTCGCATCCTGCGCACCATTCCCGGGATCGATCGTCCCGCCATCGTTACCGCGCTGCCAGCCCCCCAAGGCCGCACCTACGTGCTGGATCTGGGGGCCAATGCCGAATGCTCCGCCGTACAGCTCTTTCAGTTTGCCGTCATGGGCTCGGTGCTGGCGGCGGCTGTGGAAAACATCCCTGTTCCGCGGGTTGGTCTGCTGAATGTGGGTGCCGAGCAGATCAAGGGGGCTCCCAGGGTGCGCCAGGCGAGCCAGATGCTGGCATCCAGCGGTTTGAATTACGTGGGTTTCGTGGAAGGCGACGCCTTTTATTCCGGACAGGTGGATGTGTTGGTGTGTGATGGTTTTTCAGGCAATGCCGCCTTGAAGGCCAGCGAGTCGGTGGCCCGACTGATCGCCCAGCGCCTGAAGACCAGTTTTCAGGGCAGTCTCTATGGGCGCATGGTGGGTTTGTTGGCATGGCCAGCATTGCGCGCCTTTCGCCGCCAAGTGGATCCGCGATATTACAATGGAGCCACATTGCTGGGATTGCGCGGCATCGTGGTCAAGAGTCATGGCAGCGCCGACAGTGTGGCTTTTGCCAACGCCATCGAGCAGGCAACCAAGGAGGCGCGTATGGGTATTCCGGAGCGTATTGGCCAACTGGTGGGGCATGTGGTGGGTGCGACCAGCCCGGCCATGGATGTGCTTTCTTGAAATACAGCCGTCTTGTGAGCACGGGCCGGGCGCTGCCGAGGCAGCTGGTCACCAATGAGGAGCTGGCGCGCACCCACGGCCTGGATACCTCCGATCAGTGGATCGTGGAGCGCACCGGGATCCGGACGCGGTATCGGGCAGCGCCCGATGAGAACGCGACCACGTTGGGCGAACAGGCTGCCCGGCAGGCGCTGGAAACGGGCGGTTGGGCAGCAGAGGATCTGGACCTCATCATCATGGGCACCACATCCTCAGAACTCATGTTCCCCAACAGCGCTGTGCTCTTGCAGGCAAAACTGGGGATACCTGGCGTCCCTGCCTTCAGCGTGGAAGCGGTCTGTTCCGGATTTCTCTATGCCTTGAGCGTGGCGGATCAGTTCATCCGTTCCGGACAAGCAGCTCGGGTTCTGGTGGTGGGGGCCGAGACTTTTAGCCGTTTTGTGGATCCCAGGGATCGAAGCACCAGCATCTTGTTTGGTGATGGTGCAGGAGCGGTGCTGCTGGAGGCCGCCGATGAGCCTGGCATCATGGTCACCAGGCTTCATGCCGATGGCCGCTATGCCGAGCTGTTGTATTTTCCATCAGGTCCAGGACGCAATTTCCGCAGCATGCAGAACGATTACCTGATCATGCAGGGCAGCCGGGTTTTCAAGATTGCCGTGCAAAAGCTGGGCGATGTCCTGGAAGAGACGCTGCGGGCTGCAAACGTAACCAAAGAACAGATCGATTGGCTTGTTCCCCATCAGGCCAACCTGCGCATTATCGAAGCCCTTGCCCATCGTCTGGAGCTGCCCATGAACCGAGTGGTGGTCACCGTGGATCAGCATGCCAACACCTCATCGGCTTCTGTTCCCCTGGCGCTTGATATCGCCATTCGAGATGGCCGCATTCAGCGGGGGGATCTGTTGATGCTGGAAGCCTTCGGTGGCGGTTTCACCTGGGGGGCGGCATTGATCAGATATTGACCTTGCGCCGGGTGAGTCGTAATGTGGGGAACATGGTGGGGTGAGGGAGAAGGTGCCTGCCAGGGGAGAACGGTGAAGGTGGTGCATGACTGAGTCATGGGCACATATCCTGATGCAGCAGGATGCCTTGGCTGAAGAGCAGCGCGTGGATGTGGGGCCGCCCCGCATGCATCAGGTGTTGTTGATCAACGATGACTTCACCCCCATGGACTTTGTGGTGCATGTTCTCGAGTTTTTTTTTAGCATGGAAAGAGGGCAAGCCACGCAGGTGATGTTGCAGGTGCATACCAAGGGCAAGGCGGTTTGTGGTATCTATACTGCAGAGATAGCCGAAACCAAGGCTTCCCAGGTCAATGGTTATGCTCGAAAAAATCAACATCCCTTGCTCTGCGCCACGGAACCATGCCCGGATAATGGTTCTTGAGCCAGTGTCCTGCCCCGACTATCATGGGGTCTGGACCAGGTGTGCGGCCATGGGTGTGCGCGGGTACAGCGGGAACAGAAGGGGTCTGAACAAATCTGAATAATGGGGATTCATCGAGGGCTTGCTAGTGGATGGGCGTGTAGCTGGGTGTGCCGCCTGGCGAGATGGTGGGGATGAGACAGATGAACGCAACGGTTGAGCCATGTTGAGCAAGGATCTGGAACAGACGATCAACGTCGCCTTTGCCCATGCCAAGCAGAGACGCCATGAGTTCATTACTGTGGAGCATCTGCTGCTGGCGCTGCTGGAGAATAGCCGCGTGGTGGAGGTGTTGCGTTCCTGCGGAGCCGATCTCGGTGGACTTGGCCGAGAGCTTCGTGAGTTCATTGATGCGCACACGCCGGTGCGCCAGGCAAGCGCCAAGCTGGACATCCAGCCCACGCTGGGTTTTCAACGGGTGTTGCAGCGCGCCTTCTTTCATGTGCAGTCTTCCGGAAAGCAGGAAGTCAATGGTCTCAATGTCCTTGTGGCGATTTTTGGAGAACAGGAAAGCCAGGCCTCCTATTTGTTGGGTCGCTATGGGGTGACCCGTCTTGAGGTGGTGAACTACATTGCCCATGGCATCCGTAAGGTGCATGAGCGGGACAGCGCCGAGGAAGTCCGGGAAGAAGGAGAGCCACCCAGAAGTAGCGAGAGTGCCGAGGGGGCAGGCCCCTTGGAGTTGTATGCGGTGAACCTGAACCGCCAGGCGCGGCAGGGCAAGATCGATCCCCTGATCGGCCGTGAGGAGGAGGTTGAGCGCATGCAGCGTGTACTGTGCCGCAGGCGCAAGAACAACCCACTGCTGGTGGGGGAAGCGGGTGTGGGCAAGACGGCCATTGTCGAGGGGTTGGCCTGGTTGATCACCCAGGGCCGGGTACCCGCCGTGTTGGCGGCCAGCACCATCTATGCGCTGGACATGGGTTCCCTGATTGCGGGCACCAAATATCGCGGTGATTTCGAAAAGAGGCTGAAGAGCGTGCTGCGGGAACTGAGCAAGGAAGCTGGCTCCATTCTTTTTGTGGATGAGATCCATACCATGATCGGTGCCGGTTCCGCCTCGGGCGGCGTCATGGATGCCTCCAATCTCCTGAAGCCGGCGCTGGCTTCCGGGGAACTCAAGTGCATCGGTTCCACCACCTATCAGGAATACCGCAGCATATTCGAGAAGGATTCGGCATTGGCGAGGCGTTTTCAGAAGATCGATGTGGTGGAGCCCTCGGTGGATGAAACCTATCAGATCTTGAGGGGCCTGAAGTCACGATTCGAGAGTCATCATGATGTGCGTTACACCGATACGGCCTTGCGTGCTGCCGTGGAATTGTCGGCCCGTTACATCACCGATCGCCAGCTGCCGGACAAGGCCATCGACATCATCGATGAGGTGGGGGCCAACCAGCGCTTGCGCACAGGCAACAAACGGCGCAAGGTGATTTCTGTGGGGGATGTGGAGGAGATCGTGGCCAAGGTAGCCAGGGTTCCCCCCAAGGCCGTTTCGCGATCCGATCTGGAAATCCTGAAAAACCTGGCTCAGGAGTTGCGCCTGTCCATATATGGCCAGGAAGAGGCGATCGATGTCCTGGCCGATGCCATGAAGATGGCCCGATCAGGGCTCAAGAATCCGGACAAGCCGGTGGGTTCCTTTCTTTTTGCCGGCCCCACCGGCGTAGGTAAGACCGAGGTTACCAAACAGCTGGCTCGGCTCAGTGGCCTGGAGCTGATCCGTTTCGACATGTCCGAGTACATGGAGCGCCACACGGTCTCTCGGCTGATCGGCGCGCCGCCCGGCTATGTGGGCTATGACCAGGGTGGCTTGCTGACCGATGCCATCGCCAAGCACCCTCATTGTGTCTTGTTACTGGATGAGATCGAAAAAGCACACCCCGATGTCTTCAATCTGCTGTTGCAGGTCATGGATCATGGTACGCTGACCGATACCAACGGTCGCAAGACCGATCTTCGCAACGTGATTCTCATCATGACCACCAATGCAGGTGCCGAGATGGCGGCTAGGCAGGGCATGGGTTTTCTCGAGCAGGACCGGGTCCTGGATGGCATTGAGGTCATCAAGCGCAGCTTCAGCCCGGAGTTTCGCAACCGGCTTGATGCGGTGGTCCAGTTCCGTCCCCTGGATGCCAGCAGTGTGGCAAGGGTGGTGGACAAGTTCATCATGGAGCTCGAGGTGCAGCTTGCGACCCGTGGTATTTCCCTGGAGGTGGGCACCCAGGCCAGGGAGTGGCTGGCTATCAAGGGTTTTGATCCCTTTTTGGGCGCCCGACCCATGGCGCGTGTGATCCAGGAATACATCCGCCGCCCGCTTGCCGAGGAGATTCTCTTTGGGGCCTTGCGCAAAGGGGGACAGGTGGTGGTGCATGTCGTAGATGATCGGCTTGAGGTGCGGACGGAGGCAGTAGAGGCTGTGGCAGGGCATGCCTGACCGAAGGGCTTACTCTGTTCATCCCCTATGCTCATGCTGAGGGTTGGATGGGCTTGCTCACCAGAAGCTGGTGCGATTATTGGCAATCCCCGCTCCGCAAGAGTCTGCCAGCAGGGCGCACGGCAAGCATGACGCAGACGCAATGGGGAATCGTGATTATTGGGTGCGATAGGTAATGCGCCCCTTGCTGAGGTCATAGGGGCTGACCTGGACGGTGACCTTGTCCCCTGTGAGGATGCGGATGTAATTTTTGCGCATTCTTCCAGAGATATGGGCAGTGATGACATGCCCATTGTCGAGCTGTACCCGAAAGGTGGTATTGGGCAGTGTCTCGATGACACGCCCTTCCATTTCAATGAGTTCTTCTTTTGCCATAGACCTTTTGGGTTATTGCGGGCTTCCTGGCAGGCTACAGTACTTGCCTTGAAGGACACACCTGTGCTCTCTAGGAGGCACCTGATACAGAGAATCGCATCAGGATACATCAACCAAGGAGATCGCGCAAGGCGTGACGTTGCCCAGGAAAAAGTCAGGAGAGGAGATGTTCGGGCAGGAAGAGCGCGAGGAAATGCTGCCTGCGATTTCCAGAGCCAATGAGGAGGGATTCATGTGGAGAGGTCCTCCCGCCGGATACGGTTCTTTGGCACGTCAAAGAAGGCCTGTTCGTTGTGACGGTTTGCCTATACCACACCAGGGCCATATCGCATTGAGTCTGTACGACCTCGAGCGGCTCCCCATTGAAGAAGGCCTCCAGGCATTTTCGGATACCCGAGGCATACCGAGCTTGCGCCTCGAGTGTCGTCCCCGAGAAATGGGTCGTCATGGCATGGTTTGGCATCGAGCGCCAGGGATGGCCTTTGGGGGCGGGCTTGGGGGATGCCAGACATCGCCGGCGTACCCGGCAAGATGTCCCGATTCCAGGACAGAAACGGGCCATTGGGTATCCACGATTCGGCCGCGGGCGGTATTGATGAGATAGGCCCTTTATGGCCCAAAGGGGGTCTTTATTGAACAACCTGTCGTTTTTGGGTGTGAGCGGGCAATTGATTGATGGAAACGATGCCCCGTGCCACCCCGGATTTTTTTGGACACAGATTCAGGGTCAAGCTGTTGCCCAGGAAATGAGGCTGTTGCACCTGCGGCGCGGCCGATGAAGTCAAGCGTGGACCACCGGGAGAAAGCGCAGCGTGGTGATGCGCTTGCTGCGCACGGTACAGGCTGGCGACCGCTTTGCGGCCGCTCGAGCCTATCTCGCAAGGTCTGCACAACAAGTGCGGCGGGGTACGCGCTGGACGGGTGCGGGACTGACTGTGCGCATGGATCATGGCTCTCGGTACACGTCTGACGACCTCCGAAACCAGCTCGGGTTCTGGGGCATCACCGCAAGCTACGCTTTCGTTGCCGAGCCGCAGACCAATGGCGTCGCCGAGCGTTTCAACCGGACCGTGGCGATCTTGCAGAGCATGAATCGGCGGTACCGTGTGCGCGAAGCATAACCCATCGTTCCAGGGTACCTGCAAGCGCAGCTTGCAGGTACCCTACGGGCTTCGCCCTTCGGCGGCCCCTGAACTCAGACGTTATGCATAAAGGCCTACGCGTGCTTCTAGCATCAACCGCTGCTCTTATCAGCGTGCCTGCATTTGCATGGCTTGCGGCAGAGCTTGCTGCCTGTTACGAAGTGTTTTCGACTGGTATGAATTCTCGAGCCGAGTTGGGTGATGATCTAGGGTTTGGCATTCTCTTATTCTTGGTCGTGTCGCCATTCACATTGACAGGAGCACTGTTTGTGTGGTGGTTTGTTTGGTCTCGCACTGGGCGCGCGAAAAATCACCATCACAAATAGGAACGCCAATGTATAACATCCCGCTCCAGCCGACCGTCAAAAAGCTGCGTTTTTTTCCGTTGGCTGAGCTTTGACATTGGGCCTAAAGGAATGAAAACCATACTTTCAATATCGTTCTTCTTGGCCGCGGCAACTCTGAGCCAACTTGGAGTTGCCGCTCCGGTCGGTGATTGTGCAGGCACACCGCCGAACGCAGTTGTTGAGCTACCACCTCCGTAAACTCGTGGGGGCAAATCGCATGCACGCCATTTGGTCATATCCTTACCAATAAGGATGGATGGGTTTGGACGAACCCAGGCTCATACGCGCCGGTATTCGTGCCTTCTCAGATGGTCCGAGACAAGCCCGAAAAAGTCGGAAACAAGTCGTACTTCAAAAGCCTCACGATGGTCAAAGTGAGCGGCGCAGAGTTTGCAAGCGCCTACGCTGCGTTTCAGGCCATACTGAAAGATGAGGCAATTCCTGTCGGCTATAGGCTCGACGCAACATCAGTGTCTGGAAAGTCGCTGAAGTTTTATTTTTTTGACTATGGTACTAGTGTGTGGGGCATTTGGTGTCGAGAAAGCTGCTTCACAGATTCAATTTTCATGCTTCTAAACATGGCGCAGCGGCCCGACAAGGCATTCAACCCGACGGCCTCGCCTTCGCGCTGAGGCCGCGGGTTGATTGAGGCGTTTAGGCGTCGCAATCACCACGCACTGAGCCCTCCACCTGTGTTCTCTCACATATTTGTTGGCGCCAAAGACTTCGAACGTGCGCTTGCGTTCTACAACCCACTTGTGGCCGCTCTTGGGAACAATGCGCGGTTCTGTGAATGAGATCGTCCATGGGCAGGTCGGCAATCGAACCCTGGACCACGACCGCTGTTTCTCATAGGCGCGCCATACGACCAACTGGCACATGAACAAGGCAATGGTCAGATGGTTGCCTTCTTGGCTGAAACCAGACACATCGTCGATAAGGTCTGCTCGGTCACCAATGCCAACGGTGTGGTCTCAGAGGGCCAACCTGGGCTCAGGCCTGAATACTACCCCAATTACCACGGGGCACTTCCCCTGACCCCGAGGGCAACAGACTCTGCGCTGCATGTCACTCGGCGGTGTCCAGCAACGCCTAACCACTCGCTCAACCAGACCCGCTATGGCGCTTGCCCCTGCTGCGCCACCGCGGATTTTTTTGGACACAGATTCAGGGTAAAGCTGTTATTGCCGAAGAAGGTGAGCGCAGAGGCTATTGCGCCTGCGGCGCGGCGGGGTACGCGCTGGAAGGGGTGCGGGACTGACTGTGCGCATGGATCATGGCTCTCGGTACACGTCCGACGACTTCCATCTGGATCGGCTGAATTCCTCGATCACAAGACCCTGCATGATCTGGTAACGGCTGTCCCTCCACGTCACCGGGGTAGGAGTGCAAGCCCCATGCAACAGGTATGGTCATGGGAAAAATACATACCTG
>WOZS01000060.1:18026-42718 GCA_011620135.1 Gammaproteobacteria bacterium
CGATCCGCATCGATGGCCGCCATGCAGCCCATGGCGGCTGCCGTGACCGCCTGGCGATAGATGGGGTCGGCCACATCCCCGGCGGCGAAAACACCTTTTCTGGATGTGGCGCTGGCCATATGCGTGCCGCTGATGTGCTGCACATGCCCGGTGAGCAGGTATCCTTTGTCCATGTCCAGTTGGCCTTCGAAAATACCTGTATTGGGAGTATGGCCGATGGCAATGAAAACGCCCTGCACGTTCAGTATTGTTTCACGGCCATTTCGGGTGTCTTTGAGGCGTAAGCCAGTGACGCCGCTGTGATCGCCGCAGATCTCATCAACCACCTGGTGCCACTTGATGCTGACCTTGCCTTCCTTTTGGAGATGGGCAAGGCGATCCACCAGGATGGGTTCGGCGCGCAGTTGATCGCGACGATGAATCAGTGTGACATGTCGGCAGATGTTGGCGAGGTATATCGCCTCCTCGGCGGCCGTATTGCCGCCACCCACTATGGCCACGTCCTGGTTCCGAAAGAAAAAGCCATCACAGGTGGCGCATGCGGAGACACCGCGTCCCATGAACTGCTGTTCCGAGGGCAGGCCAAGGTATTTGGCACTGGCTCCGGTGGCAATGATGAGGGCATTGCAGGAGTAAATGGCCTCCGAGCCATGCAGGAGGAAAGGGGACTTGTCGAGCTCGGCCCTGTGGATCTCGTCTTGAATGGACTCGACGCCGAGATGGGCGATCTGTTTGGTGAAGCGTTCCATCAAAGCAGGACCCTGTACCGCCTCGGCTTCTCCTGGCCAGTTTTCCACGGCCGTGGTGGTGGTGAGCTGCCCCCCCACCATGATGCCAGTGACCAGCAACGGCTGTCTGTTGGCCCTGGCGGCATAAAGGGCGGCTGTATAACCAGCTGGTCCTGACCCAATGATGAGTAGTTTTGTGGTGCGGTGTGCTGGTGCCGGCATGCTGCACTCCATGAAAGTCGCGCTACAATGGATCAATGGCTCTATAGTTGGCCATTTGAAGTGCCATTTATTGTAGCATAATGCCAGGAAAGACTTTCTGGCCAGCTGGATGGAGTGCATGGCACAAGCAACGCGAAAAACGGCCAAACGCCCCCAAGACAGGGCGCCACAAGTAACCAAGCCGACGATGGCCAAGCTGCTGCCGGGCATTGGTCTGTTGCTGTCTTTTTTGTTGCTGATGGCGTTGTGTAGTTTTGATCCAGCCGATAGTGGCTGGTCGCATGTCACCTCTGGGCCCAACCAACCCAGAAACTGGCTTGGCCCCCGGGGAGCGGCGCTGGCCGATGTGTTGATGAGCCTGTTTGGCCTGGGCGCCTACGGTGTGCCGCTGGCTGTGGCCACCTTGAGCATGCAGGTGCTTCTTGGGGTGCGTGGCGCGCTGATGCGCCGCCTGGCTGGATGGATGATCCTGCTGCCTGCCTGGAGTGCATTGTTATGGTGGTTGCACCAGGGTCCTGTCATCCATTCCGGGGGCTTGATAGGCGAGGCATTTGGCCATGTGATGGTTGTATTGCTTGGGGTCATCGGTGGGCTTGCCCTGGCGCTGATCGCCATGGTAGGGCTTTTGTGGAGCACCGGGGTGGGTATTGGAAACACCTTGAACGCCCTGGGCGCATGGGTCTTGGCTGGTATGGGGCATATCATGCGCTTGAGGCCCCACTCTGCCGAGGTGGTTGTTACCGCACAGGGTCTGCATGGCGAGGCGGGCACAGTTCATCCAGTCCGGTCGCAGGGCGATTATCAGTCGGCCTTTCACGCCGCAGCAGGCAGTATTCCCCAACAGCCCATTCCTGGTGCCGAGGATGTGGTTCAGGCCCCTGATGCGTCACCTGAAGCAGATGAGGAAGCAGATGAGCATGACCTGCGACAGCGGGTGCCGGGGCAAGGCGTGTTCCCCATGGGGAAAAAGACAGCGACCCACCACGCCACGGATGTTCGACAGCCGTTGGGAGCGGCCCCATCTCTGGCGCCACAAGGAGACGCAGTTGCGGCAGGCAAGAGCCTTGCCCCGCCTGGCCTCGACAATGGGGCGGCTGATGTTGATGGCGACAGTATCTGGCATCAGGATAATTGTCGGTACGGGCGGGAAGAATTGCGCGAGCAATACGCCAGATCGCCCGCCGCAGGGCTCCAGCAGGGGGAATCACTCTCCCAACGCCAGAACGGTCCTTGCCGTGAACCATGTTCTTTCCCCAGGCGCGATGCCTCTTTCCCCATGCCCGATGCCCTGACGGAGAGTGGGGCTTGTGCAGATGGTTGGCCTGTCCAGGGCGATACGCTATGGAGGCCCGCACAAGAGCAGGCATCCTGGGCCGAGGATGTTGAGCAAGGCATGGCGCGGGCCAAGCCACCTCATGTTGTGCTCCAGGTGCCGGATGAGGCGCAGGAGACTCACGCCGTCTCGAGCGATGCCGCGTCTTGCTCCAACCTCCATGCTGCCAGCGCCCATTCTGGGCTTGCGCTGCGGCGCGAGCAGCAGGAACAGCGCGACGGCTGTCCCTGGGAAGAGCAACCCGCAACCGATCATGCTGTCCATGCAACGGACCTGTGCCTGGGAGACGATCTGTCTGAACGGGCCGGGCAGGGGCAGGATGGACAGCCCCGCAGCGACGCTGTGTCATCTGCAGTGGATGAACCATGGTGGGAGCCTGGGGTACACCGGGAGAGAGGGCGACTAGGTCCGGCAGAGGATGGGGATGATGCCCAGCCCCAGGCACGACCATGCGGGGACAGCCAGGTCCGTGATGATGAAGATATATACAAAGAATATATAAATATTGAAGGTATCGATGGCAACCAGACTTCCGGTCAGTTGGTACCCCTTGATCATCCACCCGTGACCCGTAAGACCCCTGGCTCTGACAGGGCCGCTGGATGGTGTGGGCCTTCGGTCTATTTGCTGAATGAGCAGGATGACTCGGATCGGCGTTGTGATCCTGAGGTATTGCAGGAGATGGCTGCCCAGGTGGAGCAGCGATTTTGTGATTTCGGCATCGATGTACAGGTGAAGGAGGTCTTGCCTGGACCTGTGATCACCAGCTTCGATCTCTTGCCGGCGCGCGGCGTGAAGGTCAGCCAGATTGCCAATCTGGGCAAGGATCTGGCGCGGGCACTGTCTGTGAACAGCGTGCGGGTTGTGGAGGTGGTGCCTGGCAAATCCGTGGTGGGCCTCGAGATACCCAGCGAGCAGCGCATGCTGATCGGTCTGCGCGAACTCCTGCAGACCAGCTCCTTCAGGGACGCACCAAGCCCTCTGACCCTCGTTCTGGGCAAGGACATTGCCGGGGAGGCGATCGTGGCCGATCTGGCGCGCATGCCCCATCTGCTGGTGGCAGGCACCACCGGTTCTGGCAAGAGCGTTGCCATTAATGCCATGATTCTCAGCCTGCTGTACAAATCGGCTCCTGATGCGGTGCGGCTGATCCTGATCGATCCCAAGATCCTGGAGCTTTCTGTCTATGAGGGCATTCCCCATCTGCTGGCTCCCGTGGTGACCGATATGCGCGATGCTGCCAAGGCACTGTCCTGGAGCGTGGGTGAGATGGAGCGCCGTTACCGCCTCATGTATCACATGGGTGTACGAAACCTGAATGGCTATAATCAGAAGATTCAGGATGCCATGGCGAGAGGACAGCCGATCCCCGATCCATTTCACGAGGAGGGCGGCACCCTGGAACCGCTGCCAGCCATCGTTGTGGTGGTGGATGAGTTTGCCGACCTCATGATGGTGGTGGGCAAGAAAATTGAACAGCTGATCGCCCGCCTGGCTCAAAAGGCCCGGGCGGCGGGCATCCATCTGATTCTCGCCACGCAGCGCCCCTCCGTGGATGTGATCACCGGGCTCATCAAGGCCAATATTCCCACGCGCATCGCCTTTCAGGTGTCCTCAAAGATTGATTCGCGGACCATCTTGGACCAAAATGGCGCCGAATCCCTGCTGGGTGCCGGGGATATGCTGTATCTGCCCCCCGGAACCGGACTGCCCATCCGGGTGCATGGCGCCTTCGTGTCCGACGATGAGGTGCATCGTGTGGTGGCCGACCTGAAGGAGCGTTACGGGCCGCGCTATGTGGTCAGTGCATTCGAGACCCCCATGGCTGGGGGCAGTGCCGCAGAAGGCGTCGAGGATGGCGATGGAGCAGATCCTTTCTATGATGAGGCGGTAGCCCTGGTGACCAGGAGCCGGCGCGCTTCCATATCCGGCGTCCAGCGCCAACTCCGCATCGGCTACAATCGGGCGGCGCGCCTGGTGGAAGAGATGGAGCGTCAAGGGGTGGTGGGGCCTGCCGAATCCAATGGCAATCGGGAAGTGCTGGCCCCGCCACCACCAGAGGGACCATGAAAGGCTTGCTGTTGGGCGGCACCCTGGTCTTGTTGTTGCTTGCGCCAGTGGCACAGGCCCAGTCTGCCCTGGAGGCATTCAATCGGTCGGTCAATACCCTCTCGGGCCGTTTCTGGCAGGAAGACGGTACAGGCGGCAGCGCGCAACGGCAGAAGGGCCGGTTCTGGCTGGACCGCCAGCGGGGTGCCCTGCGCTGGGAGGTGGATCAGCCCGGCAAGCAGGTCATCGTGGTGGACCAGGGGCGGATCTATCATCTGGATACCGAGGTGGCACAGCTGACCATCGCACCCCTGGATCAAGCGCTCTCCAAGACCCCAGCCATGTTGTTAGCCAGGCGGAATGCGGTGATGGAGGGCTTCACCATTCAATCGCAAGACACCAACTGGTTCCGCCTCATCCCGAGGGAACCAGGTGAATTCAGGGCGGTGGGATTGTTGTTCCGCGATCTTAAGCCGGTGGAGATGGAACTGGCCTGGACCCATGGCGATACCAGCCGCATCGGTTTCGAGGCGGTACGGGTCAATGAACCCATTGATCCACAGACTTTTCACCTCGATGCACCGCCTGGCGTTGACGTAGTGGGACCATAAGCTCCCTGAAGAGACTGATGCGGCTGTCGGGGTTGTGGTGGACATTGGGTGTGCTGTGGCTTGCCTGGGTGAGCTATGCCTCCCTCGTGCCCGCGCCGCCGGGTGCCGGGCTTCTCAATGACAAGCTGCAGCATGTACTGGTATATGCCTCGTTGGGTTTCTGGTTTGGCTGCCTCGTGCAGCCCTGGCGCCACGGGTATCTTGTGGCGGTTCTGGCGCTGTGGGGCGGTGCGCTGGAGTTGCTGCAGGGGATGGGGGGAATCCGTCATGCAGAAGGACTCGATGCCTTGTGCAATGCCTGTGGCGCCTTGCTGGGGGTTGCTGTGACGCATACGCCATGCGGGCGGATGCTGCATCGGGTGGAGCAGGGATTGCGATGGCTTCTTTGATCAGCCCGGCCGTCGAGCCCCTGGCGCAGCGTATGCGCCCGCGGCATTTGACCGGAGTGTTGGGCCAGGAGCATCTTCTGGGGGAAGGCAGGCCGTTGGCCGCCATGGTGGCGGCTGGTCGGTTGCGCTCCATGATTCTCTGGGGGCCGCCGGGTACCGGCAAGACCACCATTGCCGCCTTGCTGGCCGAGGCCACAGGAGCACGTTTCGTGCCCATTGCTGCGGTGAGCGCCTCGGTCAAGGAACTGCGCGTCGCCCTGGATGATGCCCAGGCCAGCCGGCATGCTGGCAGGCAGACCGTCCTGTTCGTGGACGAGATTCACCGCTTCAACAAGGCTCAGCAGGATGTATTGCTGCCAGCCACAGAGGCAGGTGGTGTCGTGCTGATCGGTGCTACCACGGAAAACCCTTCCTTTGAGGTTGTGCGTGCCTTGCTGTCTCGCGCCCCTGTCTATGTGTTGCACAGACTGGAGCCGGTCCATCTGGAAGGGTTGCTGCGCCAGGCCATGGCCACAGATCCTGCTCTTGCAGGCCTGCGCCTGGATGAAAAGGCATGCACCATGATGGCATCCTGGGCAGATGGCGATGCAAGGCGTGCCCTTGGTTTGCTGGAGGCTGCCGTGGCGGCTTGCGCTACAGACCTGGTGGACGAATCCACCGTGCGTCGCGCGGTCCCGGCGGTTTCCCTGCACTATGACAAGCAAGGGGACGCCTTTTATGACCTGATCTCCGCCTTGCACAAGGCGGTACGTGGTTCGGCGCCGGATGCCGCCTTGTATTGGCTGGCGCGCCTGATGGAGGGCGGGGCCGAGCCTTTGTATGTAGCCCGCAGGGTGGTACGCATGGCCAGTGAGGATGTGGGCGCGGCCGATCCCCGTGCCCTGGCTCTGGCCCTGGATGCCTGGGAAGTGCTGGAACGTCTTGGTTCACCGGAAGGCGAGTTGGCCCTGGCACAGGCAGTGGTCTATATAGCCCTGGCTCCCAAGAGCAATGCCATGGACAAGGCTTGGCAGGCTGCATTGGCCGCTGCCAGAAACACAGGTTCCCTGCCGGTTCCCTTGCACCTGCGCAATGCCCCCACAGCCTTGATGCGGGAACTGGGTTATGGGAGGCGCTATCGTTTCCCCCATGATGAACCCTTTGGTTATGCCGCAGGCGAGCGCTATTTCCCAGACGGGATGCCGGCACAATCCTGTTCCTATTATCAACCCACGGACCGCGGCCTGGAGGCCCGCATGAGGGAGCGCCTGGCGGCATTACAGGTCTTGGACGAACAGCAGCGCAAGTCGGCTTCCCAGGCTGGCTGTGCGCCGCAAGCAAGTGCTGCCCAAAAGGATCCGGAGAACAAACATGCTTGATGTGTCTTTGCTGCGGCGCGATCCTGAAGGGGTGGCCGTGGTATTGGGGCGGCGTGGCTATGTGTTCGACCTGGGCCGCTGGCAGGTGCTGGAGCAGGAGCGCAAGCAAGCCCAGGTGGCGGTGGAGCAGCTGCGAGCCAGGCGCCACATGGTAGCCAAGGCCGTTGGGCAGGCCAAGGCTCAATGGGAGGCCGCAGGAGAACAGATCCCGACCCTGTTGGCCGCAGGGGAGGCGCTTGCCGGACAGTTGCGCGAGTTGGAAGCGCAGCTGGCAGCGGCCCAGGAGGCGATCGAGGGCTTTCTGCTCTCGTTGCCCAATCTGCCCCATGCAAGCGTTCCGGATGGACCGGATGACTCGGCCAATGTGGTCTGCCGCCTTTGGGGCAAGGAGCGTATCCAGTCCTGGGAGAACCTCTCCTGGAGGCCACAGGATCATGTGGCCCTGGGGGCTCTTCATGGGGGCATGGATTTCGAGAGTGCCGCCCGTATGGCCGGGGCGCGTTTTGTGGTCCTGCAGGGCTACATGGCGCGCCTGCACCGGGCCCTTGGGCAGTTCATGCTGGATCTCCATGTCACACGGCATGGTTATCAGGAATGCTATGTTCCCTATCTGCTGCAGGAACAGGCTCTGGTGGGCACGGGGCAACTGCCGCGTTTTGCAGCAGATCTCTTTGCCTTGCTCGGCGAGAAGACGCGCTACCTCCTGCCCACAGGGGAAGTGCCGTTGACCAACCTGGTGGCCGAACAACTCCTGGACCAGGGCAGGCTGCCCCTGCGCCTTGCGGCACTCACCCCATGCTTTCGTGCCGAGGCTGGCGCAGCCGGGCGTGATACCCGGGGGATGATCCGCCAGCATCAATTCGACAAGGTGGAGTTGGTGCAGATCACCACGCAGGAACTTGGCCTTGCCGCCCTGGAGGAACTGACCGGGCATGCCGAGGTCATTTTGCAGGCGCTGGAACTGCCCTACCGGGTGGTCTCCCTGTGCACCGGTGATCTGGGTTTTGCATCCGCCAAGACCTACGACCTGGAGGTATGGCTGCCCGGCCAGGGCATGTACCGGGAGATTTCCTCATGCAGCTGGTTTGAGGCCTATCAGGCGCGCCGCCTCAAGGCGCGCTATCGGCAGCCCGCAGGGGGCAGTGTTCCCGTTCATACGCTCAATGGCTCTGGTGTGGCCGTGGGGCGCGCCCTGGTGGCGTTACTGGAGAATCATCAACAACAGGATGGTTCAATTCTCATTCCAGCTGCCCTGCAGCCTTACCTGGGCGGTATCCAGATACTGGAGCCAGCAGGCAAGGCATGAATCCGGTTGAGTCGCAACCAGCATGAAGCCGTCATGGCAGGCCTAGTTTCTCGATCTGGCGCACCAGCCACAGGGTGTCCGGGCCATTGGCATTGAGCATCTGGTCATGGGTGATGCGATAGGTGACATGCGTGAAGATGTCCCGGGTGCTGCCATCACCCAGGCGGATGTTGGTCGCGTAGTCCTCGGGCAGGTTCAGGCTGGGACCGGCTGGCGGTCCGGAAGGAAAGGCAAGAGTGGGGGTATGCAGCTCCAGGTTGTAGTGCACATTGTCCGGGATCAGATCGGCACTGGACGGCGTGGTGGAGGTGACGCTTTCCTTGGGGTCGATGTAGCAGTAATGCTCGATGCCGGCGCGTTCCAGATACCCATTGAGATAGGCATGGTCCTGGGGATTGCCTTGGCTGGCCTGCAGTTCCTGGAAATATTCGAGAAAAAGCCGAAATCCCCGGCAGCCACCATCGGACTCGATGAGATAGTCGAAGCGCAGCTCGGGATGGGCCAACACCAGCAGCATGGCCCAGTAGACACCCTGGGAGGAGCCGAGCACCACCAGGCGGGGTGGCTGGGGGGAGCTGGCCAAAATGGCGTCCAGGTCATGCAAGGCATTCTCGAAGCCCTTCTCCATGCGCCCTGAGTCTGGGCTGTGGTGCTCGGTGAAATCGCTGGCATAGGCGTGGATGGTAACCTGCGCCCCCTGGGCTTCCAGGGCCTGGGCGATCTGCCCGAGGCCGCCTTTGGACTGCAGGGCTTCGAAGTTGTAGCGCAAGGGGCAGGCGAACCCCGCTCCGCAGCCTTTTCCCGTGCCACCACTGAAGGCAAAGAGAGCAAGCTGTTGTACTGCTTGAGCTTCCTGCCATGGTATCATGCAGGACATCAGGAACAACAAAAAACCATCGCTCCATAGCAAGAATCGGTGCATCATCCACTCCTGCGCATCACAGGCAAACCAGGGCGATCCCAGGGACTTTATATACTACCTGCGCAGGCCCGTCAATCATAAGCAACCTGGCAGTCTGTGGTCATACAGGTATCCTAAACCAATGATGGGGCATGAGGAAGCAAAGGCCCCTGCTGTGTCATCGGGAAGCGCTTATAGTGAATGCGAAACGACCAAAAACCATCGCCAGTAATGCTCCAGCAGGAAAAGAGGAGGATGCCACCCCAGGGCGGCACATGTTGCTGACCCTGCAAGGGATCAAGAAAAGCTACCATCTGGGCGGCAACATCGTCCCGGCCTTGCGGGGCATCGACCTCATGGTGCATCACGGGGATTTCATGGCGCTGATGGGGCCGTCGGGAAGCGGCAAGAGCACCTTGCTCAACCTGTGCGGCCTGCTGGATGTGCCGGACGAGGGCACCATTCATCTGGATGACGGTGAGGTGGGGCAGTTGCCGGAAAGGGCGCGGACCTTGATCCGACGCCAGCGCATCGGTTTTGTCTTCCAGGGGTTCAATCTGGTGCCTGTGCTTACGGTGCACGACAATGTGGAATATCCCCTGCTGCTTTCAGCCATGCCCCGCGCCGCGCGGGAGGAACGTATCGATTGGATCCTGGGGCGTACCGGTTTGTCCCGATTCGGCCATCATCTACCCGATCAGCTCTCCGGAGGCCAGCGGCAGCGGGTGGCCATTGCCCGAGCCCTGGTGAAACGGCCGGAATTGGTCATCGCCGATGAACCCACCGCCAACCTGGATACCGTCACGGCCACCGAGATCATCGACCTGATGCACGAGCTGGCCTGCGACGCAGCAACCACCTTTGTGATTGCCACCCACGACGAGCGCATGGCCAAACGTTGTGCTCGCGTCATCCATGTACAAGATGGTGTCATCCTGTCATGAAATGGATCATCTTCGCGTTTCGCAATGTGCTGCGCAACCGGCGTCGTTCCATGGTGACGAGCCTGATTGGGGCTGTTGGCGTGGCTTCTCTGTTGACGGCCGCAGGATTTGCTTCTTATAGTTATTACATGCTAAAATTATATACAGGAATAGAGTCGGGTCATGTGATCATTGCCCAGCCGGATTTCTGGACCAAGGACGAGGATCTTCCCCTGCAGTACGGGCTCAAGGATTACCAGGCCATTGCCTCGGCTGTACAGCAGGACAAGCGTGTCGCCATTGCCGTGGCGCGCATCATGTACAACGGTCTGCTCAGCAATGGCACCAAGTCCATGGTCTTCCTGGCAGAAGGGGTCGAGCCGCGTCAGTTTCAGATCACAGGGCCCACCAGGACCATCATCAAGGGTCGCTTTCTCGCGGAACATCCCGACGCCCAGGGTGATGTGGAGGTGATCCTGGGGCAGAAGCTGGCCAAATCGCTCAAGGTGGATGTGGGCAGTGGCGTCACCTTGATGGTCACCACCAGTTCAGGCGCCCTGAATGCCGCGGATGCCAGGGTGGTTGGCATCTTCAGTACGGGGCTCATCGAGCTGGACAAGCGGCTCTTGTATACCAACCTGCAGACGGCCCAGGAACTCCTGCAGACCGACAAGGTCAGCAAGTTGACGGTATTCTTGCACAATATGGACGACAGCGACCAAGTGATGCAGGATCTGCACCAACGTCTGGAGGCCAGGTGGCCCGGGCTTGGCTATCGCACCTGGGAGACCGAGGCCGACTATTACCGGTCCGTCAAGGCGATCTACAACAGGGTGTTCAGTATCCTGGGTATCATCATTGGTGTGGTGGTGTTTTTTTCGGTGTCCAACACCATGTCCATGGCGGTCCTGGAGCGCACCCGGGAGATCGGCACCTTGCGGGCCCTGGGTGCCCTGCCTGGACAGATTGTGCGCAATTTTGTCCTGGAGGCAGCGGTCATGGCGCTGGGGGCTGTCATCGGGGGGCTGCTGATCACCACCCTGACCATCTTTGGGCTGCAATGGGCCGATCTGCAGATGCCACCGCCGCCCATGCGGCTGGTGGGCTATCCGTTGCGCATCTATTTTGCCCCATGGACCGCTCTGGGGGTCTCGTTATTGGTTCTTCTGGTATGTATGCTGGCTGCCTATGGTGTGAGTCGCCGAGCTGCCCGGCGCCCGATTGTGGAGGCTTTGGCGCATGTCTAGGATCTTGTGCGTGAGATGGATATGGATATTGTGCCTGTGGGCAGGAGTGGGCCTCCTGGCGTCCACGGCGCGGGCAGCAGGACAGGGTTCGTCTGGCCAGATGGATGTGGCGCGGCTGCTTCAGGAGGCCGATGCCTATCGTTTGCCGCCAAGCCCGGTGCAGGTCAAGGTGGTGGTCAAGCTCTTCAAGGATGACAAGCTGGACAAGGAGCGCCCCTATACCGTGCTGGCCCAGCCCGACCGGCGCTCTTTGGTGTTGTTCGATCACCCCAGCGAGAAGAACCAGAAGGTGCTCATGGTGGACGACGATTTCTGGATCATCCTGCCCAACAGCCGCCGGCCGGTGCGTATCACCCCCATGCAGAAGCTGCTGGGTGAGGCGTCCACCGGTGATATCGCGCGCATGACCTGGAGCGGCGATTACCGCGGCAAGCTGGCCGGTACAACGACCATCAACGCGGCACCGTGCCTGATCCTGGATCTCGAGGCGGCCAGAAGCGGCGTGAGCTACCAGCGCATCAAGCTCTATATCGAGCGTGACAAGCACTATCCCATCAAGGGGGAGCTGTACGTGGCCTCGGGCAAGCTGGCCAAGGTGGCCGACTACCAGATGGGGGAAATGGATGGTGTCCCCGCTGTCACGTCCATGGTGCTGAGCGATCGCATCAACACCAACATGCGCACCGAGGTGCATTATCTCGAGATCAAGGAGCGCGAGATCCCGGATCGGTATTTCAACGCCGCCTATCTGGTGCGCAACATCGAAATCGAGTAGGCGGCCATGCGTGGTGCCATGGCTTGGGCGGGTCTCCTGGTGAGCCAGGCTGTGGCGGCGCTGGATCTGGGCCCGCTGGATGTGGATGCAACGGTGCGGGTGCTGCCGTCCTACAGCTGGGATGCCAAGGGCAGTCCCTTCTTTGTGCCACGGCCCTATGCCAGGCTGGGAGGCTTCAGTAGTGAGCAGACCATCGAGCTGGCCACGCGTTACAAGGGGTTCAACTTTACCGGCATGGCAGGAACCGATGTGGACGGCGGGGGGCGCAGCCGGGATGCCAGCGTGCTCAACGAACTGTTCTACGAGGGGCAGTTCAAGGGATTGTCGTATACCCTGGGCAAGAAGATCACCACCTGGGGGGTTGGTCATGGCTATCGCCCCCTGGATGTGGTGCAGCGTGAGGATCGCCAGCGCCTCTATCCCACTCCTCTGGAAGGGATCTGGCAGGCTGCGGTGGGCTATTATGGCGCCACCGATGCCATCAACCTGGTCTATGCCAATCCAGGCCGCGGCCCCAAGCACGATGTGAGCGAGGATGAGTCCATCGGCCTCAATTATTTCCGCAGCATGGGACCTGCCGATGTCCATGGCGTGTTGCGCTGGTCGCAGCGTGATCAGATGCAAGGTGGTTTCGGCACGGCCTATGTGCTGACCGATGCCTTCGAATGGCATGGGGAATGGCTCTACCAACAGCGTTGGTCCGAGCCTGTTCCGGCCCTGCCGGACCTGCCTGACGATCTTGCCCACTTCGATCCCAATGACCTGCGCGCCCGGGATTTCTATGACCTCGAACGCCATCGCGGTGCCCAGAAAGCCGTCCTGGGCGGCAGCTGGGCCTGGAGCAACGGCTGGTCGCTCCTAGGGGAGGCCTGGTACGATGGCACGGCGTTTACCAAGAAGCAATGGCGCGACCTGGTGGCCCTGGGCGAGGCAGGGCAATACGCCTTTTCCCTGGTGGGGGGCTTGCTGCCGCAGCGCACCTTGGTGGGGGGCACCAATCTGGTGCAGGGCGGCAGTCTGGGCCAGGACATCGAACAGCAGAACGTGCTGCGCGCCAATTGGCTTGTGGTGCTTTCGCAAATGAGAGATGGCCGCTGGCTCAACTGGACAGCAGCCATGCAAGGTACGCCCGAGGACGGGGGATTGTTCGGCACGCTGAATCTCAGTCACAAGGAAGGGGTGCATACCTTTGGCGTGACCTGGCGGCAGTTTGCCGGACCGAAGCGTTCGTCCTACGGAGCCTTGCCCATGAAGGGCGTGGTGTTGTTGTCATGGGCGGCCAGTTTTTGAGGATGGCAGCTGCTGCAGATTGATGGCCACACGTTTATTTTGTATGGCGGCGCTGAAGATGGCCTCCATGATCACCAGATCCCGCAACCCCATCTCGCCAGGGGTGTTGGGGCGGGTGTTTGTCATGATGGCCTGGGCCACATGATCCAGGAAGGCCGCCATCAGGTTGGTGGCGCCAGCGGCGGCCAGGGGGGTGCCATTGATGCGGCTCTGGATGCCACGCATGGTGAAGGCGGGCTCCATCTCCACCAAGCCACGCTGCATCTCGACGCGCAACTGATTCTGGGTGCGATTGAAGGTGGCCTCGCCTGAGGCAGTGGCCCCATCGGCAAAACCCAACGTCCAGGCCATGGTATCGGGCAGGGAGCCGAAGATCTGGGGACGCATGGTGGTGATCTGGGCAGACTCCACGGTAACCGGCACCTGCCCTGTGCCATAGCAGGCAGCCTGGATGCCAAGGACGGCGAGGTTCATCAATGGGAAGGGGCCTGCTGTATCGAGGCGTACATCGGGGTCATTGACGCTGGTGCGCTGTATGCCAATGAGGGAGCGCACATGGGTGGTCAACCCCATGGTATGCTGGCTGACAATCCTTTGCAGCGCCTGGATATGAGATTCGCTGTGGAGTTGGTAGTCGACGACCAGAGCCCGTTGCTGGCGGCGGGCGGCCTCGATCATGGCCCGGCACGCACCGCTGGAAGGAGCCATTGGCTTGCGGCAGATGACATGTTTGCCGGCCGACAAGGCGGCAATGGCGTGTCTGGGATGCAGGCTGGTGGGAGAGGCCACATACACCGCATCGATGGTATCTTGCGAGGCCAATTGTGGCATGTCCTCAAAACCAACGAGGCAATCAGCCGGCAAACCCAGGGAACGGCCCAGCAGGCGGGCTTGCTGCGTATCGGCCTCGATCAAACCGGCAAGGCGGCAGCGTGTGCTGTGATGCAGCAGGGCCGGTAGAATCCAATCCCGGGCGTAGGGCCCCCCGCCGCAGACCGCGATTCCCAGCCGGGAAGCGGCGACGGGTTGCTGCAGCTTGGTGATCGGCAACAGGGCGGGCAATGAGCTCAAAAAGCGCGCCGTGTCTGTGTCATGTGATGGATACCTGAGCTGGTTCGCCTTGATGGACTGGGTTGGTTCCGAGTTCTGGATGGGGCTGGCTCTTGGTATACAACATAATGGGTGCGGGTGATTTCGTGAAGAGGCAAAGCCGATGCCGGCCATACGGGCTGTAACCTTCGATCTGGATGATACCTTCTGGGATGGTGCCGCGGTGATCAGGGGTGCCGAGGAGCGCCTGTATGCTTTTCTGGAGTCATGCTGCCCCGGGTTTACGGCGCGCTGGCCCAGGGAACGGTTGCGCGCCGAGATGAGCAGGCTGGCCAAAAGCCCTCAACGCCGGGCCGATCTGGGGTGGTTGCGCCGCGAGGCGTTGCGCATCGCTTTGCGGCAGCTGTCCCCAGGTCGGGAAAATGAACTGGCCGAGGCGGGGTTTGCGGTGTTTCATGAGGCGCGTCATGACGTGCAACTGTTTTCCGATGTGATCTCCACCGTGGAGCAGGTGGCCAGCCATTATGCGCTGGCCACCATCAGCAACGGCAATGCCGATATCCGGCGCATCATGCCTCTTGGCTCACACTTCAAGGCGACCATATCTGCCCATCTGGTGGGTGCGGTCAAGCCGGAGAAGGCCATTTTTCAGGCGGCGGCCCAGGCTCTTGGTGAGCAGCCCCAGGCCATCGTCCATGTGGGCGATGACGCGCTGCGGGATTGTGTGGGGGCCAAGCTGGCCGGTTTTCGCGCCATCTGGTTCAATCGTCTGCAACAGGAATGGCCGCTCAGCAAGACCATGCAGCCCGATGCCATGATTACCCAGCTGACTGAGCTCAAGGATATCCTGGCAGCCTGGCATGAACAGGCCGCCTTTAGTTGAGGTTCTGCCTTTTAGGATATGTGCTTTTTATGCCATGGCGTTGCGCTTCCTGGGCGATCAGGTCGCAAGTATCAAAAACAGCGGCAATGGGCTCGATGTCACGCCAGGCACAATCTGCGCTCAGTTTGTTCAGCAGTGTTTAGGTGCTGCAGGAATAAATACACCAAATACAATCTTTCCAAGGACATTGTTTGAACATCTCTGGGGGAACCCGTAATGGTTTCGTTGCTAGACAACATACAATTTGGCAAGCAGCTTGTTCCTTATGTTCTTGTGATCTCTCTGGTAAGGGGAATTGTTTTTCCTGATTTTAGGCATGACACGGTTTCTATTGTCTTAATACAGGTAGTCTATCCCGTCGCCTTATTTGCTCCGATGATAATGAGATTACATGGCAAACATTTCTGGGGTTACTATTTTCTCTGTCTTGGTGGGATGGTGATTGCGGCATTGGTGGCGTTGTCCAGATACTATCTGGAAGCAGGAAAAGAAAATGTGACTGATCCAGTTGGTGTGGCAATATTATCTTGGTCTTTCGTTGCCCAGGTTGGGTTGCTTTCCGCGTTGGTTATCTTGTTGTTTATGATCAATAAGGTAAAAGCAGCATAGGATTGCAAACACCTCACCCAAGCCCCGCTGTCGCGGGCTTCTTTTTTAGCGGCTAGCTGTTGCCGTTGCTGTCAGCTCCGCAGTTCGCCGACGATCTGCTTGGTGCGGTGCTTGACGATCATGCCGTCGAGCATGGCCTTGATGGCCTGCCGGTCTTCTGGCGGCAGCTGCCGCACCGCTTCAAATTGCAGCTCGAGGTCGTCGCCCGGCCCGCGAAAGTTCAGCCACTGGTCATCCTGATGCGGTCGCCGGGCAAGCCGTGGCGGCGCATTGCGCCAGGACTAGGGCCACAGAGGCGCTCAGGGCACGCGCCATGGGCAGGTGCAGGAACTCGTTGGGGCCATGGGCGTTGGCCTGGGGCCCAAGCACGCCTGTGATCAACAGTTGGGTCTGGGGGAAGCGCCGGGCCAGCATGGCGATGAAGGGGATGGTGCCACCCTCACCCATGGCCAAGGCTGGTTGACCAAAAAAAGCCTGGGATGCCTCCTGGACGGCCCGGTCGAGCCAGGGGGCCAGGGGTGGGGCATGCCAGCCATCGCTGGCCTGTTCACCCCGGTAACGCACCTGAGCCCCATAGGGTGGGTCCTGGGTGAACAGGGTGGCCAACGCATCCTGGACCTGGGCGGCTGCAATTGTTGGCGGCAGGCGCAGCGCCAGCTTGACAGCTGTGCTGGGGCGCAGCACATTGCCGGCGCTGTCAATCGGCGGCAGGCCAGCGGCACCCGTGATGGCAAGGGCTGCCTGCCAGGTGCGCTCCAGGAGCGCCTCGGTGGGGTCATGCGTCAGTGGCCGGCAGCCGGGCAGCCAGGGGAAGCGCTCATGGACCGTCGCGCCCAGGACATCTGCTGCAGCGAGAGCCTGTTCCAGGGAGACCGGAGGGATCTGGGCACGGAGCCAGGCGGGTAGGAGGCGGCCCGAGGCAGCCTCCTCGAGACGTTCCAGCAGCAGGCGCAGCAAGCGGAAGCTGTCTGGCACGATGCCTCCGGCATCCCCGGAATGAACCCCTTCTGCAAGGACATCCACAGCGAGAATGCCGCTTACCAGCCCGCGCAGCGAGGTGGTATACCACAGCTGCTGGTAATTGCCACAGCCCGAATCCAGTGCTATGACCAGGTCGGGTGTGCCGATGCGCTCGTCCAGGGCCTGCAGGTAGGCGGGCAGGTCGGGACTGCCGCTCTCCTCGCCGGTCTCGATGAGCATGGTGCAGCTTGGGTGGGGTATGTCCTGGTCGTGCAGGGCGTGCAGGGCAGCCAGCATGGCGAACAAGGCATAGCCATCGTCCGCGCCGCCACGTCCATAGAGCCTGTCTGCGCGCAGCACGGGCTGCCATGGGCCCAGTCCCGCGGCCCATGGCAGCATCTCGGGCTGCTTGTCCAGGTGTCCATAGAGCAATACCCGGCCAGGCGCGCTGCCTGGAAGCTCGATGAGCAAAACAGGCGTACGCTCTTCCAACTGGATGCTTTCCAGGGTCATGCCGGGTAAGGAATGGGTCTTGGCCCAGCCCATGGCCAGGCTGATGATCTGATCCAGGAAACCGTGCTCCTGCCAGCGTGGGTCGAAGTGGGGCGAGAGGGCGGGGATGCGGATCGCCGCCAGCAGCGCTGGCATGATGGCCTCTTGCCAGAAGGCATCGCACACCTGTTTGATGCGTGGCAGATCGCACTCCTGCTCCATGGGGGGCATGATAGCATGCAGCGTGGGATCGGAAGTGGATCGCAGGCGGTTATAATGAACATCATGCCCTGCACCTGTTTTTTCTTGCCCCAGCTGATGATGTCATGGATGCCCTGATCCGCGAGCTGAGTGCCGTGGTGGGCGACAAGGTCTGCCTGTGGGGTGAAGGTGTGGATTGGGCGCCCTATGCCACCGAGCGCCGCGGTTTGTTCCTGGGCCGTCCCCTGGCGGTGGTGGAGCCTGCTGCCACAGCGGAGGTGGCCGAGGTGGTGCGCCTGTGCGCCGCGGCCCGGGTGGCCATGGTGCCCCAGGGCGGGAATACCGGGCTGTGTGGCGGGGCGATACCCGATGCCTCGGGGTCCCAGGTGGTGATCACCCTGCGGCGCATGCAGCGCATCCGCGCCCTGGATGCGGCCAACGATACCATGACTGTCGAGGCGGGCTGCCTGCTGGCCCGGGTCAAGGAAGCAGCCGCCGGGGCGGGCAGGCTGTTTGCGCTGGACCTTGCCTCCGAGGGCAGTTGCCAGATCGGCGGCAATGTGGCGACCAATGCTGGAGGCAACTGGGTGCTGCGCTATGGCACCATGGCCGCGCAGCTGCTGGGCGTGGAGGCCGTGTTGCCCGATGGCCGCATCTACAATGGGTTGCGCACCGTGCGCAAGGACAATACCGGCTATCGCCTGGATGACCTGTTCGTGGGCTCGGAGGGTACCCTGGGGCTCATTACCGCCTGCACGCTGCGGCTGCATCCATTGCCCACCGTGCGCCGCACCGCCTGCGTGGTGGTGCGCGATCTGGAGGCGGCAGTCGCCCTGCTGGGCTTGGTACGCGCGGCACTGGGGGATGTGCTGGCCGTCTTCGAGGTGATGGACGCCGTCGCGGTGCACCTGGTGCACCGCCACATGGGTGTGACGTTGCCGTTTGAGCCCGGTTTTGCCTGGCTCGTGCTGCTGGAGGCCTGGGGTCACGATGCCGCTTTAGAGGAGGCTTTTGCCCAGATCCTGTACAGGGCCATGGCAGAGGATCTGGTCCAGGATGCGGTGCTGGCCGAAAGCGGGGCGCAGCATGAAGCGCTGTGGGCCTTGCGGGAGAATATCTCCGAGGCCGAGCGTCTGGAAGGCGCCAGCATCAAGCACGACCCGGCCGTGCCGCGCTCGGCGCTGCCCGGTTATGTGCGTGCGGTGCGCGCCGCCCTGGATGATTTCCTGCCCGGCTGCACGCTGTGTGTCTTTGGCCATCTGGGGGATGGCAACCTGCATGTCAACGTGTTTCCGCCTCCCGGGGTTGCGGCAGGCCGCGGGTTGTGGGAAGCAGTGAACCAGATCGTCTATGACCTTGCCGTCAGCCACGGCGGGTCTTTTTCCGCAGAACATGGCGTGGGGGCGCTGCGCCGCGCCGCACTCATGCGCCACAAGGATGCAACGGCCCTGGAGCTGATGCGCCAGATCAAGCGCACGCTGGACCCCCATAACCTGATGAACCCGGGTAAGGTCCTGTGAGATGGGCCATGCCATTGATCAAGATCATGCATTGAGCGAGGAACGAGAGCACATGAACGAGACTACATCCCAGACAGTGGCCTTCCAGGCCGAGGTGAGCCGCCTGATGCACCTGATGGTGCATGCCCTTTACAGCCACAAGGAGGTTTTCCTGCGCGAGCTGATCTCGAACGCCTCCGACGCCCTGGACAAACTGCGCTTTGCCACGCTCAAGGACCCAGACCTGCTGGGCGAGGACAGCGAGCTGGCCATCGAGGTGGGCTTCGACCGCGAGCGTAAGCTGCTCTGGGTGAAAGACAACGGCATCGGCATGTCCCATGAGGAGATCTGCGCCAACCTCGGCACCATCGCCCGTTCCGGAACCGCCGAGTTCCTGGGCTCTCTTTCCGGCGATGCCAAAAAGGATGCCGGGCTGATCGGCCAGTTCGGCGTGGGTTTCTATTCGGTATTCATGGTGGCAGAGCATGTGGAGGTGCGTTCGCGCCGCGTCGACCTGCCGCCCGAACAGGGTGTGTGCTGGTCGTCGAGTGGGGAGGGTTCTTTTACCGTCACCCCGGAAAACAGGGTGCTGCGGGGTACCGAGGTCCTGCTGCATCTCAAGGGAGAGGAGATGGAGTTCGCCGACGCCAATCGCCTCACGGGGCTGATCCACACCTATTCCGACCACATTGCCTTTCCGGTCTACCTGGCAGGCAGCGAGGGGCGCGAGCAGGTCAACAAGGCCCAGGCACTGTGGACCCGTGACAAGCGCCACATCACAGCAGAGGAATATATAGGGTTTTTCAAGCAGCTCACCCACCAGCTGGACGATCCCCTGGCCTATTGCCATCACCGCGTGGAAGGCCGGCTCTCCTACAGTTGTCTGTTGTATGTGCCGGCGCACGCCACGCTGGATCTGTGGCGCCCCGATGGTTCCCGGGGGCTCAAGCTCTATGTGCAGCGGGTCTTTGTCATGGAGCATACCGAGGTCTTCTTGCCCCATTACCTGCGCTTTGTCTGCGGTGTGGTGGACACGGCAGACCTGGCACTCAACGTGTCGCGCGAGATGCTCCAGGCAAGCCCGGAGGTGGACTCCATGCGCCGCGCCCTGACGCGCTATGTGCTGGAGATGCTCGATGAGCTGGCCTCCCGGGAAGGGGAAACATACCGCCTGTTCTGGAAGGAGTTCGGTGATATTTTCAAGGAGGGCATTGCCGAGGACATCGTCAACCGCGACCGCATCCTCAGGTTGTTGCGTTGGAACACCACCAAAGGTGAGGCGCGCTCCTTGGATGAGATCCAGAAGGACATGCCCTTCGGCCAGAAGAAGACCTATTGTCTGGTGGCCGAAAACAGGGAGGCCGCCTTGCGCTCGCCGCACCTCGAATTTTTCAACGATAACGGCATCGAGGTGATCCTGCTCACCTCACCCATCGACGAATGGCTCATTCATGCCCTGGAGGGGGCGGTGGACAAGCCCTTTCAGGAGATCAGCAAAGAGGGGCTGGATGTGGAGGGCCTGGGTGATACCCAGGGGCAGCGCCAGGCCCGGGAAGCCCAGGAGGCCCATGGCGCCGAATTGGAGCAGTTGGCTGCCCTGTTTGGGGATGCGGTTTCCGGGGTGCGTTTTGGTGCCCATCTGGTGAGTGCGCCGTCGAGCCTGGCTCTTGCCAGCACCAGTCTGAGCGAGGCGTTGCAGGAGGTGCTGCGCGCCTCGGGACAGCAGCTTCCCGATACTGCGTGCCCCATCCTGGAACTGAACCCGGGCCATCCTGTGGTGCAGCGTCTGTTGGCCGAGACCGACCAGCAGCGCCGCGCCGACCTCGCCTGGGTGCTGCTGGACGAGGCACGCCTCGCCCAGGGTCGGGACCTTGCCGATATCTCCGGGTTTCTGGTGCGCCTGAACCGGCTTCTGGCGCAGGAGACCCCAGGGCGTCTGGCCTGAGGAGGTGGCGTCACCATGTCGTCATGTCCAGGGGTGGATAATGCCCTATGATAAGGAGGGGAGGAGGGAAGAGGCCATACGGTACTATCGAGCCATCTGGATCTCCGATGTCCATCTGGGCTTTCGCGGCTGCCAAGCGGAGCGCCTGCAGGATTTCTTGGCCGCAAGCCACAGTCCGGTGCTCTATCTGGTGGGCGACATCGTGGACCTGTGGGCCATGCGCAAGAGCAAGTACTGGCCCGAGCAGCACACCGAGGTGATCCGGCTGCTGCTGGACAAGGCTCAACAGGGCACCGAGGTGATCTACATCCCCGGCAACCACGACGACGCCTTCCGCCGCCAGGTGGGACTCACGCTGGGCCATGTGATGGTGCGCATGAACATGGTCCATGTGGGAGCCGACGGGCGGCGCTTCCTGGTGCTGCATGGCGATGAGTACGATGCCGTGGTGCAGGGCTCGCCCTTCGTGGCCTTTTTGGGTATGCGCATCTACAATATGCTGCTGCGCCTCAATCCGCTGGTCAACCGGCTGCGGCGCCTGTTCGGCTATGGGTACTGGTCGTTGTCGGCCTATCTCAAGCACAAGGTCAAAAACGCCGTCAAGTTTCTCTCGGACTACCAGAAGGGCATGGTCCAGGAGGCGCGACGCCAAGGACTCGATGGCGTCATCTGTGGCCATATCCACCATGCCGAGCTGTGCACGGTCTCGGGACTTGTCTATGGCAACTGCGGCGACTGGGTGGAGAGCTGTACTGCTCTGGTGGAGCATGCCGATGGCACCATGGAACTGTTGCGCTGGGCCGAGCAAGCCCCCTTTCCCGCCAGTCAACCCTCGACCCACAGCGCCTGACCCTGACCTATAAGACCTCGGCGTGCAAGCTGCGGTAATGAATCGTCGCCTTGACTGGCTAAGCCAGGCGTCAAAGTCATGCTGTTGGTGGACGCGCCTTTCCTGGGCGGTGGCTGACAGTCCTGGTATGGACCAGCGATTCAGCGCCCTGTCACCACATTTTGCGGTTTGCCCTGTGCGAAGGCGAGGATGTTGCCGACGGTTGTGGTCATGATGCGCGCCATGGCCTCATGGGTATTGAAGGCGCTGTGGGGTGTCACCAGCACGTTGGGGTGTTGCAGCAGGACGTGGTCGGCCAGCAGGGCGCGGAGTTCATCTACCGCAGGCTTGCTTTCCTGTTGGAAAAGTACGCTTTCATCCCGGAGCAGCTTTTCTTCCGGCAGCACATCGAGCCCTGCTGCCGCTATGATGCCCTGGTCCAGGGCACGGATCAGGGCTTCTGCATCCACGATGCTGCCCCGGGCGGTATTGATCAGTACAGCCCCTTTTTTCATGATGGCAAACTGCGGCTCTGCGATCAGATGGCGGGTCTGTGGCGTGGCGGGAAGATGGATGGTGATGACATCGGCCTGCGCCAGGACCTCATCGAGCGCTGCATAACTGAACCCAAGCGCAGCGGCTGTTTCGGTCTTGGGGTAGAGATCGTAGGCCATGACCTCCATGCCGAGGCCGAGGCCGATGGCGATGGCGCGCCTGCCGATGCGGCCTGTGCCGAGCACCCCCAGCGTCTTGCCGTATAACTCGAAGCCGCGCAGCCCATCCAGGGAAAAATCGCCCCGGCGGGTTCGTTCGGTCGCTGTTGGTATACGACGGCAAAGAGCCAAAAGCAAAGCGAAGGCGTGTTCGGCGATGGTGGCCGCGCCATAATCCGGCACATTGCATACCGCGATGCTGTGGCTGCGGCAGTAATCCAGATCGATGTGGTCGAAGCCTGTGGAACGACTCGCAATGAGGCGCAGCCCGGGCAACAATTCCAGGACCTGGGCATCGAGCCTGGAATGCACGAAGGTGGAGATCACCACGGCTTGGACATGGGGAAGGGCTGTTTTCTGGGTCAGGGCAGTCGGTGTGCACAGCACGTCGTGTCGCTGCCTCAGGCCAGCACACGCCACGGCACACATTTCCTGGTCTTCAGCCCCAATCTCGAAAAAGACCATGTTCATGAACCGCGCTTCCCATGGCGTCTTTGCCTGCAGCCCCATTGCACCGGCTCGGCTGAGTTGGGCTTGATTTTGGCACCCCAGGCTGCCCAATCAGGGGGTGTCTTAGGCGGGATGATCCCCCGTGAGCAGGGTCTGCAGGGAGACTGATTCGTCTCCGAGCTGGGCAGGGTTCACCGGGGAGCCGATCATCTTCCGGGCAAACATGAAGTCCTGGGCGCGGTTGACGGTATCCGCCGCCACAAGCAGGCCATCAAGCAGGTAGTAGAGGGCAAAAGCCCCTTGTTGGGGGTCGCCGCGCAGCACGGTCTGGTCGTGGCCGGCGCTGAGCCCGGCGATCTGCAGCTTGATGTGGTACTGCTCCGACCAGAACCAGGGCACGGCCCGGTAAGGCGTGAGTTTGCCTGTGATGGTGGCTGCGGCAATGCGCCCCTGGTCCATGGCGTTTTGCACCGACTCAAGGCGGATGCGCCGGCCATACAGGGCGCTGGGATGGCAGCTGCAGTCTCCTGCGGCGACGATGTGCGGGTCTGTGGTGCGGGCGTATTCATCCACCACGATGCCATTGTCCACCGCAAGGCCGGCGGCCTCGGCAAGCTCGGTGGCCGGGATGATGCCGATGCCCACGATCACTGCGTCGGTAGTCATACGGCTCCCATCGCCCAGGACCACCGTGCGCACCGGATCGCCTTCCAAGGCCGTGACCGTCACGCTGCAGCGCAGATCGACCCCCGAGCTGCGGTGCAGGTTTTCGAAGAATGCGGAGACCTCCGGGCCCACCACCCTGGAGAGTATCCGGGGCAGCGCTTCCAGTACGGTGACCCGCACCCCGCGCTTGATGAGCACGGCTGCAATCTCGAGGCCGATGAAGCCGCCGCCGATTACCGTGATATGCTTGCCCGCCGTGGCGATGCGGCCGATGGCATCGGCATCGTTGATGGTGCGCAGCACATGAACGTTCTCGGCCTTGATGCCAGGGATCGCCGGCAAGCGGGCTGTGCCACCGGTGGTGAGGGCCAGGTGGTGGTAGGGCAGCGTCGTGCCGTCATCCAGGTGCACCTCATGGTTGGGGCGCTCGATGTGCACCACGCGCCTGCCGGTGTGCAGCTTGATGCCCAGCTGCTCCATCCTGGCAGGCGGCAGCAGCGCAAGGCTCTCCCGGGTACAGCCGCCGGTCAGGTAGTCCTTGGACAATGGCGGGCGGCGGTAAGGGGCAAAGGGTTCGGCGGTGACGATGGTCAAGGGGCCAGCAAAGCCCAGTTTGCGCAGCTGCACGGCGCATTCGCCGCCAGCCTGCCCGCCACCGATGATCACCACCTGTTCGGTTGCCGCGCTCATGGCCCAGGATACACCGGCAGCACTGCCATCAGTGCTGCCCAAGGGGGATATGCCCCACCAACCAGGCCATTGCATGCGGTAGAAAGCGGGATCTGGCAGGCAAGGCGGCTGTTGGGGCGGATATCTTCTGCCAACTGGAGCAGCTCCTGTTCCATGCTGCCGGGCGTGGCCTTGCCCGCCTTGTGGATCCATTGTTCGTCCACATAGACGTGGCAAGTGGCACAGGCACACTGGCCGCCGCAGCCACCTGCGATGCCGGGGACAGCATGTTCCACAGCGGCATGGCGCAATGAGGTTTCCTCGGCCACATGCAGCGCAATGATCTGGCCATCAGGCTCCACGAAGATGACTTGCCCCATCTGTTTTGGCACCATCTATCTTGCTTTTGCTCCGTCATCCATTTTGCCATCTGGGGGTTGAGATATACCGCAGCTGGCAGGGGCATATCATACTATTTTAATCATTTCATAGTGCTTTCATATAATCAATATGGCCCCGGTGAGTCGCTGGGGATCACCGTGGATGGCGATCTTTTTAGGGTCCAATGAGGGGTCCAGGTCTTGGGAGCAACCC
>WOZS01000048.1 GCA_011620135.1 Gammaproteobacteria bacterium
CCGCAGGTGGCCCAGGGCTGCTTTGTGGCAGAAAATGCTACCGTGCTGGGCACGGTCGTCCTGCATGCCGAAGCCAGTGTATGGTTTGGCGCGGTACTGCGTGGCGACAACGATCTGATCACCATCGGGACGCGCAGCAACGTCCAGGATCTGAGCGTACTGCATACCGACCCCGGTCTGCCACTGAGCATCGCCGAGGATGTCACCGTGGGCCATAAGGTGATGCTGCATGGCTGCACCATCGGGGCGGGTTCGTTGATCGGCATCAATGCCGTGGTGCTCAACCGTGCCGTGGTCGAGCCGGGCTGTCTCATCGGCGCCGGCAGCCTCATCCCCGAGGGCAAGGTGATCCCGGCGGGTTCTGTGGTGATGGGAGTCCCAGGCAAGGTGGTGCGCACCCTGTCTGCCGAGGAACAGCAGATGCTGCGCCTTTCTGCAGTGCATTACGCCGAGAACGCCAGGCGCTTTTGCAATGAGCTGCAAGCCATGGGCTGAAGCCCGCTGTTCGGGGCCAGTGCTCCCGGTTTCCTGCGACAGGTCCGCCGTCTATCGGCATGAGGCTCAGCGGGCGATGCTCCTCAAGCAGAGGACTCACGGTTGCCAGTGTACCTTCCTGACCTTGACTTATGGTCAAGATTTCCTATAATTACCATCGCATCACCTAGTTGATGCGCAAGCCCAGAGACCGGGCTGTCATAAAAAAATGCCATGATCATCCTGCGTGAGGTGCTCCCTCGAGGCACTGCCATGAAGGCGCCAGCAACGGTCTTCCCATGCAGGATTCGCGAGGTTTTTGCATCCTTAGGAGGATAGAAGAACATGCCAACACCAAAGGAAATCTTTGAGACCCAGATTGCAGGCCGGATCCAGGAAGATGTGGCCAAGGCCAAGTCCATCAATGCCGTGTACAAGTTCGTGGTCGGCGGCGACAATGGTGGCACGTGGATCGTCAACTGCAAGGACAGCCCTGGCGTGACCGCCGGCGATGCCCCTGCCGACCTGACCGTCAACGTGGCAGGTTCCGACCTGTCGGATATCATCGAGGGCAAGCTCAACCCTCAGATGGCCTTCATGTCCGGCAAGATCAAGATCCAGGGCAACATGGCTCTGGCCATGAAGCTGGGCGAGGTCCTCAAGACCGGTTGACCGCGCCTTCCATCACGCGCCTGCGCCATCATCATGCCCTTCAGGCATGGCGCAGGCGAGGTGAGGGGGGGATACCTTGAAGGCGGCGAGGGGCAGAGCAGGGGCCCCAAGAGCAGGAACCCAGGGTGGCCGGAGGCTCGCAAGCAAAAAACTACTGGGGAATGCACTGCGCCTTATTGATTTTGGCACCTGGCGCATCACGGTGGCCGAGGTGGTCCAGCGTCAGCGTAAGGCCGCACCTGTTTTCTTCGTAACGACCTTGAGGATTATCTTTAGGCGCAGTCGCGGTGATGGTGTAGGACGTATAAGACAGCGCCTGCGTGCCCGTGGTGGTGACCGAGAACGTATAGTAGGCTCCAGAGTCGGGAAAGGGTAGCTCTTTCAGGTCAGTCGTATAGCCAACGGTTGGCTGATTGGCAAAGTAGCTTTCCTCCAGCATGGCAATCTGGCTCATGTCCTTCCAGGCCTCGGTGCGGCGGGCCCGGGCCACATATTTCTGGTAATTCGGCACGGCGATGGCTGTCAGGATGCCGATGATCAACACCACGATCACCAATTCCACCAGCGTAAAGCCCTGATGGCGTGATGCCATGTTCATTCCCGCCCTACTGCGCGTTTTCATGGTGTGCTCCTTGCCCCTACCTACCTTTCTGCCCACCTTTCGATGCATCTTGCCATGGCCCATGGAAAAGACACGCTCATGGTATACCATGGTGCAGGCGCGCTGACAATCACGCTGCCGAGGCACTGGCCCGTTGCGGGTAACCGAAGTGCTCCACCAGGTCCCCGAGATGCTCATTGATCAGCGCGATGAGCTGTGGCGGGGGTTCCTTGGTGCTGACTTGATAGTTGCCCTCCTGCCCCAGGTGCTTCATGAGTGCAGGGCGCAGGCGCTCGAAATCACCGAGTTCCAGGGTGGCATAGACGCGCTGCAGGGAAGCCAGCGGATCGATGATGAGTTCCTCATAACGCAGCTGCATCAGTTGGCCTTCCTGCAGCAGGTTTTTGTCGCGCAGGAAGGTCTCATGCAGCAGGCGATATGTGCGTAGCGTTTTCATGGTTTCCCTGGCCACCATGGTCTCGTCGGGGGGTTCGAGGCCGAAGACATGGGCGAGAATGGTGGCGGTGCGAATGGAGGAGTGGATCACCACGTAGGGGTCGCGCACCAAGAACAGAAAACGCGCCTGGGGAAACATCTCCGCCAGGATGCGGACCCGGGCGGTGTGGGTGGGCGATTTCAAGACCAGGCGCTGAGTGCTGCCATGGTGATAGTGCAGCCGCTTGAGAAAGGTCAAAAAGCCCTGCTTCCAGCGTTCCAGCGCCACGGCATCGAGCTGTAACGCCAGGTAGTCCGGATGGCAGGGCGGCTCGTTGGGGAAGAGCATGGTGAGATAGGGCGAGGGCAGGTCCATGTTGAGCAGGGCAAACTCGTCTTCCTGGGGATTGGCAAGATCGAAGGCCATGTCATCCATGGGCCTGGTGCGTGGTGAGCTGCCGGTGCGCGCGCGTTCCAGGAAGAACCGTTCTGTCACCAGGAACGACCGCGGCCGGAAGCACTGGAAGCCATTGGGAAAGCTGTGCTGTGGGTCCAGCGTCAGCAGGTTGTGGGCATGGGTGGTGCCCGAGCGCCAATGGCCGATGATGAACAGCGGCGCCTTGGCGATGGGCGTGGCTGCCACGCTCCGGCTGTAGAGCAACTGGTCCAGCGTGGCAGTCAGGCTGCGCAGCAGCAGGCCATGGAGGGCGATGCGTGCTGCAGCCCAGGCACCCTGCCTGTCCATGCGCCAGTGGTGATGCCGCAGCAGGCGCGCCCAGGCAAAGGGGCCCATACCCGAGGCGATCTGGGCTGGTCGCCGAGGGATCGCCTTGCCGGATGCAGCCGGTTGGCTCATGGTGTCAACATGGTGACCCGCCTCCTGCGGCGCCTGGGGTCCGTAAGCCGAGGTGAGTCAGGAACAAGGCATCCGGACCAGCGCTGATCACGGTCTCGCTGGACGCAGGCAGGGGGATGGGCTGATCCACGATGGCACCATGGCGAGGGTCCAGGCTGACCAGGAAGGGCTTGGTGCCGCTGTTGGCCACCACATAGAGTCTGTCGGCGCTGGCGGTGATCACGCTGTTGGCCCGGGCGCCCTGGCGCTGGTTGGCCTTGGCCAGGGTGGCAAAATCCTGTTTCCAGAGGATGGTGCCCTGGGGGTCGAGGGCCACCACGGCAGCGGCGTTCACATAGATGGTGCCATCTGCACCCACGGTGGGGCTAGCCAGGATGTTATTGCCCAAGGGTACGGAAAACCGCCGCTCCAGGCTCATGGCATCCACCGCCACGAGGTTGCTGTTGTCTTCGGCCAGGTAGACCGTTGTGCCATCGGGGCTCAGCGCCGGACTGGTGGCGCTGCTGCCCGCCATCTGGAGTTGCTGGGCGATGTGCCAGAAGCCCGCCTGTTCGTCGAGATCCAGGGCAAACAGCGCGCTACCCTGGGGCTTGTTGGACTTGGCTGTGGTGGCCTGGATATAGAGCCTGGGCAGCGCGGGGTGGACCGCGGGCGTGTTGCTGACCGGCCAGCTTCCCCCGAAGAGGATGCCGGCCACAGTGGCGCTCAGCGCTGGATCGATGCGCTGCGCAAAGGGCAGCAGGCGTCCGGCATCCTCGCGCGGCGCACTGATGGGCGCCAGGTTGGGCAGGGGCAGGACGGGGGCGGACAGGCTGCCATCGCTGCGTTTCCTGGCGATGACCAAGCCATTGCCAGTGACCACCACCACGCTGTGCCCGATGAACTGGGATGAAAGCGCCGGCTTGGCGTCCCGGGGCTGCTGCTGGACCCACTTGATGCGGCCATCGCCGTGGAAGGCCCAGAACTGGTTGCTGTCGGTGAGGTAGAGGTCTCCTGCCTCATCGATGGCGGGTGCGCTGAGGATGGCCCCGGAATCCAGGTCATTGGGTTGTTGATAGGGGGCACTCTGCCAGACGATATGGCCTGTGGCGTTCAATGCGGTCAGGGCAGATGTGCCCGGCCCCTTGCCTGTGGCTACATAGACCAAGCCATTGGTGCTGAGGGTGGCACCCATGTAGCAGCTCTGATCTGCCATTGCATGCCAGGCGATTCGAGTGATGGGCGGCAGGGCGAAAGGAACACGGTCGCTGTTTTGTCCATCGGCATGGGCCAATGGCCAGGGGGCGTTGGGGTTCTGGGCATGGCCTGGCCAGGGCCAGACTGCCAGCAGGAGCGCGAGGCAGGCCAGTTGGCCAAGGGCCAGGTGACCACGTTTTTGCCTTGATAGAGTCATGGACAAGTATGGTATATCGAAGTGATATCGAAAAAAATATCCCGCCAGGATAACCGCTGTGGTTCAAGGTGTGCCAGGCGTGCAGCCAGCGCTTCATGCTTGACCGATTGTCCAGGGTGTTTCAACAACCCAGGGTATTTGGGATATCCTGATGGCAGGCCATGCCAAAACCATCCTTTCTGGCATGACAGGCTTGTCAGTCCCGGCTTGCCCGCGAAGGGTGCATGTCCAGGTCTGGGCGACCATCTGTATAGTCCACCTGCGCTGATGGCGGCTTTGTTGCGGGCGTGGGCGCGCGTTGTGAGGCATCCAGGTTGATGAGGCAGGGGCGTCAAAGATTGTTGGCGGTGACCCTTCTGGGTTTTTCTTCCGGTTTGCCCCTGGCGATCTCCCGTGGTACCCTGGAAGCCCTTTTGGCCTCAGCCGGCATCGATCTGAGGACTATCGGTTTCATGACGTTGCTGGGGTTGCCATACAGCATCAAGTTTCTCTGGGCGCCATGGCTCGACCGGGTGAGCCTGCCTTTTCTTGGGCACCGCCGGGGTTGGTTGCTGGTGTGCCAGATGGTGCTCATGGCCGGCATCGGGGCCCTGGCCTTCGTTGCACCGCTCCATGGCCTGTGGCTGATTGCCGTGCTGGCCTTGTTGATCACCACGACCTCGGCCACCCAGGACCTGCTGGTGGATGCCTATCGGACCGATGTCCTCGGCGAGACCGAACGTGCCCTGGGTGCGGGCCTGGCGGTGTCCGCCTATCGCATGGCCCTGCTGGTTTCCGGGGCGGGCGCGCTGCTGATGGCCGACCGCTGGGGTTGGACGGCGAGCCTGGTGATGGTAGCCTGTGTGATGGCCGTGGGCGTTGCCGGAACATTGCTTGCGCCAGAACCGGGAACCTTGCGGCGACAGCATGGCGCGGTGAGCCTTGGTGCGGCATGGCGCTACCTGATGGGACGCCAGCAGGCTGGTCTCGCTCTGGCAGTCGTTTTGCTCTACAAGCTGGGTGATGCCTTTGCAGGCAGCCTCACCACCTCGTTTTTCGTCCGTGGCCTGGGGCTTTCTCCCGGGGAGGTGGGCATGTTCATCAAGACGGTGGGGCTGGCCGGCACCTTGCTGGGGGCCGTGGCCGGGGGGTTATGGATGCGTCGATTCACGCTGCGCCAGGGTCTGCTGCTCTTTGCCTTGGTGCAGTTGCTCACCAACGTGCCTTTCTTGTGGCTTGCCGAGGCTGGTCGCCATGATGGGCTCATTGCCGTGGCCGTGTTGCTGGAGCAGTTGGGGGGCGGTATGGGTACAGTCGCCCTGCTGGCCCTGATGATGGGCCTTGCCCGGGGTGGTCCTGGCAGTGCCACCTGTTTTGCCTTGCTGAGTGCCCTGGCGAGTCTTGGGGCTGTGGGCATTGGCCCTGTGGCCGGCTGGGTGGCTGGTCACTGGGGCTGGTCGGTGTTTTTCAGCATCAGCGTGCTGTGTGGTCTGCCGTGTGTGGTGGTGTTGATGTGCGCGCCAGTGCAGCTCGGCCATAGTGCCACAGACGCAGAACCCATTACTCCATGAGCGTTGCCTGGCATGATAGGTTGCAGCCAGCCATCAGCGTGCAGCGCCTGGAAAAGCGCTTTGGCGATGTGCTTGCGGTGCGGGATCTCAGTTTTCAGCTGGCCCATGGGCAATGCATGGGGCTGCTGGGGGGCAATGGTGCCGGCAAGACCACGACGCTTGCCATGCTGCTGGGGCTCGTGATTCCCACAGGCGGCCGCATCGAGATCCTGGGTGAGCCGATTCCCCGGCACCGCTACGAGGTCCTGGGCCGCATGAACTTCTCCTCGCCCTATGTGGACTTTCCCGGGCGCCTGACTGTTGCCGAGATTCTCATGGTCTATGGCCAGCTCTACGGTATTTGTGGCCTCAAGGCCCGCATCGGCGAGCTTGCGGAGCTGCTGGATCTCGAGGCGCTGCTCAAGAAACGCTATGGGCAGCTTTCAGCCGGCCAGAAGGCGCGCTGTGGTCTTGCCAAGGCACTGCTGAACAGGCCCCAGGTGTTGATCCTGGATGAACCCACCGCATCCATGGACCCTGATACCGCCGATCGCCTGCGGCGCTACCTGTTGAAATATCTGGGGGAATCACACGCTGCCATGATGCTGGCCTCGCATAACATGCAGGAGGTGGAGCGGTTGTGTGACGAGGTGCTCATCATGGACCGGGGGCAGGTGATGGCCCGGGGCACGCCCACCGCGTTGATGGAGCGCTACAGCACGGACATGGAAGGCGTGTTCCTGTCCATCGCCCGCAGTACGGCATGATGGCTGGCATGAAGCAGGCGGCCTGGTGGCTCTCGGCACGAAGGCTCTACGCCATGGTGCTGCGCTACTGGTATGTGCTGCGCGGCTCCTGGCCGCGCCTGGTGGAGATTGCCTACTGGCCCACGGTACAGATGGTGCTCTGGGGATTCACCGACCGCTTCATCGGTAGCCAGACATCCGGTGCTGCCAAGGCGGCAGGGCTTTTCCTGGGTGCCGTGCTGCTGTGGGATATCCTGTTTCGCAGTCAGTTGGGCGTGACGCTGGTCTGCCTGGAGGAGCTCTATGCCCGCAACCTGCCGCAGCTGTTCATGACGCCGCTGCGGCCCTGGGAATATGTGGGGGGGCTGTTGCTGGTCAGTTTGCTGCGCACCCTGTTTGGCGTGGGCGTGGCCACAACGCTGGCCTATGTGTTCTTCGACTATGGCCTGTGGACCATGGGGCTGCAGGTGATCGCCTTTTTCGTGCTGCTGACGTGTTTTGGCTGGGCGCTGGGCATTGCCATGACCGCCATGCTGCTGCGCTTTGGCCTGGGTGTGGAGGGCATTGCCTGGGGTGGCATGTTTCTGCTGGCACCTTTTTCCGGGGTCTACTATCCCATTGCCACATTGCCTGCGCCGTTGCAACTCATCGCCTGGCTGCTGCCCAGCAGCCACGTCTTCGAGGGCATGCGGGCGGCGGTCTGGCACCATGCGCTGGCCGTGCAGCATCTGTTGATCGCCGCGGGGCAATGCCTGGTCTATTTGGTGCTGGCCTGGGTCTTGTTCCTGGTGCTGTTTCGTCAGGTCCGTCAGAAAGGGGCCCTGCTCAGCCAGGGGGAGTAGCAAGATTGCTGGATGAGTGGATCAATTTCTTCGTGCTGTTGTTCGTGGTGGTCGACCCTGTGGGCTTGGCACCCATGTATGCGGGGTTGAGTCGGCATCATACCGACGAGGAACGCAGGCGCATGGCCAACCAGGCGACCAGGCTGGCGGCTGGCATTCTGTTGCTGTTTGCCGTGGCAGGGCCGGGCCTGCTGCGCATCCTGGGCATCGGCATGCCGGCGTTTCGCATGGCAGGCGGTCTGTTGCTGCTGTTGCTGGCGGTGGACATGGTCTTTGCCCGCCAGTCGGGCCTGCGCTCCACGACCCTGGCAGAGCAGGACGAGGCGCGTACCCGCCAGGATGTGAGCGTATTCCCCCTGGCCTTTCCGCTGATTGCAGGTCCTGGCGCCCTGACCATCGTGCTGCTGACCTTCGGTGCTGCTCCGGCCCGGCCCTGGTGGCATACCGGCGGGCTCTACATGGTTATCCTGGTGGTGTTGGCGCTGACTGCCCTCGCGTTGCATCTGGCGACCCCCATGGTGCGCCTGCTGGGGCGCACCGGGACCAACGTCATCGACCGGTTGTTCGGTGTGCTGCTGGCGGCTTTGGCGGTGCAATTCATGGTGGACGGCTGGCAGGCGCTCGAGACCCCCTCTCCCCCCGAAGCTGCCACCAGACAGGTCCGCATCATGATCCACGACTCGTCATCAATGGGCTTATCTGGACCAAGCCGAAGAAAAGCCTGGTTCTCGAGACCATCGGGAATAGGTCCGCAAAGATAGGCTCATGGTGCCCGTTCCAATGTCCTGGGCGCTCAAGACAAGCCCGAGTGCGGCCGGAACCTGTGTCTTGAGTGTCTTGCCTGCGCCTGCGCCAGTATCCGTACCGGCAATGAAAGGGCCACGGGCCACGATCAGTCCTTGAGCCTGTGGGTTTTCTTCAGGTACCTGGCGGTCAGGTATAACGAAAAGAACGCCGCGAAGGCTATGCCCAAGCCTTGCAGCTCAGCAAGCCCGCCCGAAAGACCTTGACCGATGATGACGTTTCTCATCGTCAAGAAAATGACTCCGGCAATCCAGCCAAATGTTGTGCCGTATTCGGAGGACACAAGCTTCTTCCAGCGAAACTGCATGCTCCGGATCGTGGAAATCAGC
>WOZS01000054.1:0-22813 GCA_011620135.1 Gammaproteobacteria bacterium
GACCAGGCCGAGCAGCTGGAGGCGCTGGTGGGGGTGTTTCGGGTGGGGTGAGGGCTCACCTGAACACTCAGGCAATGCAGTGCTTGGCATGCGCGATAACCTGAATCTACAGGCAAGCGCCTGCATGAGGGCATCGTTGACAAGGGCATGTGCCTTGCTATCTTTACAGAAACAAGAACCCATCCTGAGCACCTGTTAAGCGCGGTGCCGCGTGATCTGGCACGATAAGGGGCCATCCTGCTGGAGGAAGGCGCTATGGACGTCGAGGAACTGCACCGTCGCGCCAGGGCATGGCCCAAGGGCCATGCCTATGAGGATTTTGAGGAAGACCAGCTCTTTCACCACCACTGGGGACGGACGCTGTTTCATTCTGAATGCGTGCTCTTTGCCACCAACACCCACCAGCACAACCCCTTGTACTTCAATCAGGTCTATGCCCGCACCCAGGGCCACAGGGATATCCAGGTGGCCCCAATCCTGGTCTTTCTGGTGGTCTTCGGGTTGTCGGTGGAGGACCTGAGCGAGGCAGGCGGCGTGTTCCTCGGCGTGGAACACCTCAGCTATGGCAAGTCGGTCTATCCGGGCGACACGCTCACAGCCCAGAGCCGGGTCATGGCAAGGCGCCTGTCGCGCTCCAATCCCCAAAGCGGCATCGTCACCTGGCAGACCACCGGGCACAACCAGTATGGCACCGAGGTGATCCAGTTCCAGCGCTCCAACATGGTGATGCGCCGCCAGGGTCAGGAGTAGACATGCTCACGGGACAGAACAACTTTTTCGAGAACTTTGAGGTGGGTGCCGTCTACCGGCATGCCAGGGGACGCACGGTGACCGAGATGGACAACGTGCTCATCACCAACATGGTGCTCAACACCGCCCAGGGGCATTTCAACGAACATATGATGGCCATGACCCCATTCGGTCACCGCATCACCTTTGGTGGCATTACCTGTGCCCTGGTGCTGGGGTTGGCATCCCAGGACACCGCCGAGCAGGCCATCGCCGAGCTCAGCCTGGACAAGATTCGTTTCTCCCACCCCGTGCTCCATGGCGACACGCTCTATGCCTATTCCCAGGTGCTGGCCAAGGAGAACAGCGATCGGGCCGATGCCGGTATTGTCACCTTTCGCCACATCGGCATCAACCAGGACGACAAGGTGGTCTTCGAGGGAGAGCGGCGTGTATTGCTGCGGCGCCGGATGTGCTGAACAGGCCGTTGGCCGCTCCCTGCCCGGCCCTGTGCCGGACTTGACGGGCTGCATGAGGCCATGAGTACCACACTGGCCGAAGAACTGGCACTGCGCGCCTGTGCCATACAGGATCTGCCCACCGCGGTCGCCACCAGGGCGAGGCATGCCCTGCTGGACTGGTTTGCCGTCACCCTGGCAGGAGCGGGCGAACCTGTGGCCCGCTGTGCCACAGCCGCTTTGGGAAACGACAGTCCGGGGCCGGTAAGCCTCATCGGCCAGGGGCGCACGGTCCAACCCATGGCCGCCGCTCTCATCAATGGCTGTGCTGCCCATGCCCTGGACTACGACGATACCATCCCACCCATGATGGGCCATCCCACCGCACCCATCGCCGCGGCGTTGCTGGCCGAGGCCCAGGCCAGAGGGGCCACGGGCCGCTCTGTGCTGACGGCCTATGTGGCTGGCGTTGAGGTGGCCTGCCGGGTGGGGCTGTTTTTGGGAGTCAGCCATTATCTGCGCGGCTTTCATGCCACGGGCACCGTGGGTGCCCTGGGAGCGGCGGCGGCGGTGGCCCACCTGCTCCATACCTCGCCGGCCACCATGGCCCATGCCCTGTGCCTTGCCGCTGCCGAGGCCTCTGGGCTCAAGATCATGTTCGGCACCATGGGCAAGCCCTTCCAGGCGGGACATGCGGCCCTCAATGGTCTGGTGGCGGCCAGACTGGCGCATGGCGGTCTGACCGCCCACCTCGAAGCCCTGGAAGGCCCCCAGGGGCTGGGGGCCACCCACAGCGACAGACATGATGTGACCGCCGCCCTGGCCGACCCTGCCGAGCCCTATGTGATGCAGTTGTTGTTCAAGTTCCATGCCGCCTGCCATCTCACCCATTCCAGCATCGAAGCGTTGCTGGCGCTGCGCGCCGAGACCCCATTCGATACCGCAGATGTGGCCGAGGTGCAGCTGGCGGTGACGCCACAGCATCTCAAGGTGTGCGCCATCGAGGAGCCGCGCACCGGGCTCGAGGGCAAGTTCAGCCTGAAGCACACAGCAGCGCTGTGCCTGGCCGGCAAGCCCACGGACGAGCGCGGCTTCACCGCGGCCATGATCGCCCAGATGGCCCCGTGGCGTACCCTGGTCCACCTGCAGGTGGACCAGGAGGCCGCCACCGCCCTGCCCATGGCCACGGTGGTGCGTGTGCGTCTCAATGCTGGCCGGGTGCTGGAGCGCTGCGTGGATGTGGGGCGCCCGTTGGCCTCGCTGGATGCCGAGGAACAGCGGCTGAAGGCCAAGTTCACAGGCCTGGTGGAGCCTGTGCTGGGCCCTGCAGCCAGTGCTGCCTTGCTGCAGCAGGTGCTGAACTGGGAACAGCTTGATAGCGCAGGCAAACCGCTTGAAACAGCACAGGCGCTGTCCCTGGCGCGACAGCAAACCGCCTAGCGCCATGTACGACCATAAAAGAGGGCTGACCATGAAAGAGTCACCGGATGGCTACATGACCGAGGAGCGGCGGTTGATCCAGGAAACCGCCCGGCGCTTTGCCCATGAGGAGGTGCTGCCGCTCGCCAACCGGCTCGACCAACTGCAGCAGGACATTCCCATGGAATTGCGCGCCAAGATGGGCGATCTTGGATTCTTCGGCATCCTGATTCCCAGTGAATACGGCGGCCTGGGGCTGGGCGTCTTCGAGTATTGCCTGGTGGCCGAGGAGCTGGCGCGGGGCTGGATGAGTGTCGCCTCGCTCATCGCCCGGGGCAACGGCATCGGTGGTTGGTACAGCGACGAGTTCCGCCGCGAAAAGCTGCCGCGCATGGCCAGGGGTGAGTACCTGGGCGCTGCGGCACTTTCCGAGCCCGGTGCCGGCTCCGACCTGGGCTCCATCAGCTGCCGCGCTGAACAACGCGATGGCGGCTGGGTGATCAATGGCAGCAAGATGTGGTGCACCTTTGCCGATGGCGCCGATTTCATCATGCTGGCTGCCCGCTCCGACCCCAACGTGGACCCCAAGGCACGCTACAAGGGCATCAGCCTGTTCCACATCGAAAAGGAACGTGGCAAGCTGCCCCCCGGCATCAATGGCACGCCGGTGCGCAAGATCGGCTATCATGGCTGGAAGACCTGGGAGCTGCATTTCGATGATTACAAGCTGCCTGCTGCGGCCTTGATTGGCGAAGCCGGAGCCGCCTTCTATGCCCTGGCCCACGGCCTGGAGGTGGCCCGGGCGCACACCGCGGCCCGGGCCATCGGCCTTGCCCAGGGTGCGCTGGAAGATGCCATCAGATATGCCCAGGAGCGCATCCAGTTCCAGCGGCCCATCAGCGCCTTCCAGGCCATCCGCTTCAAGATCGCCGAGATGGCGACCCAGATCGAGGCCGCACGCCAGTTCATGTATTTCGTGGCCAACGAGATCGACAAGGGGCGGCGCTGCGACAAGGAAGCCGCCATGGCCAAGCTCTTTGCCACCGAAATGGCCGAACACGTCACCTCAGAGGCCATCCAGATCCATGGTGGCGCTGGCTATACCACCGACTTTGCCGTGGAGCGCTACTGGCGCGATGCACGCCTGACCAAGATCTTCGAGGGCACCAGCGAGATCCAGAAACGCATCATCTCCGACCGGCTGCTGGGTACTACGCCCAAGGGGGGCTCCTGATGGCTGGCCCCCTGGCAGGTTTCAGGCTGCTGGACCTGACCCAGATGCTGGCCGGGCCCTTCGGCACCATGCTGCTGGCCGATCTCGGCATGGAGGTCATCAAGGTGGAACCCCTGGGCGGTGACCTGTCCCGCTACGTAGGGCCCTTCATGCCCGACGATCAGCATCATCATTTCGGCGCCTATTTCGGCAGCATCAACCGCAACAAGCGTTCCATCGGCATTGATCTCAAGCATCCCCGGGGCAAGGCGGTGCTGCGTCGCCTGGCCAGGGAATCCGACGCGCTGATGGAAAACTTCCGCGTCGGCGTCATGGATCGCCTGGGGCTCTCCTACGAGCATCTCGCCGCCGAGAACCCGAGGCTGGTCTACGGCGCGGTACGCGGTTTCGGTGACCCGCGTACCGGGGCAAGCCCCTATGCCCACTGGCCAGCGCTGGATGTGGTGGCCCAGGCCATGGGCGGCCTCATGGGCATCACCGGGCCTGCTGCGGACCAGCCCACCAAGTCAGGTCCTGGCGTGGGCGACATCTTTCCAGCCACGTTGTGCGCTCTGGGCATGATGGCCGCCCTCCTGGAAGCGCAGCGCACCGGCAGGGGTCGCTTCGTGGATGTGGCCATGGTGGATGGCATTCTTGCCCTGTGCGAACGCCTGGTGTACCTCTACAGCTACGCAGGCAAGGTCTCGCGGCCCGAGGGCAACGGCCACCCCCTCCTGTGTCCTTTTGATGTCTTCAAGACCAAGGATGGCCATATGGCCATCGCCGCTCCGGGTGACGAACATTTCCGCTTTCTGGCTCAGGTCATGGGCCGGGGCGAGCTGACCCAGGATGAACGCTATGCCGATAACATGGCCCGGGTAGCCAACGCCTCCTTGGTGCGCGCCACCATAGGCGAATGGACGGCGGCGCACACCAACGCCGAGATCAGCGCTGCCCTGGGCGGCCATGTGCCCTGTGGCGCGGTGCGCCAGGCGGACGATATCTTTGCCGATCCCCATGAGCAGACCCGGCAGATGCTGCTTGCCCTGCCCCATCCCGGCAGCCAGCAAAAAGGCATATTCGCCGGGCCGCCCATCAAGTTCACCGGAGAACCTCGGGAGCCAGCGCAACCCGCTCCCATTCTGGGCCAGCACAGCCATGCCATACTGGCCCAGGCGGGCTACAGCGAGGAGGAAATCCAGGAGCTGATCCAGGACGGTGTTGTGGCGGCCACCTCCTCCGGCATGCCATCATGATGGTATCTGATAGAACAATGAGGGTTAGTACTCCATTGCGGGTGCCATAGAGAAAGGAGAAAACGATCATGTTAAACCGCTTATTGCCATGCCTACTCATGTTGTCGTTGCTAAGTCCGTTAACCGCTGCACATGCAAGCGTGTCGATTGAATACATGCTTGCAACGATCAACGCTGGTGGCTACGTTTCTAAAGATGACGTCACCGTTGCCAGGTTTCGTAGCTTGCTGAATCAGCTATCTACAACCTTTGTTGAGGATGAACAGCAAATAGGAGATATAAGTGTAAAAGTACAAAATCTTCTAAAGCAGGATGGCATCCAAGAGAGCTTGATTAATATAATGGAAGGTATGAATCAGCTTTTTTTCAGAAAAATTGACAATCAGAAATATGCAACATACACGGCAATCTACCTAACAATGAGAAATAAAGGGAGCAGTCATACTGAAGCAATTCGCGCCATTCAGGCAATTTTGCGGGGTTTGGGCGCTCAATAGTCGCGCACCTAACAACCTAACAACAAAAACACGGTGGTCAATAGCAGTAAAACAAGCCAAGGCAGCCGCTTTGTCGCAGGTTATGACCCCATGCTTTTTGTATTGACATTGTCAATGCAGTCGTTGCTGTTGACGATGGTAGCATTATTACAGCGTATCCAACCTCTGGGTCATCGGTGTGCGTCTATTCTGACAAGAAACAACGGGTGATGGGCGGTGACTGCCGCTGAATGTCAGCTGGTATAGACAATATAGTAATAAAAAAACTTATGATCAATCAATCGCTAAACCCGGAGGAAAATATGTTGCTGAAACAGAACGAACAAAACATGATGCGCAGGCCATCCATTCTTGGTGGCGGGATGTTCGGCGCGCTGTTGGCCCTGGCTGCATCCCCCGCACATGCCCAGAGCTATCCCCCCGCAATTACTGCCACCCAGGGCTATGTCATATACGTCGATCCAGACTGCTATGACTACTACGGCGACGTGGCCCAGTGCCTAAGCAAGGTCCCTCTGAATTACATTGCTGATGCCAAGCAGTTTCCCCAGTCGGCTGCCATCGGGCAATCAGCCAGGGAACAAGTCCACGACCAGTCATCCGCCGCAAGCCCAAGGCAGTAATACACTCAGGAGAAATCACCATGCGTCTGCGTCGCAGCGAACTGTCCACCCCGGGCTCCAATGAGCGCATGATGGCCAAGGCGGCTGCCAGCGAGGCCGACCTGGTCTTTCTGGATCTGGAGGATGCCGTGGCCCCCAACCAGAAAGACGAGGCAAGAGGCAAGGTGATCCGCGCCCTGCGTGAGCTCGACTGGGGCAGGAAGACAAGAGCGGTGCGCATCAATGGCCTTGAGACCATCCATTTCTACAAGGACCTGATCGAGGTGGTGGAGCAGGCCGGTGACTGCCTGGACATCATCATCGTGCCCAAGATCAAGGGTCCCCAGGACGTTCATGTGGCCGATACCCTGCTGACCCAGATCGAAGGGCGCCTGGGGCTCAAGCAGCGCATCGGCCTCGAGGTGCTTATCGAGGAGGTGGAAGCCATGATCACAGTCGAGGCCATCGCCAAGGCCTCGGGACGGCTGGAAGCCCTGATCTTCGGCCCAGGCGACTATTCCGCCTCCCAGGGCATCAAGCTGTTTGGAGTGGGGGCCGGCAGCTTGGCCGGTGCCAGCGCCGATGTGGGCGACATCTGGTTTTATGCCCGCAACAAGATCATCATCGCCGCCCGGGCCGCAGGGCTCGACATGATCGACGGCCCCTATGCCAACTTCGGCAACCCCGATGGTTATCGCCAGGAGGCGATGCGGGCCTGCATGCTGGGTGCCAGCGGCAAATGGGCCATTCATCCGAGCCAGATTGCTCTGGCCAACGAGCTTTTTTCACCCACTCCACAGGAGGTAGACCAGGCCCGCAAGCTCTTTGCCGCCTATGAGGAGGCTAAGGCCAAGGGCCAGGGGGCCGTGGCTCTGGAAGGTGTCATGGTGGATGAGGCCCTGGCCCGCATCCTCAAGGCCACTTTGCACAAGGCCGAGTTGATTGGCATGTAACAGACACCGCCAAATCACCCCCCGCCTGCCATGCCATATCCTGACGAATAAGGCGGCAGGCCAACCACAGACCATATCATACATCATGCCATTGGCTGGAGCGCCCCAAGGCGAGCAGGAAGCCAGCGATATATGGCGTCACCACAATCCAGACCCAGTTGATGACCGCTGCCATTCCCTGGAACAGCCCTTGCTGATACACCCATTGCCAGCTTGTTGCTCGTCCATTAGACTACTGGGTAACTTGAAATCATCATTGTTATTGTTTATTTTTACGGGATTTTCATTGCCTTTTTCTTTAATCTGTCCTTGATTCCATTGAGGAGGAACAGTGCCCGGCCCATTGCAATCCGCGGTTTCTTTTTATGGCCGCCACCTGAGGCAGGATGTGCTTGCCGGTACAGTGGTATTCTTCGTCGCCCTGCCTTTGTGCCTGGGTATCGCCATGGCCTGCGGCGCGCCACCGCTGGCGGGCATCCTGGCGGGTATTGTGGGCGGCTTGGTGGTCAGTTGGGCCAGTGGCAGCCATGTGAGTGTCAGCGGTCCTGCAGCCGGGCTCATTGTCATTGTGATCGACGCCATGGCGACATTGGGCAGCTTCGAGGCTTTTGTGGCCGCCGTGGCCCTTGCCGGCGTCATCCAGTTTGCCATGGGCCTGCTCAAGGCAGGCACACTCAGTGCCTATATCCCCTCTTCGGTGATCAGCGGCATGCTGGCCGCCATTGGGCTCATCCTGATCTTCAACCAGATACCCACGGTGTTCGGTATTCTCAGCGAAGACTACACCCATGATGAGCGCATAGACTTTTCCGGAGAGGCCAGGAGCCTATCCACCATGCTGCCTCTGTTGGACCGGCTTGCCATGGGACCTCTGGTCACCGCTGCGCTGTCGCTGGCCTGCCTGATCCTCTGGGAGAGCCGCTGGATCAGGAACAACCGTTGGCTTTCTCTGGTGCCAGGCGCGGTGGCCGCTGTGGGCATCGGCATAGCCTGCGCCTGGCTGACCTCGGCAAAACTGTCCCTCCTGTCCTTTGCCCCAGACCATTTCGTTGCCCTGCCTGTCTTCAATCACCCCCAGGAATTCATGGATACGCTGGTCCTGCCGCAATGGTCAGCCTTGCTGACTGCCGATCTGTGGCTGATCGCCCTGACCATTGCCATCGTGGCATCCATCGAATCCCTGCTGAGCCTTGAGGCATCCGTCAAGCTGGACCCGCACAAACGGCTTGTCTCGAGCAATCGTGAGCTGCAAGCGCAAGGTATCGGCAATCTGGTCAGTGGCTGCATCGGGGGTCTGCCCATCACCGCGGTCATCGTGCGCACTGCCGCCAATATCGCAGCCGGCGGCCAAACGAAAATGGCTTCCTTCGTGCATGGCTGTCTGCTGCTCATCGCCGTGCTGTTTGCCGCCAGGTCAATCAACGCGATTCCCCTGGCCGCACTCGCGGCCATTCTCCTGCATGTGGGCTATAAGCTGACCAAGCCAGCGTTGTACAAGAAGGCCTATCAGAAAGGCGTCGATTACTGGGCGCCCTTCGTGACCACCATCGTGGCCATACTGGCCACCGATCTTTTGATCGGCATGCTGATTGGTCTGGGTGTCGGGCTTTTATTCGTGGTTCATGCCGATTTTCGCTCCGCTGTCACCATGACCAAAACAGACAACCTGTATCTGCTGCGCTTCAACAAGGACAACATTTCCTTCCTCAACAAACCAAAATTGGTGCAGTTCTTGCAAAGCGTCACACCGGACAGCACTGTGTTGCTCGATGCCCGGCGCGCGTCTTTCATAGACCCGGATCTCATGGAATTGTTGGAGGATTTCCTGGCAAGCGCCGCGGAACGCGCCATTGTGGTGACCATCAAGGGCAACAAAGATTTTTCATTGCTATCTGAAAAATGGAGCAACCGTGCGGATCATCGACCAGCTTCTCCTGCAGAATAAGGCCTGGGCAGAAGAGCGCGCGGCACTGGACCCTGACTTTTTCCTGCGCCTGTCGCAAACCCAGCGGCCCCATACCTTGTGGATCGGTTGCTCGGACAGCCGGGTCTCGGTGAATGTGATCACCGAGACAGAACCCGGCGAGATTTTCGTGCATCGCAACATCGCCAACCTGGTGGTCAGCACGGATTTCAATCTGCTCAGCGTCATCGAGTATGCCGTGGATGTCTTGAAAGTCGAGCTCATCATCCTGTGCGGCCATGAGAGCTGTGGCGGTGTTCAGGCCGCCTTGACCATGCCTGACAGCCACGAACTGATCTTCGTGGGCACCTGGCTCAGGAACATCCGCGATATCTACCGCCTGCATCGCCAGGAGATCGACATCCTGGATAGCGAGGAAGATCGGGTAAACCGCCTCTCCGAGCTCAGCGCCAGGGAACAGGCCCATAACCTGGCGCAAAGCTTCATCATCCAGCGCGCCTGGCAGCGTGGTCAGCCATTGACCATCCATGGCGTGATGTACAGCCTCAAAACCGGCACGCTGCGCCCCGTTGCCGAGATTGCAAGCCCACCGTCTGCCCTGGGGCCAGCCATCAAGGGCGGATCGAAGCAATAAGCTCGCGCTGGCGAAAGGTGATGATGGAGATCGTCCTGGGAAGGGTCGCGCCGGGCACCTGCTAGCCGAACAGGATCGTCTACTCTTGCCTGTGCTTTGCTTGATGGCAGTCTGCCTGGTTCGGGTTATGATGGGCTCATGGATGAAAGCGTCTTGGCTGCCTTGCGCAAATGGCCCAATGTGCCAGCTGCCTATGGGTGGCTTGCCCTGGATCGCCGTGGCACGTGGCTTTTGCAAGGCGAACCCATCACCCACCCCCGCCTGATTGCCTTCATCAACCGCAATTATCTCGCCGATGACTCAGGGGGCTGGTATTTCCAGAATGGTCCCCAGAAGGTCTATCTGACGCTGGCCTATACGCCATGGATCCTGCATCATCCCCGGGAGGGCGCAACATGCAACGGCTTGATGGCGCTGCGCACCCACACCGGCGAGCAGGTGACCTCCCTCAAGGGGGCCTGGGTGGATGAACAGGGTAACCTGCTCCTGGAGACCCCCTTGGGCATCGGTTTGCTGGATGACCGGGACCTGGAATTGTGCAGCAGCGCCTTTTGCCATCCCGATGGCACCGCCATCTCTCCAGATGAGCTTGGCGCAGCCATCGAACAGCTGATGGCTGGTCAACAGGTGCCGTTGGGATTCCGCCTGGGCGCAACCATCACACCTGTCTCCGCTGTGTGCAGCGCCGCGGTGCCGCGGCTTTTCGGCTTTGTCCAAGATCCAAAGCCAGCTAGAACCTGACAGCTTTCAGGATGATGTACGCTCTGCGATCATGCCCGGATCTGTCGAAAGGCCTGTTCCTGCATCCCGGGCTGCGACACGTGGAATGAAGACATGACCGCGCAGCCCCAGGAACCGGCGCGGCCTGTGCGGGTTGCCCTGCTGGGCTATGGCTATGCGGGCAGAACCTTTCATGCCCCGCTGCTGCGGGCCCAAAAGGCATGGCAGCTTATGGTGGTGGGCTCCAGCCAGCCGGCAACCGTCCATGCCGACCTGGGCGATGTCACCGTTCTCGACGACTACCACGCCGCAGCCTGCCATGATGATGTGGATATGGTGGTGATTGCCACGCCCAACCAGAGTCATGCGAGTCTTGCCACAACAGCGCTCCAGGCCGGCAAACATGTGGTGGTGGACAAGCCCTTTGCCATACACGCAGCAGAAGCAAGGGCATTGACCAGCCTGGCCCACAGCCAAGGCCGGGTGCTCTCTGTGTTCCACAACCGGCGCTGGGACAGCGATTTTCTCGGCCTGCAGGCTGCCCTGGCTTCAGGGCGGCTCGGAACACCCGTCGTGCTGGAATCGCGCCTCGAGCGCTTTCGGCCCATGGTACGCCAGCGCTGGCGCGAAAGTGACGACCCCGGCAGCGGCCTGTTGTTCGACCTCGGCCCCCATCTGCTGGACCAGGCCCTGTGCCTCTTTGGCATCCCGCAGCGCATCAATGGCCACATGGCCCGGCAGCGCCTGGGGGCGCGCAGTGAAGACTGGTTTTTGCTGCGCCTTGACTATGGCCGCTTGCAGGTGGTGCTCCAGGCCGGCATGCTCTGTGCCGCGCCCGTTCCCCGCTTCGCATTGCTTGGCGAGCAGGGTGCCTGGCACAAGATGACGCCAGACCCGCAGGAAGGCCAACTGCGTGCCGGGCTGTCCCCGGCCAGTCCGGAGTTCGGGCAGGACCATGACCCAGGCTGGTTCAGCGATGGCACAGGCGCGCTGCAAGCTGTGGCCGTGCCAAATGGCCAGCAGGGCCGCTACTACCAGCTGCTGGCAGCGGCCCTGCACGGCCAGGGCAGTAATCCGGTGAGCCCGGAGCAGGGTTGTGCCGTGATGGTCATGCTCCAGGCGGCGCGAGATTCTGCCGCCAAGGGCGGCTGTGCTGTGGTGCCAGCCGTGCTGGAAACCGAGCGTTGCGCTTTTGCGCTCCTGGACCGGGATCTGGGCTATTAACCCTGGAGCAGGGCCATGAACCTGGGCCTTTTTTACCGCTTCAGGTGACCAGAGCACTCCTGGCGCGCCGCATGGTCCTGCCAGGGGGCATCTGCCTGGCAGCAGCCTCCCTGGCCAGGATGCCTTTTTCCGGCTCAGATGTCCGGGCTAGCCATGACGGATGACGATGGTCTTGGTCACGCTGTATTCATAGCAGGCAGCAAGCCCCTTTTCCCGACCGTGGCCGCTCTTTTTCACACCCCCGAAGGGCAGCTCCACCCCGCCACCGGCCCCGAATGAGTTGACCAGCACCTGCCCGGCCCGGATGGCCCGGGCCAGGCGCAGTTGGCGGCCGCCATCAGCTGTCCATACGCCGGCCATCAACCCATAGGCCGTGCCATTGGCCAGTGCGATCGCCTGGGCTTCATGCTCGAAAGGCTGCATGACCAGCACCGGACCGAAGATCTCTTCTTGGACCAAGGGGTGCTCTGGTGGCACAGGCCCCAGGACGGTGGGCGCCACATAATGGCCGCCCATCGGCAGGTCACCAGGCAGTGCTGCCTGGATCACCAGGGGAATACCATCCCGGCGCGCCTGCTCCAGGAATCCTTGCACCCGTTCCTTTTGCCTGGCACTGATCAACGGGCCACAGTCCGGGTTGTCCTGGGGGCGACCCACCCGCAACGCCCCAAAGGCCTGTTGCAGGCGCTGCACCACCGCATTCCAGATGCCCTGCTCCACCAGCAAGCGACTGCCCGCCGAACAGGTCTGTCCGGCGTTGTACACGATACCGCGCACAATAGCCGGCACAGCGCTGTCCAGATCGGCATCGGCAAAGAGCACCTGGGGAGACTTGCCGCCCAGCTCCAGGGTACAGGGTGCCTGGCGTTGCGCACAGGACTTCTGGACCTCCGTGCCAACCTCTGGGGAACCCGTAAAGGACATGAACGCCACATCTGGATGAGCACTCAGGGCAGCGCCGGCCTCCTCGCCCAGGCCCGGCACCACATTCAATGCCCCAGGCGGCAGACCCGCTGTGGCAGCCAGGGCCGCCAGCTGCAACACGCTGAGACAAGCCTCCTCCGCCGGCTTGACCACACAGGCATTGCCCATGGCCAAGGCTGGCGCCACCGAGCGGCCCATCATCTGCGCTGGGTAGTTCCATGGCAGGATATGACCCGTCACACCATGGGGCTCGCGCACCACGGCCACCAGAAAGGCCGGATCGTAGGGGATCGTCTCGCCATGCACCTTGTCTGCCGCTCCGGCGTAGAACTCGAAATAACGCGCACAGGCGGTGATGTCTGCCTCGGCCTGCCTGCGTGGCTTGCCCGTGTTGCGGCTTTCCAGGTCAGCAAGCTCGCCATGCCGCTCCTTGATGAGCTGGCTGATCCGCATCAGTAACGCGCCACGCTCGGCAGGTGATGTCTTGCCCCATGGTCCTGCCAGGGCCTGGCGGGCGCTGCACACAGCACGATCCACATCCCCAGGGGTACCCCGACCGATCTTGGCCCATGGTTCCCCCGTGGCCGGATCGATCACAGCAAGCACACCCCCCGAGACAGGCTGCCAGGTGCCATCGACGAACATCCCGCCCTTTGCATCATCCATGATTCACTCCAGTGCCTAACCTTGGCACACATCGCCCACTGTCATCGATCCTTCAATTGTAAGGCCGCGCACCCAGCTCGCCAAGGCAGCATGTCCCAGCGCAAACGACATACAATACGCGTTATGGCAAGCCATATCCTGGCCGTCTTCCACAGCCGCACCGGTCGTACCAAGGCCATGGTCGATGCCGCCTGCTGCGGCATCCGCCGCTGCGAGCAAGCCATCTTGCGCCACCAATGGGCACTTGCGGCCACAGCCGAGGACCTGCTCTGGGCCGATGGCCTCTTGCTGGGCACGCCAGAAAACTTCGGCTACATGGCAGGGGCCATGAAGGAGTTCCTGGACCGCACCTTCTATGCCGTGGAAGCAACCATCAGGCCGCTGCCCTATGGCCTGCTGGTCAATTGCGGCAACGATGGCAGCGGGGCTGCAACCAGCATCCAGCGCATCGTTACCGGGTTGCGTCTCAAGCCCATTGCCGAACCCATCGTCTGCAAGGGCGCCCCACCGCCTGATGTGCTGGAAACCTGTAGTGATTTAGGTCAGTCCCTGGCCGAGGGAGTGGCCATGGGTATCTTCTGATGCCGCTCTGCCTCTCGAGACCGCGGGTGCTGCTGGTGACGCGCAATCTTCCCCCTGCCCATGGAGGCATGGAGCGTCTGCTGGAGGCTCTCATCGACACCCTGGCCCAATTCTGCGAGCTGGCCGTGGTGGGGCCGCGGGGTGCTGCGGATTTGCCTGTCCTGCGAGGTCTCCACATGGTCGGCTGCCCCATGCGGCCCACAGCCGGCTTTTTGCTGGCCTGCCAGCTGACGACATGGCAGCTGGCACGACGGCTGCACCCCCAGGCGATCATTGCCGGCAGTGGTCTTGTGGCACCGGCTGCCTGGTGGGCCGCCCGGCGCAGCGGCTCCCGGGTGGCCACCTATCTCCATGGCCTGGACATCGGCAGCCGGCATCCCCTGTATGGCCTTGGTTTTGTGCCCTGCATCCGGGCCTGCGAGCGGGTGTGGGTCAACAGCCGGTTCACGGGTACATTGGCCATGGCCCGCGGCGTATCCAAGGATCGCCTGCGCACCCTGTCTCCGCTGGTAAACCTCGACATGGGCCAGAACATGGCAGGCACCGTGGACTACTTTCGGCAACGCTGGATGGGACATCGCGTGCTGCTCAGTGCCGGGCGCCTCATTCCCCGCAAGGGGTTGCCATCCTTTGTGGAGCATGTCTTGCCGTTGGTGCTGCGCCATCACCCGCAGGCCATCCTGGCTATCGCTGGCGATGAGGCCCATGGTGGTATCAAGAGCCAGAATGGTGAGGAGCAGCGCATCAGGCAGGCTGCTGCTCGCGCAGGCGTGCTCGACCGCCTGGATTGGCTGGGTTGGCTTGCACCGGACATCCTGCAGGCCGCCTATACGGCAGCCGATGTGCTGGTGTTTCCCGTGCAACATGTCCCAGCCGACCCTGAAGGCTTCGGCATGGTAGCCATCGAGGCAGCAGGCTGCGGCCTGCCCACGGTGGCCTATGCCACAGGCGGGGTATGTGAAGCCGTGGAGCACGGCGTCTCCGGTTGTCTGGTGCCGCCCGGCGACACTGCCGGCTTTTCCGAGGCAGTCACGGCTCTGCTCGATGCTTCATCCCACGCCACGGCAGAGGGCTGCCGGCGCTTTGCCCAGCAATTTTCCAAGGAGCGCTTTACCCTGCAGGTCCAGAGCCTGCTGATGGAGCTGTTGCAGGTGGATGTTCCCAGGCAGGGGTGCCAATGATTCCCATCTGTGGTAGCATTGGCAGTATTCGCATACTCTGCGCAATCCGGCAAATCAGGAGGTGTCATGCAACTCAGCGCACGCAACCAGTGGCGAGGCGTCATCAAGCATATCAGCGAAGGCATGGTGGAAACCGAGGTCACCGTGGAGCTTGCTCCCGGGATAGAGGCGGTTGCTGTCATCACCAAGTCGTCGGTGGCCAGCATGGGGCTGGCCGTTGGCCAGCAGGCCTATGTGGTGGTGAAGTCCTCGGATGTGATGATCGGCAAGCCCTGATCAGGGCGGCGCGGCACGGATGAGCACATGAGCCATTGCCGCAGCATGATGGCTTCCATTGCGCGCCGCCATACAGATTGTGCCATCGTCCGCCCAGTAACCCAGCAACTATTTTGATTTTGCTACGAGAAAGCCGCCCCGTCCCCACATCCCCCTATGGCTGGGGCCATAGGGGGATGGCGCGGTTTGAGACAATCTCTGCTCAATCAGCCACAGAAGCAGACAGGGTAGGGTTTTCTGCCGGCGTGGCCGATCTACTGAATTCCATGGCCTTGTCTGTCACAGGGGCATAACGCAGGCTCAACAGATCGAGTACATAGTTCTGATAGAGCTTCCACGGCGCTTTGGACCCCATTTTTGGGAAACGCTCCAGGGCCCTTTGGATATAGCCCGAACTGAAGTCCAGAAATGGTGCCGCCACAACGGAAGGATCATGGTTGCGGGGCGTGCAAAACTGGTAACCGTGCTGATCCATGTAGTTGATCAAACGGCACACATACTGACTGGTCAGCTCACACTTGAGCGTCCAGGAGGCATTGGTATAGCCAATGGCCTGCGCCATGTTGGGCACATCCTGCAGCATCATGCCCTTGTAGGTCATCACTTGGTTGAGAACCACCGGCTTGTTGTCCACGGTGAAAGACATCTCACCCATGGGCACCAGATCGAGCCCGGTGGCCGCAATGACGATGTCAGCTTGGAGCTCCTCTCCAGAACGCAGCTTGATGCCATTTTTTGTGAATGTCTCGATGTGATCGGTTACCATGCGCACCTTACCGGCGCGGATGGCCTTGAACAGATCACCATTGGCAATGAGGCATACCCTTTGGTCCCAGGGATTGTAGGGCGGGTTGAAATGCTTGTCCACATCGCACACATCACCCACCTGGCGGCGCACATGGGCCAGCAGACCCTTGCGCATCAGTTTGGGAAAACGCCGCGAAGCCTGGAAAAACAAGGTGGCCAGCCACACATTCTTGAGGCGATTGATGCTGGCTGCAAGCCGCTGCGGCAGGATGGCGTGCAATGCCCTGGCGATGGGGTCCACCTCAGGAAAAGCGATGCAATAGGTGGGGGTGCGCTGCAGCATGGTGACCAGGGCAGCCTTTTCGGCCATTGCCGGCACCACCGTCATGGCTGTCGCCCCACTGCCGATGACGATGACCTGCTTGCCCGCATAGTCCAGATCTTCCGGCCATTGCTGGGGATGGATGAATGTGCCCTGATACTGGTCCTTGCCCGGAAACTCGGGAAGATAACCCGCCTTGTAACTGTAATAGCCGCTGCACATGTAAAGGAACTTGCAGCTGTAGCGCGTGATTGTTTTTTCTGGACCCTGGGCCACTTCCACAGTCCAGCGCGCCTCTTGGCTGGACCAGCTGGCGCGCAGTGCTGTATGTTCATAGAGAATATGCTTCTCTATGCCATATTCCTTGGCGGTCTCCTCGATGTACTTGAGGATGAGAGACCCGCTGGAGATGGATTTGCGGTCATTCCATGGTCGGAACGGATACCCAAGGGTATACATATCCGAATCTGAACGAAGCCCGGGGTAACGAAACAAATCCCATGTGCCACCAAGGTGCTTGCGCCCCTCCAGTATGGCATAGCTCTTCTTGGGGCACAGTCTGCTCAGGTGTACCCCTGCCCCGATACCGGAAAGCCCTGCGCCAACCACCAAAACATCGTATTCCCTGGAAGTCATATTGATTCTCCTCCTGTAGCCGCAGGCTTGTGGAGACGCGGCGGATTACCGCGAGCCGCACATCCCCGGCCTCTCATCATCACTTACTATTAAGAAAGCCATATTTCCTGAAGAAAAGCAAGCCCCTTTGCTTGGTCGGCTTCCCCTTTTGTGATGTCGGTTGGCCATGGTGGCGTCCAGCGCATGAGGTGGCGCGTTGTGTTGCGGAGCACATGGCGGTCAGACCTCAGCTCAAGGGCCTGGCACTGAGGACGATGCCATCCGCATCGGCATAGAGCATGTCATGGGGACGGATGACGATACCGGCGAAATGCAGCGTCATGTGGCGCTGCCCCTCGCCGCGCTTGACGCTCTTGAGCGGATGCACGCCCAGCGCCTTGACGCCCAGGGGCAGTTGCGCGATGCGCAGCACATCCCGGATGCAGCCATAGACGATCACGCCGCGCCAGTCGTTCTCGACTGCAAGCTCGGCCAGCTGATCGCCCAGCAAGGCACAACGCCTGGAACCGCCGCCGTCTATCACGAGGACTCGTCCACCCCCCGGCTCACCCAGCATCTCACGCACCAAACTGTTGTCCTCGAACAGCTTGAGGGTCACGACAGGACCATGAAAGGCGCGCAAACCGCCGTAATCGGTGAAGATGGGCTCTGCTATCCGCAGCTCGTCGCCATAGGCGTCGCACAAATCGGTCGTCGCTGGCATGGTAGGCTCTTGCATGAATACTCCTTATATTAAGCGCCAGCCGCTGGGCTGGTTACGCATCCACGTCAGCACCTGCGTTGCGATACGGCATGCCATGGATGATCCCGAGGTGGTCAGGCATGCGGCAGCGGGCATCCTGTATCAGCCCTTGATACAGATCATGGGCATCAGGCGCGCCACCCGCCTGGACAGGCCGATGTGTTCGGCAGCCTCCACCACGGCATGCACGTCCTTATAGGCGCCTGGAGCCTCCTCGGCCACACCGCGCATGGAGGGGCTGCGGATCAGGATGCCGCCTTGCGCCAGCTCTGCGACCACAGCGCGCCCCTGCCATTTTTTGCTGGCCGCAGTGCGGCTCATGGCACGCCCCGCGCCATGACATGATGAGCTGAACGACATGGCCTCGGCGCTGCTGCAACCCACCAGCACATAAGAGGCAGCACCCATGGAGCCACCGACCAGCACCGGCTGGCCGATCTCGGCAAGGGCATCGGGCAGCTCGGCATGGCCAGGGCCAAAGGCCCGGGTCGCTCCCTTGCGGTGCACGAAAAGCGGCTTCGGCCTGCCCGCCACCTCGTGCAGCTCCTCCTTGCAGGTGTTGTGGGAGACATCATAGAGAATGTCCAGCCGAGCCTCTGGAAACAGCCTGGCAAAGACCTCGCGGGTCAGATGGGTGATGATCTGCCGATTGGCCAAGGCACAGTTGATGGCCGCGCGCATGGCGGCCAGATAGGCCTGGCCGGTCTCGGATAGGATAGGAGCACAGGCCAGCTCGCGATCCGGCAGCACGATGCCATACTGGTCGGCGTCGATGACCATGCGGCGCAGGAACTCGGTGCCGATCTGATGCCCCAGTCCCCGTGAACCGCAGTGCATGCTGACTACCACAGCGCCTTCCCGCAGGCCAAAGGCCTGGGCGCAGGCGGCATCATAGATCTCGGCTACCTCCTGCACCTCGAGGTAGTGGTTGCCGGAGCCCAGGGTGCCCATCTCGTCGTATTGGCGGCGCTTTGCCTGTGCAGAGACCTGGGCCGGATCGGCACCGGCCATACAGCCCTGCTCTTCGATGCGCCAGGCATCCTCGGGCCAACCATAGCCCCGGGCGATGGCCCAGACCGCACCCCCTGCCAGCATGGCGTCCATCTCGGCCTCATCCAGGCGCAGGGCTCCGCCACGGCCCAGACCGGCTGGAACGGCGGCAAGGAGCGCATCGGCCAGGCATGCGGCACGGCGCGCCACCTCCTTACGGAGCAAGCCAGTATGCAAGAGGCGCACGCCGCAGGAGACATCAAAGCCCACACCCCCTGCCGAGACCACGCCGCCTTGCTCGGCATCGAAGGCGGCCACGCCACCGATGGGAAAGCCATAGCCCCAATGGGCATCGGGCATGGCATAGACCGCCTGGACGATGCCCGGCAGGGCAGCCACGTTGGCCAGCTGGCTGGCCACCTTGTCATCCATGCTGGCCAGCAGCCCGGCGTCTCCATAGATGATGCCGGGTACCCGCATGGCACCTTGTACCGGCAGTTGCCAAGCAAAGGGTCCGCATGGCTCAAGCCTGCTCAGATCCACGATACATCCTTTTCACACATCCACCACGCAGCTTGCCACCCAGCCGCCCGCTTCCTGCCTCACCGCAAGGCACGTATAGGTGGCTCCCTTGACCTCCACCGCCGGGGCATGGCGCATCACGTCCACTTCCTCACCCCAGGCGCTGGCTGCAAGGCAATGATCTGTGATATGGCAGCGAAAGCGGCTGAACAGCATGTTTTTCGTGGCCATCTCATAGATCAACGCATTGAGCCAATCCACCAGCAGCAGCTCCATGTCGGGCGCCTCGCAGTGAATGGGCCTCTCGACCAGCGGCCGCACCCCGGCAGGGTCGGTGATGAGTGCTGTGAGCGCAAGGGCCGTCTGTTCGAAGGCCTCGTCCAGCGTGGCCCCGTGCCCCATGAGCCCCACATCGGCATCGTGCTGGAAATGCTGCCAGGAAGCCCTGCAATCACCGCCCCCGCAGTCCCAGCTCATCCCATCAATCACCAGACCCAGGCACTACACGATACGGCGCACCACGTTCCAACCACCGGTGGACGCAGCATCCCGGCTCTCCCAGGCCGCGGCAGGATGCTCGTGGAAGGCCGGGGTAACGATGGGGTCCACATACCAGTATTCTCCCTGGCAGCGTTCGGGTGTGATATCCAGCAGCACATAGCCATGGTGGGCCAGATCCACATACTTGACGTGCGTGTTCGGTAGGCGGGCTATATCGGCGAAACGGTCCAACCCAGGTTCACCCCCGCTGGTGGCCGCGGGCGTCACGAACTCGACGCCATAACTACCCCTTCCCGACAAGGGATTGTACTGTGTGGGATCACCTGGAGCAGGCGAGAGTTCACTGACCCACGACGCATGGATGTCACCTGTAATAATGATATTGTTGCGCAGCCCCAGGGCTCGCCACCAGTCGAAGAGGCGCTGGCGATTGGCGGCATAGCCATCCCATTGATCAGGATTGCCCGGCAGGTCGAAGGGCAGGTGGACAAGATCGTTGTTGGCCATGGTATTGAGTACATGGAGCTGGGCGAACATGGTCTGGTTGGCATACAACCGCCAGCGCGCCCTGGAACCCGCCAGTTGCTCCAGCAACCAGGCCTCCTGCTCGAACCCCATCATGGTGCGCATGGGATCATTGATCGTGCGGGAATCGAACAGGCTCCTTGCCTGCTGGTCCCGGCCGAACAACCTGGTCTCCCAGACGATAACATCCACCAGGTCACCAAAACGTGAGGCACGAAACGCCCGGGCCAGATTGCCAGGGTCCACGGTGCGGATGGGCATCCATTCATGGTAGGCCTGCAGGGCGGCTGCCTTGCGCGCCGCCCAAGGCCCATCCTGGGCGGGATCGTGATCTTCAGCCCCATCCTGCCAGCAGTCGTTGGCTGTTTCATGGTCGTCCCAGATGCTGAGCCACGGGTGGTTGGCATGGCAGGTCTGCAGATCCGGGTCGCTGCGGTGTTGAGCATAGCGGGTGCGGTAGTCGGCCAGCGTCACCAGTGTATGGTCTGGATCATGGGGTCGGCCAACGGTTCCTGCCCCACCATCCTCATAGAAATAATCGCCCAGGTGCAGCACCATGTCCAGATCATCACGCTGCGCCATGCCTCGGTAGGCATGAAAATAGCCCGCTGTATACTTGGAGCAGGAGGTAAAGGCAAGACGCATGTGGCCTGCAGCCCCGACGGGCAAGGTTTTAGTGCGTCCCAGCGGCGAGACCGCAGTGCCGGCCAGGAATCGATAGTAATAGATGCTGCCGGGGTTCAGGCCCGTGGCATCCACCTTGACCGTATAGTCCCGCCCGGCATCGGTCAGCACCCGCCCCCCCGCCACCACAGCGCGCAGTTGGATATCGGTGGCGACCAGCCAGTCCACCGCCAAAGGTGCTGCTGTGAGGCGCTGCGGGCTGAGGCGCGTCCAGAGAATCACCCGGTCGGCCAGGGGATCACCACTGGCCACGCCGTGGTTGAATTCCACCGGCACAGACTCCTGGCCATCGCTGCTACGGGACAGGCCCAGGGAGGCGGCTATCAGGCCCGCCTGGCCCAGCAAGGTGCGGCGTGTCATGATGCAGGTCATCTTTTGGCTCCTTTCTTGACCAGGTCCCTGGGGCATGGAGGTGTCACAAGGTCGGCAGGTCTCGGCTGCCCTTGCCTAAGGCCTGCCAAGCGCCCACAATAAAAGAAGATCGCCGCGTCTCTGGCAAGCCAAGCTTGGGTTCCCCTGGCGCATGAATGTCAAGTCCTCAGAAACTGGAGGATTCATCACATGGCAACGAAACGGGTTTGTGGATTGGGCATGGACTCACTCAAGCAATTGAGTCCTGGTTTTGGGGAGGTGCAGACCGGCTACTACCAGCCACAGCGCCGTACCTTCTGGCTGGAGGGCTTTACGCCCATCAACGGGACCATAGAGGGCCGCCAGGTGGACATCTCCATCAACTGGACAGCCCAGCTCAAATACGGCGCACCCATTGAGGACATTGCAATCACCCCAACCCATGCCTCCATCCATGCCTACAACGATGACGATGACTGCACAACCGAGATGGGACCACGGCAAGCCTACGAGGTCTTCGGCCTCCAGGTGACCCAATGGTGGGACACGGCCGTGCAGGACATCCTGGCCCCTTCCTCGCTCAGTTTCGAGCGACCAGAGGAGTGGCCCACCACACCCTGAAAAAACCAAGGCTCCTTGCAACCAGGTTGCAATGGGCCTTGGTTCCAGAGGCTGTTGCCCCTTATTGGCAGCCGTGCTCGATGAGCCAGCTCTTGATCTGATCCTTGTAGGCAGTGCCATTGCCGCCGCCACCCGAGGTGTTCTGGAAGGTGCGCTTGATGTTATCGCTGCCGATGGTGATGTCGGCGGTGAAGGTGCTGGGCAGATTGGTATCGGCGCTGGGATAGGCCACCTGCACCTTGTAGAGCACGCTGCCACTGCCCAGTGCCGAGCACTTGGCCACCTGTTGCTCCATATAGTTCCAGTTCTGCTGGTTGAAATTCGGGTTCTGCGGCACCAGATTGGCGCGCCTGCCCCAGCCACCGAGGCTTGCGGCGATCAGATGCCCGGCATCCCAGGTGCCCGGTGCCAGGTCATTGACAAAGCTCTGACAACTGGTATCCCGGGTACCTGCCTGGATGGGCGGCAGGTTGCGATAGGCAGTCTGGGGGCGGCCCTGGCCATCGATAAAATAATGCCCGCCATTGAACAGGTGCCACTTGTTACGCTCGGCCTCGGGAAAACGATCCGGGCAATCATCGGCCTCCATGGGCTCGATGTCGTTGTGGATGACCAGGTCCGAGCCATGCAGACGCAAGATGGCCTGGAGCCCCTGGGGGCTCATGGTGCGCAGGTACATGCGAAAGATGGGCTCCCCACCTAAGCGCGCCATGAGCGCATCATAGGAGTCGGGATGTGATTTGGCTGGCGTTGCAGCCGAGGCTGCGCTTGCCAAGGCCACAAAAGCGCCCACGAACAGGTAGCCCAGAGACCACCTACGACGACAAGACGGTTCATGATGATGCATAACATGGCTCCTTGGTTTTTGCTTCATATGCTTCACAACCCAATCCCCTGTTGCACAGGACTGCAAC
>WOZS01000054.1:22913-41387 GCA_011620135.1 Gammaproteobacteria bacterium
CGGCAGCGCCGTCGGAGACCCCGATGAACCCTGTTGTGTCCCAGTGCATGGGCTCCTGTGGACGGATACCTTGATGCGGCCTCGATTCAGCGCCGCTGCAGATGGGCATAGGGCGGCTGGGTCGCGATGCGCTGGTCCGGCAATGGATGCCCCACGGTGAAATGATACAGGCTCTGCATGCCTTGGTCGGCAAGGCCAAGCAGTTCGGCGAGGGCCTCGTCGAAAAAGCAGCCGATGCCCGTACCGCGCAGCCCCAGACCCTCGGCCCCCAGATAGAGCACCTGCCCCAGCAGACCAGCCTCCCAATGCAGCAGACGATACTGCCAGGGTTCCTGCTGCACCAGAGGTTCCAACTCCGCCAGCATGGCCAGCGCCACACAGCCATGGGCGGCGATGGCCTGGTGGCAACAGATGAGCCCGGCCACCTCCCGGGCATCGCCCTGTTGCAGGAGATAGCTCGTCCAGCCATCCTGGGATAGCCCGACACAGGGGTGCCAGACAAAACGCTCATCCATGGTCTGGCGCATCAGGGCGTAGCCATGGGGGCTGCGCGGCAGGGCATAGAGTCCCGGGGCCAGCCCATCGACGCGGTGTACGAACAGCACCAGATGTACCCTTGGCGGTAATGTCCACAGTGACCAGGGTGGGCGGGCGAGTTGGGGTGCCAGCAGGCCCAGCAGGTCATGCAGGGCCTGCTGGGTCATTGAGCCTTCGGGATCGAAACGCTGCGCCGAGCGGCGCTGCAGGATCAATCCTGCAGCCCGCATGGTGCCGCCGGGCAATGCCGGCTGCGGCGCCAGCACCGCGCTGCTTGCCTGGCCTGCAGGCATCATGCCCGATGGCCTGGCCGTGGCCTGGGCCACAGCCTCGATGACTGGCCAGCGGTAGCAGGGGTCCGGGTCCAGCCGGTTGGCTTGGCCATGCCAGCTTGCCGCTCGTGCCCGGGCCAGCACATCATCAGGCAAGGGGGCTGCATCCATGGCCTGGTTGGCACGCACATCCAGCAGCACTTCGGGCCATTCCGGCTCGGCATCTCCCCAGGGCTGGTCCAACCCCAGCAGGGCGGCCACTTCTTCATCACCCCACGACCACAGGGGATGCACCCGCCAGCCCACCAGAGCAGCGGCGTATGAGACAGACGCCAGCACATGGCCCATGTCCAGAGCGCAGTAGCGAAAAGCCCGCTCGCCATATTTCCAGGCCTCGCGCCAGAAAATGCTGGAAAACCCCAGCAGCAGCCGCGGCGTGGGTGCCATGCCAGCCCATCCGGCCAACCCACAGCGCTGCTCCAGGCTATGGGTATCGGGCCGGTAGTGATGGACGCCGTCGGGCAGCCCAGCCATGCCGTGAACCACCACATAGCCTTCCGTGGGATGCAGGTTGCCACTGGAGGGATGGCAGCGCAGCGCCCAGCGCTGGCTACCGTATGATTTCCAGGCCGCAAGCCCCAGAGAACATTCCAGCACCAGGGCCATCGCATCGAGCGTCATGGGCCGGGCCGGCAGGTCCTGGTGCAGCTCTGCACAGGTCGTTGGCCATTGGGCGGCCTGCAGCGGCAAGGGCAGCGTCCGGCTCGACCCATAGCGGCGGAATGGGTCTGGCTGGCCATCCCAGTCCAGCATGGCAGGCCCTGCCGCATAGCGCTGCAGCAGATGCCGGGTGCGCCGATGATAGGCCAGCGGGGTGATGGAATCCGTACTCCCTATGCCTGCGGCGTCCATCACCCCACCTGATGCCGACGTTCAGCGCTCGGCGATCGTCCAACCCTCGAGACGACCCAGCAAAGCCGAGATATCGGGCACGCTCCCTGCGGGCGCACCCTGATCCGCCATGATCTCATCATAGCTGGGCTTGCGTACCCGGCGCAGAATGCCCATGGGCACCGGCAGGCCCTGCTCTTCCATATCGGCCAGCATGAAGGCCACGGTGGCATCGGCATGATCGGGATCATGGCGGATCACGGTATCTGGCGTGGCCTGCTCCCAGGGTACGGCCTGCATGCCCCGGCCATTGGCAATGAGCACCTGGCCCTTGTCCTGACCAAAGCGCAAGGGCTCACCCTCCTGGAGATAGACCACCTTTTCCTGTCTGAAGCTCTTGCCGATGATGTCATCGAAGACGCCATCGTTGAACACCGGGCAGTTCTGCCACACCTCCACGAAAGCGGCCCCCTTGTGCTGGGCCACGGCAGCAAGGGTAGCCTGCAGGTGGTTCTGGTCGGCATCAAAGGTGCGGGCCACCAGCGTCGCGCCCGCGGCCAGAGCCAGGCGCACCGGCGAGAAGGGATAGTCCGGCACACCCAGGGGAGAAGTCTTGGTGGTCACGCCGAACTGGCTCGTGGGCGAGTACTGCCCCTTGGTGAGACCATATATCCTGTTGTTGAACAGGATGATCTTGAGATCCATGTTACGCCGCAGGGCATGGATGAAATGGTTGCCGCCGATGCTCAGGGCATCGCCGTCGCCGGTGATCACCCATACCGAAAGCTCGGGGTTGGCAAGTTTGATGCCGGTTGCCACCGCCGGCGCCCTGCCATGAATGGTATGGAAGCCGAAGGTATTGATGTAGTAGGGAAAGCGGCTGGAACAGCCAATCCCCGAGACGAAGACGAACTGTTCGCGAGGCAGGCCAAGACCTGGCAACACCTTCTGAAAGGCGGTCAGGATGCCATAGTTCCCACAGCCTGGGCACCATTTCACCTCACCTTCCGGCAGCAGGTCCTCTCGGGTCAGCGGGGCAGGTGCAGCGGCTGCTGCATATTCCTCAAGCGTGGACATGTTGTGATTCCTCCATGGTGCGCAGCACAAAAGCGTGGATATCCCGGGCGCGCAGCGGTAGACCCTGGATACGGTTGAAGCCGATGGTGGGGATCAGGAAGCGTTCGCGCAGGATGGCGGCCAACTGGCCCGAGTTCACCTCGGGAACGATCACCCGCTCATAGCTGCGCAGCACCTTCTCCAGGTTGGGCGGCAGCGGGTTGAGATGGGTCAGGTGCACCTGAGCTACGGCAATGCCATCCTGCTGCAGCTGTTCCCGTGCCTCGGTGATGGCACCCAGTGTGGACCCCCAGCCCACCAGCAGCACCGGCGCCTGGGGATCACCCATCACCTGGACAGGCGGCAAGCTTGCTGCGGCCTTGTGGATCTTTGCGGCGCGCAGCCGCATCATGGCCTCATGGTTGGCGGGATCATGGCTCACCTTGCCGGTATTCTCTTCCTTTTCAAGGCCACCGATGCGATGTTCGAGGCCCCTGGTGCCGGGTACGGCCCATGGTCTGGCCAACGTGACGGGGTCGCGCCCATAGGGCAGGAAGGCCGTTGCGTCCTGGTGCAATGCCACGGTGATGGCCGGCAGTTCCTCGGCAGCCGGGATGCGAAAGGGTTCGGAGCCATTGGCGAGATAGCTGTCCGAGAGCACCACCACCGGCGTCATGTAGGTCAGGGCCAGCCGCACCGCCTCGTAGGCCACCGCGAAGCAGTCCGCCGGACTGCTGGCCGCCAGCACGAACACCGGGGCTTCGCCATGACGCCCATGAAGCGCCTGGAGCAGGTCGGATTGCTCCGTCTTGGTGGGCATGCCGGTGGAAGGGCCGGCCCTGGCGATGTCCAGCACCACCAACGGCAGCTCGGTCATCACCGCAAGCCCCAGTGCTTCTTGCTTCAGGGTGAATCCGGGACCCGAGGTGGAAGTGACACCGATCTGGCCGCTGTAGCTCGCCCCGATGGCGGAGCACACCGCGGCAATCTCGTCTTCTGCCTGGAAGACGGTGACACCATCCTGGCGCAGGCGGATCATCTCGTGCAGGATGTCGGTTGCAGGCGTGATGGGATAGCTCCCCAGGAAGATGGGCCGCTTGCTGCGGCAGGCCGCCGCCATCAGGCCATACACCATGGCCTGGTTGCCGGTGAGGTTGGCGTAGCGTCCGGGGGCCATCGCAGCCTCGGGCACATGATACAGCGGCAGGGCGGCGGCGAGTTCGGCGTTCTCGCCACAGCGGTAGCCAGCCTCCAGAGCCTTCACGTTGGCATCGGCAAAGGCGGGCTTCTTGGCAAATTTGCTTTGTATCCAGCGCACCGTGGGCGAGATGTCGCGATGCAGCATCCACGACAGCAGCCCCAGGGCAAAGAAGTTCTTGCAGCGCTCGGCCTGCGCCTTGGTGAGCCCTGTGTCGGCCACCGCCAGCTGGCACAGCCGGGACATCTCCACGTCGATCACCTGATGATGACGACGCATGGCATCCAAGTCCTCAGGGGACAGGCCGGCCTTCTGCAGGCTGCGCTCGCTAAGGCTCGAGGTATTGAAGAGCACCACACCCCCCAGGCGCAGGGACTTGAGTCCGGCGCGCAGAGCAGCCGGATTCATGGCAACCAGCACATCAGATTCCTCGCCAGGGGTATGTACGGTCGAAGCACCGATCTGGATCTGGAAACCAGAGACCGCAGCCACCGTGCCAGAGGGGGCGCGCACCTCGGCGGGAAAGTCGGGCAAGGTGCCAAGATCATTGCCCATCCAGGCGGCTTCGCTGGCAAAGAGCCCACCCACCAGTTGCATGCCGTCGCCCGAATCGCCCGCGAAGCGCACGGTGACCCGCTCGAGTTGCTGCCTGTCATGCGGGATTTCTTGAATACCTTGCGTGGTCATTGGTTGCCCTCCTTGGAATTACAGTTTTCTGCTGGGAATGCCGTATTTGCGCATGGCATAGCCCAGTTGCCGCGGCGTCACCCCCAGCAGCCGTGCCGCCCGAGCCTGTACCCACTGGGACTGCTCCAGTGCCCAGCGCACCCGCTCCGGGCCGGGTTCAGGAATGGTTCCGCCATCTCCATCTGCAGGGGACTGGGAAGACCGGTACGATGATGCAGGCGCTGCAGGCGACAGACGTCTTGGCATGCCCACCAAGGGGATATTGCCTGGCTGCTTCTCGTGCGCCCTTTCATCATGGGACGGTCGCTCCCAGAGCTGCATGGAAAAACACTGGTTGCGGCTGCAGGAGAGGTCGTCGGCACGGATGCGCCCGTTGCGCACCATGGTGGCGGTGCGCTCGATGCAGTTTTCCAGTTCTCGGACATTGCCGGGCCAGGAACAGCGCATCAGGATCTGCAGGGCCTCGGGAGTCATCTGGATGCTCTTGCCATTTTCCTGGTTGAACTTGTGCAGGAAATGCTCCACCAAAAACGGGATGTCTTCCTTGCGCTCGCGAAGTGGCGGCAGGAAGATGGACACCACATTGATGCGGAAATAGAGATCGGCACGGAAGTTGCCCCTGGCCACCTCTTCTTCCAGGTTGGCGTTGGTGGCGGCCACCACCCGCACATCCACCTTGATGGTCTTCTGGCCGCCCACCCGTTCCAGCTCCCGCTCCTGAAGGACGCGCAGCAGCTTGGCCTGGAACGATGGCGAGATGGTACCGATCTCATCCAGGAACAGCGTACCGCCATGGGCCATCTCGAAACGCCCCTTGCGCTCGTGGGTAGCGCCGGTAAAGGCCCCCTTCTCATGGCCGAAAAGCTCGGATTCCAGCAGCGACTCGGGCAGGGCCGCACAATTGATCTTCACAAAGGGACCCTTGCTGCGCTCAGACTGATAATGCAGGGCGCCAGCAAGGGCCTCCTTGCCGGTGCCCGACTCACCCCGGATCAGCACCGTGGAGCGGCCCGTGGCCGCCTGGTGCACCTGGGCCAAGACATCCTGCATGTGCTTGGAATGCCCCACTACGTTGGCGATCTGGTAGCGCTCGCGCAGCTGGGAGCGCAGCGCTTCCTGCTCCAGCTGCATGCTGAGGCGTTCGGCTTCCACCGTGGCCGACAGACGCAGGGCCTGGCCCATGAGCTGGGCCACCATGGTCAGTAGGCGAATCTCGTCGGAAACGGGTACCATGCCCCGTTCCACATCGCCGCGCTGCATCCCCAGCACGCCCAATACTCGGCCATCGGCCTTGATGGGCACCATCAGCAGCGCAGACAGGGCCATACCCTTATCCGATTCCCTGGCTGGTTCCCTGGAGATCGTGGGTAAAGCGGTTCGGATCACCTGCTGCAGACCATCAAAGTGCCGGTCGCGCAACAACAGCATCTCCTCGTTCTTGAGCTCGGGGGCCGCCAGGATGCGCAGAGCATCCACATGCAGGGGCTTGCTGGCCTCGCCCTCGAAGAGCATCACAAGACCATGATGCATCCCCAGAAAGGACGAGAGCACCGTCAGGCTCTGGCGGAAGGTGCTGGTCACCGCCAGAGAACTGCTCAGGATCTTGGAGACCTCATAGAGGGCCGCCAGCTCCGCCTTGCTGTCGATGCCAAAGGGCATTGGACCATCAACAACCAGTTCGGCTACCACAGCCTGCTTCCTCATTCATGGCCTCATCCATCTCCATGGAGAAGGACTTGCCGCAGCCACAGGTGCTCGTGGCGGTCGGATTCACGAAGCGAAAGCCGGCTTCCGCCGCACTTTCCACATAGTCCAACGTGACACCGCTCAGCAGCTCCAGGGATTGGGGATCCACCAGGAGCCGGGCACCGGAGAACTCCAGCAGGACATCGTCTGTAGCCGGGGAATCTTCCAGGGTCATGTCGTATTGAAAGCCACTGCAACCGCCGGCTTTCACCATGACCCGCAGACCTGTAATGCCTGGATCCGATTCATCCAGCAGCGTCTTGACGGCTTCCTGAGCCCGTGGCGTGATCGACAGCATGGCATATCCTCCCTGGCGCACTGGCGCACAACCCTCGAACAACGCGTGTCTCCCGTGTTCATGACAGACAATGCATAGATCGTGCCTGCACGAAACAGGATTGCTCCTTCTACAGGCAAGACCTGGCAGACGGGGCGTGCTGCAGCTTGATGGGCCATGAGCTGATGGGTCATGGCTGGCGCATTGTCATGATCGTAGTATGACAAATAAAACAATCGCAACAAAAGAAACAATTCCTGACAATGCCATCCAGCAAAACGCCCCTACCTGGGGTTTTTGTCGGCGGCATGGAGTTTGCTTTTCCCTCAATCACATGATCACGCTCATCGACACCACATTGCGCGATGGCGAGCAGGCTCCCGGAGTGGCCTTCGACGTCGACGACAAGATGGCCATCGCCCAGGCGCTGGATGCCGCAGGCATTGCCCATCTGGAAGTAGGCATCCCCGCCATGGGCGAGGAAGAAATCGCCACCATCCAGACCCTGGCAGCCATGCCCAGGCGCACCGAGCTCATCGCCTGGGGCCGGCTGTGCCTGGACGACCTGCAAGCCGCCCTGCGCTGTGGCGTGGAATGGGTGAACCTCTCCATTCCTGTCTCGGACATCCAGATCCACCACAAACTGGGCAAGAACCGCGCCTGGGTGCTGCAGCAGCTCGGACTGATACTGCCAAGGGCCTGTGATGCCGGCATGAAGGTGGCGCTGGGCATGGAGGATGCCTCCCGGGCCGATGACGCTTTCGTCATGCAGGTGGCCCAGACGGCGGTGTGCTGTGGGGTCCAGAGGCTGCGTTTTGCCGACACACTGGGCATTCTGGAGCCATTTGCCACGTTCGAGCGTATCGGCGCCCTGGTGGCCGCCGTGCCCATTCCGGTGGAACTGCACGCCCACAACGATTTTGGATTGGCCTGCGCCAACTCGCTGGCTGCGGTGCGCGCCGGCGCCCAGGCCCTGAGCGTCACCGTCAACGGTCTCGGCGAGCGGGCCGGCAATGCCCCTCTGGAAGAGGTGGTGATGGCACTGCATCATCTGGAACACCACCAGACCGGTGTCGATCCCGGCACCCTGCGGGCGCTGTCCCATCTGGTGGCCCAGCGCGCCAGGCGCCAGGTCCCGGGCGACAAGCCCATCGTGGGCGATTTGGTCTTCACCCATGAATCCGGCATCCACGTGGATGGGCTCATCAAGCAGCCCCTCACCTACCAACCATTCGACCCCGCCGAGATCGGCATGCAGCATCGCTTCGTGCTGGGCAAGCACAGCGGCCGTTCGGCGGTGCGCCATGCCTGCGCGCAGCTGGGCATTGACGTGGACGAGCGCCTGTTGGGGTCCCTGGTGGATAACATCCGCCTGCTCGCCACGCAGAACAAGCCCCAGGACCTGACCGATATGCTGCGCACCTTGCTGGCTACCCGGCAGGACTCCTTCACCCATCCCTTCATGGACCATGACCTACAGGAGGTGCCGCCATGACCGCATGGCTCGACCAGTTGCAACGACTCTCGGCTGCAGAGGATTTTTTCGAGGCTCTGGGCGTGGGCTACGATCCCGCCGTCCTGCGCGTGGTGCGGCTGCATGTGCTGCAACGCTTCAATACCTACATGCAGCAGGCAGAGGGTCTTGCCGCCATGGACGAGGCTTCCGGCAAGGCACTGTGCGCCGGGTTGTTGACACGAGCCTATGAGGATTTCCTGCATTCCACCCCTGTGCAGGAAAAGGTATTCAAGGTGTTCAAGGACCAGGACGCCCCGCGACCGGATTTCATCCCCATCGGCAGGATCCGCAACAAGCCCCAACCCTCCTGACCACCCAGAGGCACTCCATGCCCCGTACCCATGACCCCTGGGCAGTCTACGAGTTGCTGCTTGCCCAGGCTGTGGGCACCGCTCCTGTGGACGAGGTGTTGATTGGCCAGGTGTGGACCATGTGCCACGGTGCGGATGACAGCTTGGGCCTGGCCATGACGCCACCTGCCACCAGCCGTACGCTGGCTTTCTCAGGCACGCTGCAGGGTCGCCTGCTCCATGAGCTCACCACCTGGGTGCGTTCCTGGCACCCCACAGAAGCGGTGCTGGGCATGGCGGCCATCAATGCATGCATCAATCGTCCGGACAACGCCATCAGCCGCACCGCACAGCCTCTCGGGCACGGCAATCTGGCGGTCTTCGCGCACCTCGCTCCCCAGCTCGAGGGCAGGCAGGTGGTGGTGGTGGGGCATTATCCGGGTATCGAGCGCTATGCAGACCGCATGGCGCTGACCATCCTGGAGCGCCAGCCGGCTCCAGGCGACCTGCCCGATGCGGCCTGCGAGTTCACCATACCAGAGGCGGATTGGGTGTTTCTCACCGCCAGCAGCCTGCCCAACAAGACCTTCCCACGGCTTGCCCAACTGGCAAGTGACGCGCAGCTTGTGCTCATGGGGCCCACCACCCCCTGGCTGCCCCAGCTGGCCACATTCGGTGTGGACTACTTGGCAGGCGTGGTGGTGGAAGACTCTGCCCTGTTGCGCCGCACCATTGCCGAAGGCGGCGGCACCAGGCTGTTCGATGGCGCGGTACGCTATGCCATCGCCGCCATCGGCTGAACCTCGGTGGGGCTGGTTATTCTGGGCAATAGCGCTAGACTGAACCCATGAAGACGTTGCTGAAGACATTACCGTGGATGGCCGCCGTGCTGTGGCTGGGTGTGGCGTGGTCAGCCACCCCAAAAGAGGGGGCTCGCGCGCCAGATTTCGCGCTGCCAGATCAAAACGGCACCATCCGCCGCCTGGCCGACTATCGCGGCCAATGGCTGGTACTGTATTTTTACCCCAGGGACAACACACCGGGCTGCACCACGGAAGCCCAGCGCTTCCGGGACGACAGCGCCGCATTGCAACAGACGCAAACCGTCCTGCTGGGCGTGAGTGTGGACAGCATCGCCTCCCACAGGGAGTTTGCCGGCAAACACCAGCTGCCCTTCTTGCTCCTGGCGGATGAATCCGGTCAGGTGGCTGCCGCCTATGGTTCCCTGGGTCCCCTGCCGGGTGTCCGGATGGCCAAGCGCCATACCTTTCTGATCGATCCATCCGGCCGCATCGCCAAGGTCTACACCAAGGTGGACCCCGCCACCCACAGCCAGCAGGTCCTCGCTGATCTGCGCGCACTGCGCCACGAGCCCGCTGCAAGCGGTGCGCCGTAGGGCGACCAATCGGGCAAGGCGGGCCGTGAGGTCTTGCCTCCATCACCAGAGATGGGCGCATGGAGGCCGACAAAACCATCGGCCCTGCGCATGAGCCGCTTCAAGGCGGCAAGCTTGGCTGTGCTTTTCAGGTTCGGCATGACAGCGCGCTTGTTTTGAGGTGCCTGGTCTGCCACACCCCTGGCAGCTTTCCTGCATGGCACAATCAGATTATGATGGATGTGATGGTCCTGAGATTCCGTCCATGATCCACTTCCTGCTGGATGATACGCCACATACCCTGCCCGAGCCGTGCGAGGCGGTGACGCTGCTGGAGTACCTGCGCACCACCCTGCGGCGCTGTGGCACCAAGGAGGGCTGTGCCTCTGGCGACTGCGGGGCCTGCACCGTGGTGCTGGCCGAGGCGGTGACCAGTAGTGCTGACCGCTTGGCTCTGCATCACAAGGCCATCAACGCCTGCATCACCCCGGTGCAGGCGTTGCATGGCCGGGCGCTGTATACGGTGGAATCCCTGGCCCGTGGTGGGGCCCTGCATCCGGTACAGCAGGCCATGGTGGACTGCCATGGCTCCCAGTGTGGCTTTTGCACACCGGGCTTCGTGATGAGCCTCTTTGCCTGGCAGCAAAACGGTGCTGCTGCACCACCAACAACTGCGCTGTCCGGCAACCTGTGCCGCTGCACCGGCTACCGACCCATCGTACAGGCAGCCAGGCAGATACAGGCCGCCCCCCCGCAACCCATGGTCGACCAGCAAGCTGCGGCCCGCAAACTGCTGGCTTTCAGCCATGGAGAGGTGCTGCGCCATGGCTCTGTCCTGATGCCCACCACGCTGGATGAGCTGGATGCCATCCTGCAAGAACACCCCGAGGCCCTGCTGGTGGCCGGCGGCACTGATGCCATGCTGCGTCATACCCAGCAACTGCACCCGCTCCCCATGATGGTGCTGCTGGAGCGCATCGCCGCACTGCACATCCTGGAACAGCGCGACGATGCCCTGATCATTGGCGCCGCCCGGCCCTATGCGGCCTGCACCGCAGCCCTGGCCGCCTATCCCGGTCTGGCAGACCTGCTCGAACGCCTGGGCTCGCCACAGATCCGCCATCGCGGGAGCATCGGCGGCAATCTGGCCAACGCCTCACCGGTGGGTGACATGGCCCCTGTACTGATGGCGCTGGGCGCTACCTTGCAGCTGCGCAGCCCCAAGGGTAGCCGCAACATCTCGTTGGATGGGTTTTTCACCGGCTACCGGACCACAGCACTGGACAGCGGAGAATACATCCAGGCCATCCACATCCCCAGGCTGGGTGCGACCCAGCGATTGTTCGTGGAGAAAATCACCAAGCGCCACGAGGACGACATTGCCGTCATCTCCCTTGCTCTGTGGCTCCACCGGGACGAGGCCGGCGTGGTGCGCCAGGCGCGGCTGGGCCTGGGTGGCATGGCCTCTGTTCCCATGCGCGCTCACCAGGTCGAGGAAACCCTCATGGGGCGGCGTTTCGATGGCCATGCGCTGCAGGCGGCCTATGCCGCACTGGAGCGCTGCTGTCGCCCCATGGACGATGCCCGGGCCTCTGCGGCCTACCGCCTGCACATGGCCAGGGTGTTGCTGGATAGCGCCCAGAAGCAGTGCGACGGCCTACCCTGCCCAGTCAGGGCGACACGGCATCAGCAGCAGACGGACAACGCCCCAACAACCACCATAGCCCAGCATGAGCATGCCCGCGCTCATGAGAGTGCCATCAAGCACGTGACGGGTCGGGCCCAGTATGTGGACGACCTGCCCGAGCCGCCCGGCTTGCTGCATGCGGCGCTGGGCATGGCCCCCATTGCCTGCGGACGCCTGCTGGGGTTAGACTTGGCCGCGGTGCGGGCCTTCCCTGGCGTGGTGGCCGCGCTGAGCGCGGCCGATGTGCCTGGGGACAACGACATCGGAGCGATTTTCCCGGGCGACCCTCTGCTGTGCGCGGGCCCCATCGACTTTCATGGTCAGGTCTTGTTTGCCGTGGCGGCACACAGTGAGCTGGCCGCCCGTCGCGCCGCGCATCAGGCGGTGGTGCGCTGCGAGGCCGCACCCCCGCTGCTGGATGTGCTTGCGGCCAGGGACAGCCGCAGCCTGGTACGGCCCACCCGGCAGCTCGCCTCTGGTACGCCAGAGCAGATCCTGCAGGCTGCCCCACATGTGCTGACGTTCCGCCAGCACAGCGGCGCCCAGGAGCATTTCTACCTGGAAGGCCAGGTGGCGCTGGCCATCCCCGGCGAGGACGACACGCTGCAGATCTTCAGTTCCACCCAGCATCCCAGCGAGATACAAAAACTGGTGGCCCGGGTGCTGGCCATTCCCCAGGCCGCCGTGCTGGTGGAAGTGCGGCGCATGGGTGGTGCCTTTGGCGGCAAGGAAACCCAGGCCGCCCAGTGGGCCTGCCTGGCCGCCCTGCTGGCCCGCCATACCGGCCGGCCCGTCAAGCTGCGCCTGCCCCGCAACGCGGATATGATGCTCACCGGCAAGCGCCATCCCTTCACCAGCACAGCCCAGGTGGGCTACGACGATCAGGGTCGGGTGCGCGCCGCCCGGGTGGAGCTGCTGGCCGACTGCGGCATGTCGCCCGATCTCTCCGATGGCGTGGTGGACCGGGCCATGCTGCATGTGGACAACGCCTATCATCTGCCCCATGCAGCCATCTCCGGTTGGCGCTGCCGCACCAACACGGTCTCCCATACCGCCTTTCGCGGCTTTGGTGCCCCCCAGGGCATGCTGGTGATGGAACGCGCCCTGGACGACATCGCCTGGTCGCTGGGCAAGGACCCACTGGAGATACGCCTGACCAATCTCTACCGGGGCAAGGGGCTGCGCACCCCATACGGGCAGACCATCACCCACAACCCCCTGCCGAGGATCATCGAGCAGCTGGTGGCCAGCAGCGACTACTGGCAGCGCCGCCGGGCCATCCATGCCGCCAACCGTGTTGCTGGCACCGTGCGTCATGGCCTGGCCCTCACGCCGGTGAAGTTTGGCGTCGCCTTCACCGCCCGGCACCTGAACCAGGCCGGCGCCCTGCTGCACCTCTACACCGATGGCAGCATCCACCTGAACCATGGCGGCACCGAGATGGGCCAGGGTCTCAACACCAAGGTGGCCCAGATCGTGGCCCGGGAGTTTGCCGTGCCCTTCGAGCAGGTAACCGTGAGCGCCACCCGCACCGATAAGGTGCCCAACACCACACCCACCGCCGCATCCAGCGGCACCGATCTCAACGGCATGGCCGCCCGGGCGGCGGCCATGAAGATCAAGGCGCGGTTGACCCGCTTCCTGGCCCGGCACCTGGATACGTCCATAGAGGCGATACGCTTCACAGAAAAAGGCATCATGGCGGGTAGCCAGTGTCTGAACCTGGCCCAGGCCGCCCAGGCCGCCCATCTGGCGCGCATCCCCCTTTCGGCCACGGGCTTCTACCGCACCCCAAAGATACATTTCGACTTCGAGCGTGGCCAGGGCCGGCCGTTCCATTATTTTGCCTGGGGTGCTGCGGTGAGCGAGGTGGCGGTGCACAGCCGTACCGGTCATTATCAGGTCCAGCGGGTGGACATCCTGCATGATGTGGGCACAAGCCTCAACCCGGCGCTGGACATGGGCCAGATCGAAGGCGGCTTTGTCCAGGGCCTGGGCTACATGACCACAGAAGAGCTTGTCTGGGACAACCAGGGCCGCCTGGCCACCCCAGGGCCTGCCAGCTACAAGATTCCCACCGCAGGCGATGTGCCGCCCATCTTCAACGTGCAGCTCTTCGAGCATCCCAATGCCGAAAAGACCATCTATTGTTCCAAGGCGGTGGGCGAACCGCCGCTGATGCTGGCCATCTCGGTGTGGTCGGCACTGCGCGATGCCATCGCCAGCCTCGCAGATTACCGCATGGCGCCGGAACTGCCCATCCCGGCCACGCCGGAACGGGTGCTATGGGCCTGCGAGGCCATGGGCAAGGCGGCAGTCAGCGAGGCAACCCCCATGGCCAAGCTGAGAAGCTGAGACTGGCTTCGCCCCTAGAACGCCACCTTGCGTTGCTGGTCCACCCAGCGGCAGAACCGCTCCAGCCCCTCTTCGAGAAAAACCTGCGGCCGCCAGTCCAGGGCAGCCATGGTTGGGGAAAGCTCACAGGCAGCGTGACGCACATCGCCATGGCGAAAGGCGCCGGTGATGTGCGGGGCTGGCGCCCCATAGCGCCGGGCGATGCGCGCTGCGACCTCGGCGATGGTCACCGCCTGGCCGCTGCCCACATCCAGGGGATGCCGCGGCACCGCAGGGTAGGCGATGAGGGCGCACAAGGCACTCACCACATCGTCGATGAACACGAAATCCCGGGTGATCTGCCCATCCTCATAGACAGGAATACTCTTGTGGGCGGCGGCCAACATGGCAAAGGTACTGACCACGCCCGTATAGGGGTTGGCCAGGGATTGCCCGGGGCCATAGACATTCTGCAGCCGCAGGATGGCTGTCTCCACAGCCATGGCCTCACCCCATACCGCCAGCAGCTGCTCCTGGGCAAGCTTGGTCACGCCATAGACACTGCTGGGGTGAGGCTGGGTGTGCTGGGCTGCAAAGGGCAAGGGGCTGAGCCCGGGGAAATCCCACTGCCCCTGCTCCAGCTGGGCTTTGCTGCGCTGCCCCGGATAGACGATACCCCGTTCACCTTGCCAGGCCCCCTCGCCATAGACAGCCCGGCTGGAAGTCAGCACGATGCGCTGGGGCCGTTTGTTGTGGCGCACCATGGCATCGAGCATGCAGGCCAGGCCCGAGACATTCACCTCGGCATGACGGTGTGCCGCGGTGAGTGACTGCCCGGTGCCGGTTTCTGCGGCCAGATGCACCACCAGCGCCGGGTTGTGCTCGGCCAGCAGGGTATCCCAGGCTTGGCGGTCTGTCACATCACCCTGGATGAAATGCACCTTCTCCGGGAGGGCAGCAGGAAGCGCCCCATGGGGGTGGACCTGGGGATGTAGGTTATCCAGCACCAGCAGCTGGTCAAAATATTCCAGCAGGCGCGGCGCAAGCGCACAGCCGATGAAACCAGCCCCGCCGGTCACAAGACAGCTCGCGCCATATGGAATCAACGGGCTCATGTCATCTCCTTGCCGTGCTGTCGCCAGATCCACAGCCGGCGCCCCAGATGCTTGAGGCGCACCGTGGTGGAGCGGCGCAGGGCAGCCGCCAGATGCCACGTTGCTCTTTTGAGCTGGGCTGCGGCATGGCGCACGCCGCCATGGGGGATATGACCCCACAGCATGGCGCTGATCTGCTCGCGCACATCGCCTGTGGCAAAACAGCTGGCCAGCGCCTGATATTTATATTCCAAAAATACATAATTCTTGGCCATCTGGGTGGCTGTCATGACGCAGCGGGTCATGTAGCCATCCTGCTGGGCGCAGTAGGTCAGCAGTCGCTCGATGACATGGGGCAGATCACCGTCCCCATACCGGGGCTCATCGAAATCCTGTGTTTGCCATGGATGCTCGAAGAGGCGGCGCAGCGCCGCAGGGCGAAACCAGTACATGGAACCGTAGGCGGCCAGGGGGGTATGCTCATCGAGAGGAACCGTGATGCCCAACTTCTCCGCCAGGCTTGCTGCCCTGCCCTTGTTGGTGAACCAGGCATGGCCCAGTGTGGGATAGCCGATGTGCACGGTCACCGGCATCACCATGCCCAGCCAGGGGTCGCGGGCGAAAAGCTGCAGCAGCCGCTGCACATAGGCCGGGGAACCCAGCAGGTTTTCCAGCAGATGGCGCTTGAACTGGGTGCCACGCGGGCCATCCTGGGCAGAGCGTTTGGTATGCAGCCTGCAGATCAGGTCGTAGCCGCCCTGCAGCACCACATCCCGGCAGCCCAGCAGCAGGGCCGCCATATCCCGTCCTGTATTGCCCACGCAGCGTACATCCACTGAGCCCCTGGAAAAATCGGACAGGGTTGCCGTGATAGCAGCTTGTTTTTCCATGGTGTCTGTGGTGATGACCAAGTCGAAAGGCCCCGGGATACGCAAGGCATGGGCCATCAGCTCCTCCAGCAATTCGAGATAATACACATGCATCACTACGGCAAGACGCCATGATGGCTCTATCGGGCCATTTGACTGTGGGTCTTCATCCAGCACCGAGAGCAGCTGCGTGTTGGTGTACAGTGTGCGCAGCGGTGCAGCACGGCTGATGCTTTCCCAGATCAGCCGCTGGTCGTAGTTGGAGCGCTCGGCCATGCAGCGCAACACGGCCTGGAGATCCACCGCCTCCTTTTCCAGGTAGAGCGGGTCATGGAAAAATGGGCGGCGCTTGAGAATGGGGCAGCGTTGCGCCAGGGTCTGCTGGATTTCCAGAAAAACAGGATTGTCGGAAGAAAAGGCATCGGGGTCCAGATAGACGGCACAGGTAAAACCTTGGCCTATGAAATGCTTGGTGAACAACGCCTCATGAACATGGATGGACTCCTCATAGGAGTTGATGCTGGGCATGGCCTGCCAGTAGCGCCAAAAGGACTGGGAAGCCAGCATGCGCCTGCGCACGGCGATGAAATGCGACTGGACATGAAAGGGCAGCACGACGCATCCCGAAGCGCCCTTGATCTCTCGGTGGGCGCTGATCCCCCAGAAGTCGCAGGTGCGGGCGGCCATGTGCCCGAACAGCTCACTCCATGGGAAGATGGGCGCAAAAAAGGTATGGTTGAGTAACAAAAGCTCATCCCAACAAGCCAGCTTTTCCCGACCCAGGAAGTGCAGCGCTTCTTTGTAGGCCCAGACATCGAAGCCGGTGTTTTCCCGAAGCAACAGGGTATCGCAGCACAGCTCGAGCCTTTCACGCCCCGCATCAGCCAAGGCGCCATTGCACACCACCAGCAGATGGTCCACATAAGGACGCAGGGTAACGAGCGCATGGCTCACATAACCATCCACCCGTCCTTGGGGATCGTAGAAAAAATAAATGGCACAACGGCTGCTGCTTTCCTCTGTAGCCTTGGCCGCCGCCTTGGCAGGCGAACCCATGGGCACGTTCATCAGCGTCAGCAAGCCATGGCTTGCTGCTGCGCAGGCTGTGCCATCATGGCCACCCAGCGTTATGTCTGCTTATTGATTGAACCAAAATTCGGCATTCAGCGCCGTGGCCTGTGGTGCTTTCCCGGTGGCTGGTTCCACCGTATCCCAATCCAGCCCCGGAGGCATGCCCGTGATGGTGCCCTCGGCATGGAAATTGGCACCCTGCCACATGTTGACGTGGTTGGTCTGCTGGATGGATAGCCCCCAGAAGTTGTAATTCCTGGTATTCCATTGGAAGTAAGGCACCACATCATTGGACTTACCATTGCCATTGGGAATGAACCCGCCGATGGTCACATTCTCAAAATCGGCCTTGACCACATCGCCATTGTTGCGCCCGCAGACCAGCACACTAAAAAAAATGCGGCCCACCAGGATGGCAGGCACCGTATAGACCACCTGGCCATCAACCAGAAATTGGGCTATTTTCTGATCATCGAAATAGCGCAGTTCCACCTGATACCAGGTATTCTGGTTGAATCTATAATCGCCATATTCGTACTGGAAGCCCGCGCCACGACCCAGGTCAGCGGACGCATAGTGCATGTTGGAATGCACCTTGGGAATACCCGAGGACGGCACATCATGCCAGTCCGACTGGACGCCGATCTGCACTGCGTTCCTGCTATGATCGTGCATGGAGAAGCCAGCGCAGTACCCATTGGTCTTGTTAGCGGGATCAGTGGAAAAACGCATCTTGCCAGCAAGCGAGGCCCTCGGCAGCCCTTCCTGCATGGGATGCGGGGATTGCGCCTCAACCTCAACCAGGGGGCCAGCCAGCAGACCACCGCACAACGGTACAGCGTATCGCCAAGCACCAATGGCAGCAGCGTGCATAGTCAACTCCTCATTGATTGAACCAGAATTCGACGTTGAGAGCCGTTGCCGTAGGCCAGGGCTGTAGATTGGGCGGGGCGCCAGCGACAGTGCCGCCGACACCATGAAAATTGGCATTTTGGAGCACATCAGGCTTCCAATTCGTCTGGCGCATGATCAACCCATAGGTTTGCGGATCACTGTGGGTATTCCAGACGTCATTGGGACGAACCTCGTTGCCATCGCCGTTGCCACCGGGAACGAAGCCCCCCATGGTCACGTCCTGAAAATCAGCCGTGATCTGATCGCCATTTTGCTGGCCGCAGACCCTCAACATGGCGAAAAATCTACCAGTCAGCTTGATGGGCGTCTCGGACTGCATCACGCCATCGACCCACAGCTGGGCCACTGACTGGTCGTCCAGGTAGCGCAGCTCCAGCTGGTACCAGGTATTGGGCTTGAACTCGAAGTCAGTATACTCACCACGCTCCGCCCCTCGTCCCATGTCGATCCCATAGACGGCCTCGCTGTAGAGCAGGGGCACGCCCAACGACAGTGGACTGTTGAAATCGGCGCGGACGCCCATTTCCACCACATTGGGTTTTGGCTCATAAGTGTCGTAAAAACCCAGCTTGGCGCAATAACCCAGCGAGTCTGGGTTCTTGGAGGAAAAGCGCATCCTTGCTTTCAGGGTGAAACGGGGAGGTACTGCCTGCAGGGCG
>WOZS01000045.1 GCA_011620135.1 Gammaproteobacteria bacterium
GTGCGCCGGCCGAAGTGCGGCGTTATTTCAATGTGGCTGACGACTTTTCGTTCGACATCGACACGATATTGCTGGAAGCGATCAAGCGCTGATCAACAGGCGGCGCAAACGCCCAACGGGCCGGCAACATGGCGTCGCGAGGTGATACTTGCGTCATGACAGCAGGCAATGGCCGTGGCATGGCTGGAGGTCTGCCGGCAGCCGAGCAACTACGCCCCCCCGGGCCACTGCACAGCCATGATGGCCATCCGTGGCGCAGGTGGCCATGATTGAGTCCATCTCACAGCCAGCGCATATAGCCGGTCTCGAAAGGATGGCTCAGCCTGGGATGGGTGGGGAATAGGCGAATCCTGTAGGTGAAGCGGCCATTGTCCAGGAGTGGTATGGCCAGTTTGAACATCATCTCCCCTGCTGCGCTATCCTGGGCCTCGAACCGATAACAGGTCTCGTCCCGGAGTTCCTGACCCGGCGCAGCACGGGTCATCACGACCTCCACGCACAGATCGGAGGGCTCCAGACCATCGAGGCGCACAGCCACCTGCAACTGCAGCAGATCACCATGCCGAAAGGCATCACCATGGTCCCGAATCAGCCGAGCCTGCAGGTTTGGCCAATGGATATCGATGCGTCGCCGCCAGGAGGCCAGTTCCTTGGCACCCTCACCCTGGTGGGCAGACAGACTGCTACCCAGCTTCGATGCAGGGATGTAGAAGTCTCGCAGATAATCGAGCACCATGCGCTCGGCGTTGAACCGGGCCAAAGTGGAAGCCATGGCGTGTTTCATGGTTTGCACCCATTCCCTGGGATAGCCCAGGGTACCCCTGGTAAAATACAAGGGGATGACCTGATCTTCCAGCAGATCCAGAAACTCCTCTGCTTCTGCGGCATCCCGCTCCGCAAGCCCCAGCTCCACAGCCGGCTGGACCGCCCAGCCGTTGTTACCGTCATAGCCTTCGGCCCACCAGCCATCCAGCACACTGAGATTGAGCACGCCGTTCATGGCTGCCTTCTGGCCGGAGGTGCCGCTGGCCTCCTGGGGATAGCGCGGACAGTTGAGCCACACATCGCACCCGGTGACCAGCTTGCGCGCCAAGGCCAGGTCATAGCCTTCAACAAAGAACACCTTGCCCAGGAACTCAGGCGAGCGGGCATGGGTAGTGATGGTCTTGATGAAGTCCTGGCCGGCCTTGTCCTGGGGATGGGCCTTGCCGGCAAAGACCAGGATCACGGGCCGCTCCGGATCGGACAGCAGCCGGGCGAACCGCTTGGTATCGTGAAACAGCAGCGTGGCGCGCTTGTAGGTGGCAAATCGCCTGGCGAAACCCAGCACCAGCACATCGTTTGCCGGGGTCAGCCGTGCTGTCATGCGCTCCAGGTGGGTCATGCCGATGCGATTGCGCTGCCCCTGGCGCAAGAGACGCCGACGCACTTCTTCGAGCATCTCGGCCTTCATCCCCTGGCGCAGGCTGAAGAACTCGTAATCCGAGATTCCCTCGATGGCCTCATTCCAGAAGGACTGATCGGTCTTGCGGCCCCGCCAGCCTTGAAAGCGCATATCGAAGCGTACCCCCCATTCCCGAGCCAGGAACGTGGGCAGATGCACGCCATTGGTCACGCAACCCACAGGGTTTTCCGCAGGGTCGATCTCGGGCCACATGAACCCCAGCATGTTCGCGGCCACATCACGGTGCACCCGGCTCACGCCATTGCGAAACCGCGAACCACGCAGCGCCAAGGTCGTCATGTTGAACAAATCGGGTTCGGCCTTGCTGGCTCCAAGGGCCAGCAGTTGCTCGGCGGGAACAGCCATCTCGGCAGCCAGGGGTTCCAGGTGGCGCAGCGCCAGCATGCGGTCGAACTTGTCATGACCCGCCGGCACAGGCGTATGGGTGGTAAAGACCTGGGACGAGGCCACGGCCTCCAGGGCGCTGGACAGATCGAGACCGGCCATCATCATCTCCCGGCAGCGTTCCAGCACCACGAAGGCGGCGTGGCCCTCGTTCATGTGCCACACACCGGGATGGATGCCCAGGTCGCGCAGCGCGCGCACCCCACCCACGCCCAGCACCAGCTCCTGGGCAATGCGGTTGGCATGATCCCCGCCATAGAGCTGATAGGTGATGGCACGATCGGTATGATCGTTCTCGGCCACGTCGGTATCCAGCAGATAAAGCCGCACATGGCCGATGCGCGCCTCCCAGATGCGACACCAGATGGTCCGGCCGGGAAATGGCACACCCAGGCGCCGTTCGCTGCCATCCTCCCCCGTCACAGGCTCGATGGGCAGGTCGGCCAGATGGGTTGGGATATGATGAGCCTCTTGCTCGCCATGCAGCCCGATGGTCTGTATAAAATAGCCCTGGCGGTACATGAGCCCCACTGCCACCAGGGGCACCCCCAGATCGCTCGATGCCTTCAGGTGGTCTCCGGCCAGCACACCAAGCCCGCCGGAATACAAGGGCAGGCTCTCATGAAAGCCGTATTCAGTACAGAAATAGGCGATGGTAGGTGGATTGGTGCCCGCCATGAGGCTTTGCACCCGGGTGTTGATCTGCTTGGTCTCGCTCTCATAGTCGGCGAACAGGGCCAGCACATGATGGTATTCTTCCAAAAAGGACGCATCGGCGGCCAGGTGCTCCAGGCGCGCCTGGCTGATGTAGCGCAGCAACACCTTGGGGTTGTGCTCGCACCGTTCCCACAGGGCAGAGTCCATGCGAAAGAACAGGCCGCGGATGCGCCGATCCCAGCTGAACGCCAGATTGTTTGCCAACACCTCGAGACCCTGCAGAGGCCCTGGAATCTTGGCGCATACCTCGAAACCATATCCATATTGAGTGTCAGTCATCCACCCTCCCAGCCGCAAGCCCGGCATCTGGGCATTCTCCCAGAGCCCATGGTCCAGTGCAAGCCGTAGGCAACCCGCGCCAGGTGATGGCCCGTCGCCTGGTTCCTGCAGCCCTGCTGGTCATGTGGGGCCTGCTCACCATCCGCCTCATCCAGGCACCGATATGGGATGAACAGAACATGTTGCTCTGGCTGGGCGAACAGCCGCTGGGCCCGGCCTGGCAGGCCATTTGGCAGCAGGCCCCGGGACATGTTTTTCGGCCCCTGCCACAGATGGTGATCCTTGTGATCTGGCATCTACTGGACAGCCAGGCGCACCTTGCCTTTCCCGCATTGCGCCTGGTGACGGCAGCCTGCCATGCCTGCGGCATGTACCTTCTTGTCAGGCGCCCCGGACCCCATGCCCTTGATGGCAAGGGGAAGTCGGGGTGGGTCCTGCCATGCCTGCTGCTGGTTGCCATGCTGTTCTCGCCAAGCGGCCTTGTCATGGCCGGCTGGTTTGCCAGCATCTACGATGCCATGGTCACACTGAGCCTTGGCCTGGCGGTACTTTGTGCCCAGAACCGACTGTGGCTGGGCGCGGGTGTGTGCCTAGGCCTTGCCTTTTTCTGCAAGGAAAGCGCGCTGCTCGGCCTTGCCGTCCTGCCTATCCTTGGCCTGTTGCCCAGGACGCGCGGTGACCGGCTGCGCCTGCTCGTCCCCTTGCTCACCGGCATGCTGGGTTATGCCGTGCTGCGCCAGCAGCGCGTCGCGCTTGGCTCCGCGGCAGACCTGCACGGCTTTGCCCTGCAGCACATGCTCGCGGCAGCCGGTGGCCTGCTTGCCGGGCTACCCTTTGGTGGCGTGCCCGCCAGTCCATGGCTGGCCCTGGCTGGAGGCGCGCTGAGTCTCCTGTGGTGGCGATCGTTGCATGCCCCGGCACGCTCCTGTGCTGTGCTGGTCTGGCTGCTCACCGCCATACTCTATGCCGGCATGTTGCCAATGCCAGGCGCACGGCCATTGATCCACTGGAGCCACTTTCAAGGACGGCTGTTTGTCATGCCGCTGCTCATCGCTGCCCTCACTACCCTCAGGCATGGGCACCAGCCGGCACGGACAGCCGGTATCGCGCTGCTTGCGCTGTCGCTCCCTGGCGCCCTGTTTGTTCATGACCACCTGCATTTCCAGCAGCTCTACCGATGCATGCTGGCCAAGGCCCAGGAACAGCATGGCATGGTGGTGCATTTCCCTGAAAAACCCCTTGAGGGTGGACATCTGGGACTATGGATCGGCACCATGCCCCAGGCCCGCTGCAAACTGGAACCATGGACCGGTACGCTGGTCTGCCAGGGACGGGTTGTCTGTCCGCGCCCATGACGCCGGCCCTGGACCAAAATAAGGAAGGCCCGTCACCGGGCCTTCCTGAGGGACAGTATCTCTCGCAGCTATTACTTCTGCACCTCGATGCGGCGAGCCTGCTGTGCGGGTTTCTTGGGAATGATCACCTCCAGCACGCCATTATTGCCCTTTGCCTGGATATGCTCCGGATCGGCAGTATCGGGCAGGCTGAAGCGACGATAAAACGTACCCCGTGACCGCTCCACTCGCATGAAGCCTTCCTTCTCCTCTTTTTTCTCCGTGCTGCGCTCCCCCTTGATGGACAGCATGCCGCGCTCCATGGTCACCTCGATCTTCTCCGGATCCACACCCGGAATGTCGGCATAGATCACGAAGCGCCCCGGCTCTTCCTTGATATCCACCGCAGGCGCCCATTGGGCCGTGGCCACCTGGGAGCTGTCAGTGGTCTGCGGCCAGCCGGCCTCCTGAAAGGCCCTCTCCATGTCCTGGCGCAGGGAACGCAATACAGAAAAAGGGTCATAACGAGTCATGTCCATGATGTTGTCTTCCTCCATCAAAACCAAATGTCATAGAATCGAGAATGGATCCGCGACTCCTTGTCATCCTCCCATGAACAAGATGGTGACAGGGCGGCCCTTTTTCAAGAGACAACTTCAAGAGACAACCACACGACCCCTCAAAAAGGCTTGGCAACCGCCAAAACAACAATCCCCACCAGCAGCACACTAGGCACCTCATTGGCAATGCGATAATATAGCTGGCCATGACGGTTGCTTCCTTCCGCAAAACGGCGCATGGACAGATACAACCAGAGGTGATAGCACAATAAGAAGAAAACCAGCGTCAGTTTGCCATGCATCCATGGCGCATGCAGATAGCTCAACCATGGACCATAGCCAAACAGCAGGCCGCCAAAGAGCACCGTTCCTGCCGCCCCAATTGACATGATGCCAAACAAGCGCCGTTCCATGAGGGCAAAACGCTGGCGTCCGATCACGTCACTGGCGGTGGCATGATAGACGAACAGCCTGGGAAGGTAGAACAATCCAGCAAACCAAGTGACCATGAAAATGACATGAAAAGCCTTCAGCCACAAAAGCAACAGCGACATGATATGCCTCACCTCAACCAGCCATACGGCTGCCTGCCATGCTAGCACCATCGCGCCATCAGGCCAAAGCCCCATGAAAATCATGGGACGCGCCTTACTGTGCCTGATTTTGCTGTATCAGACTGGTTACACCCAGACGCTGCTCCAGGCCAAGCCGCATCAGGCGCCCATCACCATACCGAGCCCACCCCAACTGCAGGCCAGATCCTATGTCCTGATGGATGCCCACAGCAAACAGCTTCTAGCGGCCCATGATGCCGACATCAGCATCCATCCCGCGAGCCTCACCAAGATGATGACCGCCTATGTCGCCTTCATGGAGATCAAGGCCGGACGATTGCACATGGCTGACAAAGCGAGAATCAGCGAGAAGGCCTGGAACACTCAGGGCTCCAAGACGTTCGTCGAGCTGGGCAAGGACGTGTCGGTGAGCGACCTGCTGCATGGCATCATCACCCAGTCTGGCAACGACGCCGCCGTGGCGCTGGCCGAGCACGTGGCCGGCACCGAGGAGGCCTTTGCCGACCTCATGAACACCCAGGCCAGGCGCCTGGGCATGCTGCACAGCCATTTCACCAATGCCTCCGGCCTGCCCCATGAGGACCACTATTCCACGGCCCATGACCTGGCCCTGCTGGGCGCTGCCCTGGCCGTGGATTTTCCGGAATACTACAAGCTGTTTTCCGAAAAGGAGTTCACCTACCACGGTATCCGGCAATACAACCGCAACAGCCTGCTCTGGAGTGCAGAAGGTGTTGACGGGATCAAGACCGGCCATACCGAAGAGGCCGGCTTTTGCCTGGTTGCCTCGGCGCTGCGCCACGACATGCGCCTGGTGGCCAGCGTCATTGGCACCTCCAGCGAGAAGCTGCGTTCCCAGGAAGCCAGCGCCCTGCTCAACTACGGATTTCGTTTCTACGAGACCAAAAAACTCTACCCGGCAGGGCATGTGCTGACCCGCCTCCCGGTACGCAAGGGTACGGCATGGCAGGTTCCCGTGGGCGTACTGCATGACCTGTTCCTGACCTACCCCAAAGGAAGTTATGGGCAGCTCCAAGCCTTTTTGGAACTGCACCGCCGGGTGCGGGCTCCTGTCAATGCAGCCACGCCCATCGGTCAGTTGAGGGTGCAGTTGGGCACGAAGGACATCCTGCAGACGCCCGTCTTTACCCTGGAAAAGATCCCCGAGAGCTCATGGCTGGGCCGCCGCCTGGACGACCTCCTGTTCTGGCGCTGAACTCGGAAAGGAGGGGTGCATGGAATAAGACCTGACCCCTGCGCGAAATGCCAGAAGATATTCCATTCACTCCCACATGAAGATCAAAATGCCTTTCTGGACATGGCTGGTGCCGGTGCTCGCGCTGGGTATGCTACTGGTCACGCTGTGGGAAAGCATGGGAACGCTGCTTGCCTTGAGCTGCGGGCTTGCCCTCGGAGGGGCGGTTTTCGTGGCCGTTCATCACGCTGGGGTGGTGGCGCATCGCGTGGGCGAACCTTTCGGCACGCTCGTGCTTGCTCTGGCAGTGACGGCCATCGAGTCTTCACTCATTCTTTCCATGATGGTTGCAGGCGGGCAGGGTATGGCGATACTCGCCCGCGACGCGCTGTATGCCGCGGTAATGATCATCTGCACCGGGGTCGTGGGTCTGTGCCTGTTGCTGGGTAGTCTCGCACATCGCGAGCAGCGTTTTCGCGTGGAAGGGGCGGGCGCGGGTCTGGCCGCCTTGATCGTGCTGGTCTCGCTGGCGCTCGTCCTGCCAGTGTTCACCACAACCACCCCGAGCGGAACCTACAGTCAGTCGCAACTTGTGCTTGTAGCGGCAAGTTCGGCGACGCTTTGGACGATTTTCATTTTCTTTCAAACCATGCGGCATCGCGATTTTTTCATTCCAAGGGCGAATGTAGCCAAACCAGAGGTTTACGTCGAACCGCCGACCGACGGACAGGCCTGGGCAAGTTTCGTTTTTCTGCTGATTTCTCTGGGGGCGATTGTGGGGCTCACCAAAGTGCTTTCGCCCACTATCGAAAGGGGTGTCGAGGCGATAAACGCACCCAAAGCTGTGGTCGGGATCGTGATTGCGGCATTGGTATTGTTGCCGGAGACGTGGGCGGCAGTCCGAGCCGCCCGGGCCGACCGCTTGCAAACGAGCATGAATCTCGCGGTTGGCTCGGCGCTCGCCACCATAGGGCTGACGCTGCCCTTGGTGGTGCTGGCGTCCATCCTTTTTGACCTGCCTCTGGTCCTGGGCCTCGCGCCCAAGGAAATGGCGTTGCTCGCGGTCACCTTTCTCGTCAGCGCGATCACGCTGGGAACCGGTCATACTAACGTGATGCATGGGGCTGTGCATCTGGTGTTGTTCGTGGCGTATCTTTTCCTGGCGCTTGTGCCTTGACTGGCATGTCAGGCGAAGCGATGCGTTGCAGCGCAAAGGATCGTCTCCCAATTGATGCGGGCATGCGGGCGGCGGCGATGTGATGACAAATCCAGACATCGGTGTATCATGAAATCCTGGTGGCGTAGCAGTTGTTCCTTGCCGCCACTGCCACTGCCACTGCGCAGCTGCCTTGCTGCAGGTGAATGAAGCATCTTGTGGGGGGCCACAAATAATGGATTGCCGAGCCCGAATCCATTTTTCACCCGATGTGCGATGGCGGGGTTTCACCGTTTGATTCAGCGCCATCTGTCTATTTTTCTTGGACCTGACTGCATACCTCCACAGCCCGGTATGGCCTGCTTTCTTCCATGAGCGGAATGAATGCCCCGCTACTGGCGCCCGACGAGCCACCCCCTTGGCACATCGAGCGGCCGGAAGGTCTGTCTCCCTGGTTCCTGGTTTGCGATCATGCAGGCACGCGGATTCCCAGGCGCCTGGGCACGCTCGGCCTGGACAAGACGGCGCTGGCCAGCCACATCGCCTGGGACATCGGGGCGGCGGCACTGGTCTCCGGACTGAGCGCGGCATTGGATGCCACCGCGGTCCTCCAGCCCTATTCCCGGCTGGTGATCGACTGCAACCGACCACCCCACAGCCT
>WOZS01000073.1:0-36711 GCA_011620135.1 Gammaproteobacteria bacterium
ACCTCGTTGGCGTTCATGTTGCTGCTGGTGCCCGAGCCCGTCTGAAACACATCGATGGGAAACTGGTCGTCGTACTTGCCCTCGGCCACGCCCAGGGCCGCCTGGACGATACCCTGGGCCAGCTCGCCGGGCAACAAGCCGAGGCTTTCGTTGGCGGTAGCCGCCGCGGCCTTGATCAAGCCCAATGCCTGGATGAAGCGGCGCGGCATCGTCCAGCCGCTGACAGGAAAGTTCTCCACGGCCCGTTGGGTCTGTGCCCCCCAGAGCGCTTCCTTGGGCACCCGCAGCTCGCCCATGCTGTCGCGTTCCAAGCGATACGTCACATCGTTCATCAAGCCCCCATCTATCCAGTGGCAAATGAAATTAGTATAGTCTTTGCCATTGATGGAAAACACATGACAGCACAACCACCACAGACCATCCTGGCCCTCTCTCCCCTGGATGGCCGCTACGCCCATCTGACTGTCCCGCTGCATGCGCTGTTCAGTGAAGAGGCGCTGTTGTTGCGCCGAGCCATGGTAGAGCTGGCCTGGCTGCGCCATCTGGCCCTGCCGTCGGTAGCCGTCGTGACCCTGGATGACTCAGCCCGCCGCGCGCTGGACAACCTGCACCTGGATCAGCGTGATGCTGCTGCCATCAAACAACTGGAGCTCCAGACCAGACACGACATCAAGGCCATCGAGCTGCATCTGGGGGCAATGCTTGGAGATATAGCAGCGCTGCGTCCCCTGATCCCCTTTTTGCACCTTGGCTGCACCTCTGAGGACATCAGCAACGTGGCCTATGCGCTGACCTGGCGCGAGGCCCAGGAGCAATGCCTATGGCCAGAGCTGGATGCTGTGATCGCCACCTTGCGCGCCATGGCCCATCGGGACTGTGAGCTCGCCATGCCGGGCCATACCCATGGCCAATTGGCCACGCCCACCACGCTGGGCAAGGAATGGGCCAACTTCTGTTTCCGCCTGGAACGGCAAAAGACCCGCTGGCGCAGCCAACCCATCCTGGCCAAGTTCAATGGGGCCGTGGGCAACCACAGCGCCCTGCACGCCGCCTTGCCCGACCGGGACTGGCCGGCTGTGACCGCAGCCTTTCTGACCGCGTTGAATCTGGAACCCAACCCCTACACCACACAGATCGAGCCCCACGACAACCTGGTGGAACACCTGGCCTGCCTGCGCCATACCTGCGCCATTGGGATCAGCCTGTGTCGCGATGCATGGGGTTATGCCAGCCTGGGCTATCTCGCCGTGGCTCATCGCGGCCAGGAGATCGGTTCATCCACCATGCCCCACAAGGTGAACCCCATCGATCTGGAAAATGCCGAGGGCAACTTCGGGCTTGCAGCGGGGTTGTGCGCCCACATGGAAGACAAGCTGCCCATTAGCCGTTACCAGCGCGATCTGTCGGACTCGACTGTGTTGCGCAATCTGGGCGTGGTGCTGGGCCACTGGATGGTGGCCTGTCAGCATCTCAATCAGGGGCTGCTGCGCCTGGTGCCCCGCCCAGCGAACATGCTGGCCGCTTTGCAGCAGCATTGGGAGCTACTGGCCGAAGCTGCTCAGACCCTGTGCCGCACCGCTGGAAAAACCGCTGCCTACGAGCATTTCCGCCTGGCTTCCCAGGGCCGCTCGCTGAGTGAGGAGGACTATCGGCGCATTGTCCATTCACTGGATCTGCCCCAGGAGATCACCGAGCGCCTCCTGGAGCTGCGGCCCGAGCGCTATCTCGGTTGCGCCGCCGCCTTGGCTACCCTGGTGTGACCCTGCCCGGTCCTGAACATCAGGCAAGCATTCTGATGCCGATGATCAGCAACATGGCTGCCAAGGTCCTGCGCAACAGCAGCTCCGGCAACCGGGCGCTGAGATGGCTGCCGATGTAGATCCCGGGCAATGATCCCAACAACAGGCTGAACAGCAGCTCGAAATTCACAGTGCCCAGGGCCAGATGGCCCAGGCCAGCCACTGCGGTCAAGGGCACGGCATGGACGATGTCTGTGCCCACGATGCTCGCCGTGGGCAAGCGTGGATAGAGAAACAGCAGGGCCACCGTCCCCAGCACCCCTGCTCCCACCGAGGAAAGCGTCACCAGGGCACCCACCACAACGCCGGTCAGAATCGTTGCTGCATCCAGGTAGCGGTGATGCAGTTCATGGACCGTGCCATCCGGACGCTGCGCCAGTTTCCTGATGCGCTCCTTGAACAACAGGGCAAGTGCTGTCAACAGCAAGGCCACGCTCAGCACGGTGGTCACCACGTGCCGCAGATGCTGTTCATCCAGAGCCAAGGAGCGCAAAACCATGATGGTGATCACCGCCGCAGGCAGGCTGCCCATAGCCAGCAGCGCAACCACGCGCCACACCACCGTACCATGGCGACCATGCACCCAACTGCCCATGGATTTGGTCAGCGAGGCATAGAGCAGATCGGTGCCCACCGCGGTGGCCGGCGACACGCCGAACAACAGCACCAGCAAGGGCGTCATCAGCGAGCCGCCACCTACCCCCGTCACGCCAACGATCAAGCCCACCGCGAAGCCGGACAGTGTAAAAGCGAAGTTCATGCGCTACCCCTTTCTGAGCTGTCCGGCCCACCCAGACCATCCATATTTAATATGATTTGACATTATAAAAAATTCATTACCTTAATCTTAAAATCCTAATCTGTTCTTGCGCTCACTGTCAATCAAGGGGTTCTTGCTCCGCAACTGCTCCACGGACCTGCTTTCAGTGCCCCCCATGAAGCCAGGTGCCGTGCTGCCGGGGACAGCAAACCTGGGGCAGAAATACTGTAGATAGGGCCGGATGGTGCGGCGCGGCATACCGGCACTGATCCATGCCTCCTAAGATCAATCACCACCAGCTACGCCAGATCTGTGATGGTGTGGACTTTTTCAGAAACCATCCGCAATACTGGCGGAAGGCCATGGCAATGATAAAGATATTGCATCGCCTGGAGTGGTTGTCACCAGTGATGTCCCCATGGGGATTCAGATGATCACATGATGGTTCATGGTTATGTTATAAAACTAAGGATGTGATTCAGATAGCCACGCCTCGATGCCTTGATAAGCCCCATGGTTGGGGCTATGTTTCTATAGATATGAATGATTAGTGCCTTCTCTTGGGCATGCAGGAGCTATCATGCGCTTCATCGTCATTGTGCTTCTTGTCCTGGCCGCTGTGGCGGGCCTGATGGTCTTTTCACGCAAAAAACTTTTGCAAATAAAGCGTCCCGGTGTACATCGTGAGGATTTTCCCGGCACCATCTACGAGGTGGGCCAAGGCCTGGTGGGTCATCGGGCCGCCCAGGGCACCCCCCGGGCCGTGGTGGTGGCCATCCATGGTTTCATGGAAGACTGGCGTTATTTTTCCAATCTATACGCAAGCCCGGATCTGGAACTGGCCCTGGTCAACAACAGCCTGTATCACTGTCCCGATCAGCTCAAGCCCAGGGAAAAAGCCACTTGGCCCCAGCCCAACCCTTTTGCACCAGGCACCATTGCCCATGATACCCATAACCTCTGTGAGGCGCTGGCTCATTTTGGCCAGCCAGGCATCACCCGCGTCCACGGACATTCCCGTGGAGGGGCCGTGGTCCTGGAAGCTGCCTTGCAACGGCCCGAGCTCTTTGCCCATGTCGATGTGGTCCTGGAAGCCCCCCTGCTGCCCGGCGCCCAGCCGCATCCCTCGGTGCGGTTTGTTTTTTCCCCTGCAGGCATGTATTTCATTCCCTTTGTTTATGGGCTGCTGAGTCTTTTGCCCACAGGACGGCTCATGGCACGCATGAACCCCCCCATTCACGAACGCAAGATCCGCTATCTTGACACGGTTTCTTCCAACCCATGCACATGGCAGGCTGTGGATGTCAACGTGCGGGACATGGTGCAATGGCGCCAGGAACGGCATCCCTCTCAACTAGCCGCCCTGCCACGCGGTACGGTATTGCTGGGTGAAAAGGACATGATCCTTGACAACCAAAGCCTCAAGGCGGCTTTGGAACAGGCCAAGCATCTGGCGGTTGTGCAACCAGCCAACACCAGTCATTTCGTGACGCTAGACCGCCCGGAGGTGCTCCCGCAGCCCGGCCAGCAGGACCCTACCACAGCCATCCCATCCTGAAACTTTATCGGTAAACCTTGCACAGCAAGGGATATCACTCATCGCCAGGGCAAAGCCGGTGGCCAAGCGGAGAAATGATCCATGAGGTGGCAATAGATGAAAAATACTTTTTTCCAAAAAAATATTGTGGTCACAGGGGGGGGCAGCGGTCTGGGGCGTGCCTTCGCGCTGGAAGGGGCCCGGCGCGGCGCTCGGGCAGTGCTGATTGCTGACCTGGACGAGGGGCGCTCCATGGGCGTGGTCAAGGAGCTGGAGGCTCACGGGACACAGGGTTTTTTTCAACGCTGCGATGTCACAGACCCGGATGCCGTTGATGCGCTGGGGCAACGGGCTCGCGAACTCCTGGGCAGGATCGATTATGCCTTCAACAATGCCGGCGTGGCCGCCGGGGGGCCCTTTCTGGAGACACCCATGGCAGACTGGCATTGGCTGCTGGGCCCCAACCTGTTTGGCATCATCCATGGCTGCCGCACCTTCGGGACCATCATGAAAGAACAGGGCAGTGGCCATCTGGTCAATACCGCCTCCCTGGCCGCCTATGGATGCCTCCCCGAGATGAGCCTGTACAATGTCTCCAAGGCGGGGACCCTGATGTTGTCTGAAACCCTGAGGGCGGAGCTGCGCCCCCTGGGCATCAATGTCTCGGTGATCTGCCCCGCCTTCGTCAAGACCAATCTCGCCGAACGATCCCGAACGCCACGACCCGAGTACCAGCGTCTGGCGCACCTCATGCTGGACGGCAGCAAGGTCATGCCGGAGCGTATCGCGCGCAGCGTCTTCAACCAGGTGGCACATAATAAGCTCTATATCTTCCCTACCTGGGATGCCCGCCTCATGGCGACGCTGCGCCGCCTCGCCCCAGGTCTGATGATCTGGGGCATTGGTCGCTTGTGGCCACGAATCGAGCGCTTCATGATGGCCCGGGCCGCAAAGCTCGAGTCCGACCACAAGAATACCGGTAGCCCACCAGGGCCTTCCTGATGCTATACTGGGGGCTGCCTTACGCCCCCATGGATCACACAAACAAACCAAACGCATGGACTTACACAACTTGCACAGATTGAGCCGGCGGCGCTACCGGGGCCAAACCATGGACACCCTGCGCCAGGAGCGCCGCGAACGGCTCTTGCAGGCCGCCTTGCGGCTGTTCGGCACCAGTGGTTATGGTGCCACCTCCATCGAGGCGTTGTGTGCAGCGGCCCGGGTTGCCCCGCGCCACTTCTATGAGCATTTCCACAATCGCGAGGCTGTTCTCCAGGTTCTCTACCAGCATATAGCCGATGAGGGCAAGCAGGTCATCCAGCACGCGCTGGATAGACCCGGCGACAAACAGGAGCGCGCCATGGATGCGGTGCTGGCCTTTGCCCAATTCTACACGGAAGACTCCCGGAGAGCCCGGATCGGCAGCCTCGAGGTGGTGGGAGTCAGCGTGGAAACCGAGGCCTTGCGACGGCAGGTCACCCATGAGTTTGCCACCATCATCGCTGACCACGCCATCGGGCTGGTGACCGGCGCAGCCTTGGAAAAGCGCCATTATCTGCTTGTGGGCATCAGCCTGGTTGGCGCCATCAATGAATTGGTGGTGGAATGGTTGGCTGGCACCTCCAGCATGACCGCAGACGATGTGGTCAATCATATTACCACCCTGTTCAGGCTGGTCCTGCTGGGAGCTGAACGGTTGCATACCGCAGGCCAATTAACCCAATTAACCACATTCTGAGCCGCAGCCGCGCTCTTCCCTGACCCCATCTGACAACGTCCAGACAAACTCCACCTGCCAGATCCTGCAACCCTTTTCACACCCACACCACCTGCTGGCGTCGGCTCCAAAAAGTTGACAGTCTTCTTTCCTTTTCTATAACTCATCCTAAGGGGCTTCAGGCGCACCTTGCCCAGACCAGGGTTGCGCTGCCAAGGTCCCGTGGGTCTGTGAGGAGTTGCATTGTGAGCAGCATGAAGAGGGGCAGCATGAAGAGAAATATAAGAATGAATAGCCTATGGTTGCCGCTGCTCACATGTTGCCTGCTGGCTACGGGATGCAGCCACTTCATCCAGCGCACCACGGGCAATGTCCTGGCTGATCATGTGGTGAAAAACGGCATCCCTTCTCTCATGGGAAGCAACATAGACACACTCGCCTATGCCACCAGTGAAGCCGATGCCGCCCTGTTCGAAACCTTCACCGCCGTGGGCTCCCGCACCGAGAAGGTGAGCGTGGCCATGTACTTGCTGGCTGGATTTTACTGGGCCAACCAAGCCTACGAACATGAACGCCATTATCTTCGCGCCATGTATACGGGCAATGCCGCAGAGGCCCAGGACGAGCGCATTGCCGAGCGCAACGCCTGGAAGGAAGCCGCGCTGCGCTGGGTATTGTCTTACGAGTATATGCAGCGTGGCTTTGGCAAGATCGGCGAGACCTGCCCCAGGCTGCGTACCGAGAGCGACCAGTTGCTCTTCCTGTTCGGTCTCCTCGGCGGCGTGGAATCCCTCATTGCCTCGGTATCCTCCATGCACCAAGTCACTGTGCCCATGGATGCCGCCGTCAAATCCGCCCAGGCTGCCAACTGCCTGGACAATGACAAGTGGTGGGGGTTGCCGCAAGCCATCCAGGGGGCCATCTGGACGACGGTCCCCGGTTCAGCGCCCAAGGGAGGTGATGGCTGGCAAGCCATGGCCCAAAGCATCGAGATCGGCAACCGGTCTGGCATGCATCTCGGCTATGTCCTGCAGGCCACCATGGCTGACAACGCCAACAAAACCGAACTGGTCCGGTCCAGCCTCAATGGTTTCGTGGACGCCAGGCGCCAACATCCTGTCCCTGAGAACCTGCGCCTCATGGACAGCATCAGTGCAGGCATGATTCAGATCATTTCTGATCGCATATGGCTGCAGGCCACCGGTCACAGGACCCCCGTGGGAGGGCTGGGCTCCTTCCCAGAAACAGGCGAGGAACCCAGGATTGATCCCAGCCTGGAACAGCTGGTCCCCTGAGCGCTGTAATGCACTCAACACATACACAAAACCAAGAGGAGAAGGTGATGGCAAAAAGAATGCGGACAGTCTGCCTCGCTGCAGCGTTGGGTGTGTTCTGGCTTGCTCTCCCACTGCAAGCCACGGCCCAAAAGGGTCAACTGGTGAATCGCACCCTGTGCCTGTTCGATTTCATGGGGGCCAACGGGGACTCCTATGCAATGGGCAAGGACCTCGCTGCAGCAGCCCTGGGCTGGGGGGTACACCTCAATCTCCGGGCCTATACCGATGAAGGCGTTGCTTTCGAGGACTTCAAGGCTCACAAGTGCGATGCAGCCGGGCTCACGGGGATCAGGGTCCGGTTACTGCACAAGTTTGCAGGCTCGCTGCTGATGATGGGCGCCCTGCCCTCCTATGCGGAGGCCAAGACAGCAGCAATGGCCATCCTGCAACCCAAGGCAGCGCCCCTGATGACAGAAGGTCCCTATGAGGTCATGTCGGTGATGCCATTCGGTGCTGTGTACATTTTTGCCCGCGACAGGTCCTGGAACAGCCTCAAGGATGTCGCCGGCAAGAGACTGGCGGTGATTGGCTGGGACAGGCAAGCCACGGCCATGGCCGAGTTCGTTGGCGTGTCCCTCGTTGCTGCTGACTTCACCAATTTTGTCACCATGTTCAACAATGGCAGCGTGGATGCCATCTACGGCCCAGCCTTGATCTACGATGCCCTGGAGGCTTACAAGGGCATCGGAACCACGGGGGGCGTGGCTGATTATCCAATCGCCCAGGGTTTTTTCGAAGTGATCGCTTACAAGGACCGCTTCCCGGAGGGCTTTGGGCAAAAGGCTCGCAATTGGAGCATGGGGCAGTTGGATCGCGTCTTCAACATGGTCAAGGAGATGGACAAGACCATCCCGGAAGACAAATGGATCCGCGTCCCGGAGAAGGACCGCGACAACTACCAGGAATTGTTCCGCAAGGTGCGCCTGCAGTTGCGCGGCGATGTGTATGACCCGCGCATGATGACGCTGCTGCGGCGCATCCGCTGCCAGTACCGCCCAGACAAGGCGGAATGCCGGGAGCAAACCGAATAATACCGAATAATCGATCATCGCCAGGGCCGCGCTGGTCCATGACCCCGGCTGATACCAGTCAGCTGGGGTTTTTTATGCACAGCCTCCACTGGCTTTGCCGGCAACCAGCACCCGCTGCCCAGCACCTGCTGGGCAGCGGTATGACCACTCGTGCTCGCCATGCTTGGCACCTCATCAGGAAAACAGCCGCAGGTAACGGCGTACCGAGAACATGAAGACGGCAAACCCCACACCAAGGATGCCCAGGATGTCCTTCCAGACATAGGCGATGCCATTGCCCTTGAAGACCACCTGGTAGCTGAAGTCCATAAAATGGCGCAGCGGCGAGAGCAGGCTGCCATAGCGCATCCAGGGGACCATGGACTCAGGCGGCGTAAAGGCACCGGACAAAAACATCATGGGGAACAGCACCAGCAACAGCAGCATCATGGCCTGCCCTAGTCCATTGGCCAGCAGGGCGAGGTACAACCCCAGGCTGGAGACGGCAAACACGTGCACCAGCAGCACGCTGAAAAAGAGCAGCAGATTACCACGGACGGGTACATGGAACACCAGGTGCACCATGAGCCCCAGGGCCACAGCACAGCCGATCACCACCACCACCATGGTGGGAATGATCTTGGCCACGAACAGCTCGGCCGGGCGCATGGGCGAGACCAGCAGCTGGTCCAGGGTGCCCCGCTCCTTTTCCCGCACCATGGCTGCCGCTGTGAGCAGCATGGCGATCATGGCCACCTGGTTGCTGAGCTCCAGCATGGTGGAAAACCAGGCGCTGATGGTATTGGGATTGAAGGCTATTCGATCCCTGGAATCGACCCCTGGAATCTGCAGGATGGCGGTGGTCACCACATTGGCCTGGGCGTGTTCCTGGGCAAAACGACCGATGATCTGGCCGAGGTAGCCGCTTGCCATGGTGGCCGACTGGGTTTGTGTACCATCGGTGACCACCTGGATCTGTGCTTGTCGCGATGACAGGGCGCGACCGAACTCGGGTGGAATGATCACCACGGCACTGGCATAGCCCCGGTTGAGCCGTTCCTCCAGTTCCCGATCCCCATGCACATACCCCAGGAACTTGAAATAGGGCTTCTGGATCCTGGAGATCAATTCCCGGCTGTAGGCGGTACGGGACAGGTCATAAACCATGACCGGATAATTGACGATGTCCATGGACATGCCATGACCAGCGCTGTAGATGGCACCTGTGAAGCTCCAGGCCGCAATGAACAGGATGGCCTTCTGCTGCCAGAGCTCCTGGAATTCCTTGATAAGCAGCGTGCGCAGACGCTTCAAGTCCACAGCCCACATTCAGGCAATCCTCTTTTTGAGCAGCAGCCAGGCCATAAAATATACCATAATGGTATATACAATAAGGCTCAGGAACTGGGGGCGATAGAAGCCGAAGCCAAGCCCCTTGAGGAAACAGCCCCGCACGATCTCCATGAAATAGCTGGCTGGGATCAACTTGGAGATGAACTGTCCCACGGCATCCTGGCTGGAGATGGGCGAGGTGAAGCCAGAGAAGTTGAAGGCCGGCGTCACCGTGGCAAGAAACGTGACCAGCATGGCAGCAAGCTGGCTCGCGGTCACCACGGAGATCAACAGGCCGATGCCGATGGTGCACATGCAATAGAGCAGCACGCCGGTAAAGAGCACCACCACGCTGCCGATGAAGCGCACCTGAAACAGATATAGGCCCATGGCGTACATCAGCAGGAACTCCGCAAAGGCTACACCCACATAGGGAATGGCCTTGCCCAGAATCAGCTCCATGCGCCCCACAGGGGCGGAGTAATAGTTGAAAATGGTCCCGGATTCCTTCTCGCGCACCAGCAGCAGGGCACCGAGCAGCGCTGGAAACATCATCAGGTTGAGCACGATCATGCCCGGCACGATGCCATTCTCGCTATCCAGCGAAGGATTGTACCAATAGCTGAAGAATGTCTGGATGGGCAGGTCCCACTCCGGATGATTCTCGCGCAGGGTATCATTGTAGAGATTGTTGATGGCCAGCACATAGCCGCGGCTGATCTCGGCCCGGGACGGAAACGAGCCATCCACATAGACCCTGACCGCCACAGGGAGCCCCCCGGCCACCCGGCGCCCGAAATCCGGCGGGATCTCCAACACCACCCGCACCTCACCTGAACGGATCAACTCATCGGCACGACGCTGCCCAATGGGCAGCGTCGTCAGGTCGAAATATTCGGAATTGATGAAGCTGTAGAGATAATCCCTGGAGTAACTGCTGCGATCATGATCCAGGTAGGCCAGCTTCAAGTGCTTGACATCCAGCGACATGCCATAGCCAAACAGGAACAGCTGAATGAGGGGTACCGCAAAGGCAAGCCCGAGATACATCCTGTCCCGGCGCAACTCCATGGTTTCCTTGCCCACAATGGACCAGATGCGCTGGATATTCACAGGCCACTGGTACTTATGAAATGCACGAACGCCTCCTCCATGCCCAGCCTGATCTCGGCAAACCGCCCATGCACACCAGCCTGCTCCAGCAAGGCCGCAGCCTTTTGCTGGTCCTGCTGCAGCGTTCTGGTCTGCCACTGGATGCGCCGGCCATACAAGGTGGCAGTGGGAAATGCGGCGTGCAGTACCTGGAAGGCTCTCGCAAAATCATCGGCATTGACAGTCAGAAGTGGTCCGGCCTCTTCCTGGGCCCGGCTGATGAGGCGTGCGGGCTCGTCCAGGACAATGAGATGGCCCTGCTGCATGAGACCAAGGCGATGGCAATGTGAGGCCTCGTCCATGTAATGGGTAGTCACGAAGACGGTCACCTGCGCTCCTGTGGCCAGACCATGCACCAGATTCCAGAACTCTCGCCTGGCAATGGGATCCACCCCGGAGGTGGGTTCGTCCAGAAACAGCAACCGTGGTTCATGGACCAGGGTACAGGCCAGCGCCATGCGCTGGCGCAACCCCATGGGCAACGAAGCGGACTGGGCAAGGCGATATGGGCCAAGCCCCAGCAGTTCCACCAAGGACTGCAGCCGTCTACGGGCCGTCTCTCCGGTCAGGCCATAAAGGCCGGCATAAAAGCTCATGTTCTGCCACACGGTGAGATCACCATAGAGCGAGAAACGCTGCGACATATAGCCGATGGACGAGCGCAGCGCCCAGCGCTGGGTGCGGATGTCGAACCCCACCACCACGGCCTTGCCACTGGTGGGCTCCTGCAGGCCGCAGAGCATCTTGATCAACGTGGTCTTGCCAGCCCCGTTGGGCCCCAGCAAGCCAAGGATCTCGCCATTGTTCACCTGCAAGCTGACGTCGCTTACGGCAGTGAAGTCACCAAAGCGGCAGGTGAGGTGATCGATGAACACAGGAGCATCATCGTGATCCTGATGCACCACAAGCCGCGCTGCCAACGAGGTGAGGTCTGTCTTGTCGTCTGCAGCCAGCATGTGCACGAAAACATCCTCGAGCCCGGGCTCGATGCGCTGCGCCTTGACCACAGCTCCGTCCAGCTGCCTGACCAATTCATCCACCTGACTGCCTGGGCGCAGCATGGCATGGATGGACTCGCCGAACATGGCGGCCGACTCGCAACCCGGCCAGCGTTTGGCCATACCCAGTTTCTGGGAAAGGCCAGGACCAGAGAGCTCGAACAGCTCGCCTTGCAGCCCGGCGGTGAGCTGCTCTGGGGAGCCGCTGGCGATGATCCGGCCTGCATTCATCAAGGCCACCTCCTGGCAGCGTTCCGCCTCATCCATATAGGATGTGGTCAAGAGAACCGTCATGCCCGTGGTGCTGACCATCTCCTGGATGATGGTCCAGAAGTCGCGCCTGGAGATGGGGTCCACGCCGGTGGTTGGTTCGTCCAGGAGGATGATGCCAGGCAGATGCAGCAGGGTGCATATCAGGGCCAGCTTCTGGCGCATGCCTCCAGAGAGCTTGCCGGCAGGTCTGGAGAGAAAGGCATCGAGGCGCGTCATCTTGAGAAGCCGCTCGCTGTTGAGTCGATAGCGTTCCTCGGGTACCTGACGCAGGTTCTTGAAAAAGAGAATGTTCTCCTGGACGGACAAGGTCTCATACAGGTTCTGCCCCAGGCCCTGGGGCATATAGCCGATAAGGGGCTTAATGCCTTCTGGGTTTTTGACCACATCGATACCTGCCACCATGACCGAACCGGCATCGGGGCGCACCACGCCGGCCAGGACTTGAATGATGGTGGTCTTGCCGGCGCCGTCAGGCCCGATCAGCCCAAAGACGCTGCCGCGGGTAATGCTGAGCGAGACATCGTCCACAGCCGGAGGATCCGTCCTGCGGTAACGCTTGGACAAACCCTGGATGGCAATGATCTCCTTGCGCCGGGCAGCGCCGCCAGAAGATGAAGAAGGCTTACTGGCACCCGACTCCTGGGGCCCTACCAGGGTCTGAACCATGGAAGGCCCTCACGGATGCGAATCACACCATCGCCCGGCATGCCCGGCTTGAGCACACCACCAGGATTGTCATCGAACCACAACTCCACGCCAAAGACCTGCTTGACCCGCTCTGCCCTGGTCTCCACATTCTTCGGTGTGAACTCAGCCTGTTGCGAAACCCGGCTCACCCGGGCGGCAAAGGGCCGGTCCGGATAGGCATCCACCCACACCTGCGCCTTTTGTCCCAGGGCCACCTTGCCGATCAGTGGCTCGGGCACATAAGCCTTGAGGTACAGGCGTTGCAGCGAGACGAGGGTAAAAAGCATGCTTTGCGGATTGACCCGCTCTCCCAGTTCCACGGGCCTGGTCAGCACCACCCCATCCAGAGGGCTGGTGATGGTCAAGCTCTGGATGATCTCTTCTTGCTGGGCCAGGTTCTTCCGGGCCTGGTCCAGATCGCGCTCCAAAGCGACCACCTGGGCGCGCAGCACATCGAGCCGGTTCTCGCCCAGGTGGGCCAGCGTCAATTGGCGTTGTGCGCGATCTACCGCGGCAGCAGCCTCCACTACGGCCCGGTCGGCCACCAGGGCATTGAGACGCTGAGTCTCGGCCAGCGTCTCGGCGACATAGTGCTGCTTTGCAAGTTCGGTGTAGCGGTTGGCATCCCTTTTTGCCTTGATGGCGCTGGCTTTGGCGCGCTCCAGAGCAGCCCGCGCAGCGACAAGGTCTGCCTGGGCCACCTGGATATTGGCCGTGACCTCGCTGGTGGTGACATCCAGATTCCATCTCTGGGCCGCAAGCCTGGAGTTGGTGCTCTCCACGGCCGCAGCCCCCGCATCACGCCGCGCCCTGAGTTCCTGGTCATCCAGGCGCACCAGCAGTTCGCCCTGGCGCACGGCATCCCCCTCGTCCTTGGGCAGCTCCACCACCCAGGCTGAGACCTTGGGTAGAATATCGGTGATCCGCCCTTCGATGCGACCGCTGGCCACCACGAAATCCTTGGAAAGATCTGGTTTGAGTAGTTCATAGACACCAACTCCACCGGCTATTGCCAGCACCAGCACCACCACGGTGATCCTGCCGCCCCTGGTGCGCAGCCAGCGCAGCGCTGCTGACCTCGATGGCTCATTGCTGCTCTTGGACTGTTCGTCCGGTGGTGATGGTTCGTCGGCCAAGGTGCCTCTCCTGCTTGTTCACGGCGCTACCCCCCTGTCCCACAATAGGGTCAGCAGCTTTTTGACCGGCCAATTGGTCAATAAAAGTTGAATCGTACCATGGATAATACTGTACCACTGTACCAATCAAGGCAAAGACACTTCAATCCATACCACCAAGCCATGTCTTGCCATGTCTTTGTTCTTGCCTTGTGCAGCACCGCCAGGCTGTTTAGAATGCTTGATACGGTTCTAGGCTGACCATGCGAGGAGGCATGCACATGCGTTTTGAGACCATGGCCATCCACAGCGGCTACGAGGTGGACCCGACCACCAAGTCCGTGGCCGTCCCCATCTATCAGACCACATCCTACGCCTTCGACAACACCCAGCATGGCGCCGACCTGTTTGATCTCAAGGTGCCCGGCAACATCTACTCCCGCATCACCAACCCCACCAATGCGGTGCTGGAAGCCAGGGTCGCCGCCCTGGAAGGCGGCGTGGGGGCCCTGGCCATGGCCTCGGGCATGGCCGCCATCACGGCCTCTATCCTGTGCATAACCGAGACTGGCGACAACATCATCAGCACCAGCAAGCTCTATGGCGGCACCTACAACCTCTTTGCCCACACCCTGCCCAGGCTTGGCATCGAGGTGCGCCTTGCTTCCCATGACGACTTTGATGCCCTGGCCGCGGCCATCGATAACCGCTCCAAGGCGCTCTATTGCGAATCCATCGGCAACCCCTCGGGCGAGATCGCCGATATCCAGCGCCTCGCAGACCTGGCCCATACCCATGGCATTCCGCTGATCGTGGACAATACCGTGGCAACTCCGGCGCTGTGGCGCCCCATGGAGCATGGCGCCGACATCATCGTGCACTCCCTGACAAAATACATGGGCGGGCATGGCACCAGCATCGGCGGCATCGTGGTGGACAGCGGCACCTTCCCGTGGGCAAGCCATGCCCGGCGCTTTGCCATGCTGGTGGAGCCAGACCCCTCCTACCACGGCACCTGTTATGTAGATGCCATGGGGGCTGCGGCCTATGTCGGTCGTTGCCGGGTGGTGGCACTGCGCAACATGGGAGCCGCCCTTTCTCCCTTCAACGCCTTCTTGCTGCTGCAGGGCATAGAAACCCTGGCACTACGCATGGAACGCCATTGTGCCAATGCCTTGACCATCGCCCATCACCTGGCCAGCCATCCCCAGGTGCTGTGGGTCAATTATGCTGGGCTTCCCTCGAGCCCAGACCACGTCCTGGCGCAGCGCTACATGCAGGGGCGGGCCTCGGGTATTCTGAGCTTCGGCATCAAGGGCGGCGAGAGCGCTGGGGCGCGCTTCATCGATGCCCTCAGGCTCATCACGCGCCTGGTGAATATCGGTGACGCCAAGTCACTGGCCTGCCATCCGGCCTCCACCACCCACCGCCAGCTCAATGAGCACGAACTGAAGCAGGCCGGTGTCAGCCGCGAGATGGTGCGGCTGTCCATCGGCATCGAGCACATCGACGACCTCCTGGCCGACATCGATCAGGCCCTGGAGCAGGCGGGTTCCTAGTCCTGCTGGGCTGCGCAACTCATCAGCTCTCGGCCATATGCTATTGGCCAGATAGGCGGCATCACAGGCAAAGACCAGCCCGGGATCAGGTAGTGCGTGAGGCAGGCGCTGGTCTTGCTGGCCGTATGCACGGCAAAAAGCATGCGCCAGGCAAAACAAGCCGTGCCCATCTTTATGTCGTCTGAGCACATAAGGGTTATGGTCAGTCAAGAAGTGCCCGATTATGAGCTTCAGTTTTCATAATTATTAATAGCTTGCTATGTACTTGTCCCCTTTGCTATGATCTTCCTGCTATGCCAGTTGCCCGCATGATAGTTCAAGGAGTGCATCAACACCCCTTGGATGGGGAATAGCTTGTCATCCACAACCATATCTTCACCCACAACCATGTCTTCGCCCTTCTGGGCTGCCTCCTCGGTACTGCTGGGCCTTTTTGCCCTGGGCATGTCCATCACCATCGTCAATGTGGCGCTGCCTTATGTCCAAGGCAGCTTTGCCATGTCCGACAGCGACGTGCAATGGCTGTCCACAGGCTTCCTGGCCTCCACCACAGGAGCCCTTCTGGCTGCTCCCTGGGGCATTGCCCGCTTCGGTACCCGCCGGGTCTATCTTGCCATCCTCATCAGCTTTATTGCCGCCTCCTTGCTGGGCAGCCTGGCCCAAAGCGGCATGATGGTGATCGTGGCACGCTGCTTCCAGGGTGCTATGACCGGCATGATCCGCCCTGTGGCACTGGGCGTGCTCTACCAGGTCTTCAGGCCCCAGCAAAGGGGGCTTGCCAGTGCCATTTATGCTTCCTTCCTGGGCATGCCGCTGGCTGTGGCTCCTATGGTTGGCGGTTATCTGGTGGATCACATGAGTTGGCGCCAGACCTTTTCCTTCACCATTCCCTTTTGTGGGATAGCCATGGTCCTGGCTGTGCTTTTCCTGCCCAGGCATGACCCATCCGGTCATGACAGACGCTCCGCTACAGCCCATCCGCCCTTTGACTGGCTCGGTCTTGTGGTGCTGTTCATTGCCCTGTTCACCGTGTTGGCCGGGCTGGCCCAGGGGCAGCGGCTGGGATGGAATCATTCCTTCGTGCTGGGCTGTCTTGCCGCAGGACTGATCGCCGCTTGCGGCTTCGTCCTATGGGAATTGGTCAACCCCACCCCGCTGCTGGACCTGCGCTGCCTTGGCAATCTGGGGTTTGCCAGCGCCTTCCTGGCCATTTTGGGTTATGGCGCCGGTTTTTACGGGGCCATGTATCTCATTCCCCAGTTGGCCCAGGCCATCCAGGGCCAAAGCCCCACCACATCCGGCGTCATGCTCTTGCCCGCACTGGTCGGTTTTGCCCTGGTGCCCCCCCTGATCGGCAACCTGAGCGATCGCTTCCCCACCGCCTTTTTTTCGGCAAGCGGCTTGGCCATCTTTGCCGGCAGTACATGGATCCTTGCCATGGCCGACCGCCATACCAGCTTTTCCATGCTGCTTTTGGCCAGCCTGCTGCTCAGCGTCGGGGGCAGTCTGTTCATCGGGCCCATCATTACCGGCGCCATGTATGCCCTGCCACCACGCTTCATCGGCTATGGCCCGGGCGCTGTCAATTTTGCCCTGCAGTTTGGCGGGGCCATCGGCACCAATGCGTTGGTCATTCTGCAGGATCGGCGCAGCTTCTTCCACAGCGATCACCTGGCTCCTGGATTGCGCCAGGACAACCCCATGGGCCTTGCGGCACTGCAACAGCTGGAAGGGCTGCTGTCCACAGCGGGTACCTCGCCTGCTGTGGTTTCTGCCGGGGCCAGCTATACGTTGGGCCGCATGGTCTGGCTACAGGCTGCCACCAAGGGCTATCACGACGGCTTCCTGGTGGCGACCATCTGCCTCCTTCTGGCCATCATTCCCTCGATCATCACCTCCATCAAGGGACGCTGAACCCAATTTTGGGCTTGCCCTGGATAACCATGGCGGGCCTGAACAGAGACAGAAAGCGGGGCAACTGCATCAGGAAGCCGCCCAGGGCAGGCCACCTATCCCTGCCCCGGCAGCACAGGCCGGATGCAACACACAACCCGCACAGGCCGGGCGCGCCCTACAGCGCATCTTGCCATGGGTCACGATCAAGGCATGAAACTCGTTGTAATCTGCCGCATTGGCCGCAAGGCCCTCGTGTAGCCAGGCCTGCAGCGCGCCATAGGACAAAGCCGCCTCCTTGTTGCAACCCAACCGCTGCAACAGGCGCCGGGTATAGGCATCCACCACGAACACGGGTCGGTCAAAGGCATACAGCAGCATGGAGTCCGCCGTCTCGGGACCAATACCCCGTTGGCCGAGCAATTCTTGGCGCAGCGCTTGGGTCTCGGTGGCATCGAGTACGGCAAAACCACCGCGGGCGAGAAACCAGCGACAGAAATCCCGCAGGTAACAAGCCTTGACCCTGAAATAACCCGCCGGTCTGATCGCACCCTCGAGCTCCGTGGTGGCACATGTCGCCAGGGCCTCGGCTTGCAACAGGCCGGTGCCGCGTAAGGCGGCGATGGCCTGCTCCACCCGCAGCCAGGCTGTATTCTGGGTCAGGATGGCCCCCACCAGCACCTCAAAGCGACCTTGGGCTGGCCACCAGCCCTGCGGGCCATAGGTCTCCAGCAGGCACTGGTACAATGCAGCAAGCCTCATCAGGCGCGGGGTGTCACTGCTGGCTCTAGTCCCACAGCCTGGTACAGGCGCGCCAATTCCGCCTCATGGAGCCTGCGGTACTGGCCGCGTGACAGCTCCCTGGGCAGGGTCATGGGACCATAGCGCACCCGGATCAGGCGCGAGACCCGTAAACCAAAGTGCTCCCACAGCCGCTTGACGGCATGATAGCGACCCTCGCGCAACACCATGCGATACCAGCGGTTGCGCCCCTCGCCACCCATGGGCTCCACCTCGTGGGCAACACAAGGCCCGTCGGCCAACCTGATCCCGGAGCGCATCTGTGTGAGCACAGCGGGGCTCGCTTCGCCGTAGATGCGCACCATGTATTCCCGCTCCACGCCAAAACTGGGGTGCATCAGCCGATGGGCCAGTTCGCCATCGGTCACCAGCAGCAGGAGACCCGAGGTGGTGCAATCCAGCCGTCCCACGCTGACCCAGCGCCCCTGCCGGGGTGGCGGCAGCCGGTCGAAGACCTGCGGCTTGCCCGTGGCATGAGTCACCAGTTCACCGGACGGCTTGTAGTACACAAGCCCCTGGCTCACAGGCATTCCTGCCAACATCGACAGGGGCTGACCATCTCTGGTGATACCCTGGGTATCGCGCAGCCGGTCGCCAGGCTGCAGCACCCGGCCATGCTGCTGCAGCCTGCCTGCTGCCAGCCATTGGGCCACTTCCCTTCGGGAGGCAAGGCCAGCTTGTGCCAGGCTTTTTTCCACGGTTTCGCTGACTGTGGGTTTTTGCACAGCCTGGGTGGCCGTCCTGCGCCGTGCACGGCCGCCCTGTGCCGCATGGCGGCCGACATGGGTGTCAGCTTGCCGCAGCCGCGGTGGCCCGCGGCGCGTCCGTCGCTGGGTTATCTGCTTTTCCTGGCCCATGGCTCCACCATGATACATAACAATTCAAACAGGATGGTTGCCGCATGAATGGCGGTGAGGCCAGAGGGATCAAAGGGTGGCGAGACCTCCACCACATCGGCGCCGATCACATCAAGACCCCGCAGGGCGCGCACCATGTGCAGCGCCTCGAACATATTGAACCCTCCGGCCTCCGGCGTACCCGTTCCCGGAGCATAAACGGGATCGAGGCCATCCACATCGAAGGTCACATACACAGGCCCGTCGCCCACCACCCGCCGAATCTCGGCAATGACGCCCTTGTAGCCCAGGTCGAAATACTCCTCGATGCCGATCACCCGCATCCCGGCCTCCCGGGAAAAGGCCCATTGGTCTGCATCGCTGAGCGAGCCGCGGATGCCGATCTGCACGGTCCGCTGGGGATCGATCAGTCCTTCCGTGGTGGCGTGCCAAAACGGCGTGCCGTGATGGAAGGGATTGTCCATGTAGGACCCTTCGGTGTCGCAATGGGCATCGAAATGCACCAAGCCCACGCTGCGGTGCCTGGTGATGCCGCGCAGAATAGGCAGCGTGATGAGATGATCGCCACCCACGGACAAGGGCATGGCGCCTGTCCGATGCAGCTCGCCATAGAACCCCTCGATGATCGCCAGGCTCTTTTCGATGCTGAAGATATCTATGGGCACATCGCCCACATCAGCGATGACGCAGAGCTCCTTTGGCGAGACCATGGTGACATGGTTGGTCTTGCGGATCATGCTGGAAAAATCACGCACCTGCCTTGGGCCATGGCGCGCCCCTGCCCGGTTGGTCACCCCAAGATCGAACGGCACGCCCACCAGCGCCACATCAAGCCCCTCGAACGTTTCCGCCCAGGGAAAGCGCATCAATGTGGGCATCCCTGTAAAACGTGGCCGATACCCTTTTTGCTCAGACATTGCTCTCCTGCACCTCATCCACTGCCCGACCGGACCCGGCGCAGCTTGCCGATATGCCGCCAGACACGACAACCCCTTGCCATCCTTGCCTTGGGTTCATGACGGGCCTGCTGGTTCCCAATCATCCGCTGCGCCGCAACAACCAGGCCAGCGCAGGCGGCGTCACCAACGTGGTGGCCATTGCCATGATCACGATCACAGCAAAGATAGCCCCATCGACCACACCCAGGCGCTGCCCCACCGATGCAAAAATCAACCCAACCTCCCCACGGGGCACCATGCCCGCACCCACGAGCCACTTATTGACAGGACCCGCCATGAGCCCTGCTGCCATCTTGCTGATGATGGCCACAAGAATCACAACCAGTGCCGTCAGAACCAGGTTGGTGTCGGCCAGCACCGCAAGATCGACATGGAATCCCGTCAACACGAAAAAAACAGGGATGGTCAGATGACCCACGGGCAACAGCAGGCCTTCCAGGTGACGGGTGGCATGATACCCCATGATGCGCTCAAGGCGCACGCGCAGCGCTTCTGGAGCCGCCTGCAGCACCTTGCGGATATCCCGTACCATGGCGGGATCATCATAGTTGCGAAAGACCACCTCATCCAGCACCAGCCCCGCGGCAAAGGCGCCCACGATGGAAGCCAAGCCGATCACCTGCGCGAGGTAGGCCATGAACAACCCATAACACACGGCAATGGTGAACTTCATGCCCACTCCGGTGTTGATCCTGGAAAAGAACCACCCGATGCGTCGCGCAAAGCGCTGTCCCAACAGCAGGGCCCCAGTGAGAAAGAGCAGTGCCTTGCCAGCAATCACGACGACCCCCAGCACAGAGATCGAACCTGTGGTCACCACGGCCGAGACCACAGCCAGGATGATCAACCCCAGCACATCATCAATGACAGCAGCCCCCAGGACGATCTGCGCGGCGGGGTGCGCCAGGACGCCCATGTCCTGGAAGACACGCGCTGTGATGCCCACGCTGGTTGCCGTCATGGCCGCGCCAAGGAACAGGTGCGCATTCAAGGTCCCTTGTGGGAAAAAGACCGGCCCCACCAGCCAGACCCCAAGAGAGAATGGCACAGTAACCCCAAGCACCGCCACCAGGAAGGCCCGCAGTCCCACCTTGCGCATGGCGTTCATGTCGGATTCAAGCCCGATCTGAAATAGGAGAATAATGACCCCTAATTCCGCCACAAAAGCCAGATGACCGTCGCTGCGCAGCGCCTCGAACCAGTCGATGCCCAGCAGGTGCAGGTTGCCCAGCACAAGCCCCATCAGCATTTCACCCAACACCGCCGGCTGGCCGAAGCGGACCACCAGGCTCGAGGCCTTGCCCAAGAACAGCACCATGGCCAGCAGCGCCAGGCTTGTCATGGCATCATGGACATCCTGCGCCGCCATGGCCGCCACGGGCAGGAACAGCAGCATGCCCAGCACACAATGACGGCTTTTTCTACGCATGGCCCTGAGCTGGACGATCAAGCAATGCCCTCCTCGAGTGAGGATGCGATTGGAAATTGGTTATAATAACCTATAATGGTCGGATGTCCCTACCGGACCTGGCCATCGATATTGCCACCGTCAAAGGCTTTCTCGACCCTGCAGAAGGCGCGTGCCTGTACGACTATGCCCTGACGGTGCCAGGGCCGTGCCTCGAGCTGGGCAGCTATTGCGGCAGATCGTCCATCTACCTGGGCAGTGCTTGCAAGCGCACCGGCAATGTGCTGTTCTCCATCGACCATCATCGCGGCTCCGAGGAACACCAGCCCGGCGAACAGTATCACGATCCAGATCTCTGGGATGCCCGCCTAGGCCAGGTGGACACCCTGCCTGAGCTGCGCTGGAATCTGGCCCGGGCTGGCCTCGAGGAGACGGTTTTTCCTGTTGTGGCCCGCAGCGCCAGGCTGGCCAAGCACTGGCGCACCCCCCTGGGGTTGCTGTTCATCGACGGTGGTCACAGCGAGCAGGCCGCCTGGAACGATTACCGCGGCTTCACAGGCTACCTGCTCCCAGGCGGTATCCTGCTCATCCACGATGTCTTTCCCGATCCCCAGCAAGGGGGCCGTCCTCCTTTTGTCATCTGGAGCCATGCCACGGCCTCTGGGCTATTCGAGCCCTTGCCGGCGGTGGGCACGCTGCGGGCACTGCGGCGGCTCGGCAGCACCTGAACCATACTGCTTCTCAATAGACAGTTCATTGGTAAACAACGTGCCAGCCGGCGTCAGGCCATGCAGGGCATCATAGGCCAGCAGCACCACAGCGGCGGTCCAGGTGGGCTTTTCCTCGGGCCACAGGCAGCCATGACTGACCTCGTAACCCATCCAATAACCGCCATCAGCTGCCTGGTAGGCCTCTAGCCAGTGCATGAGTTGCAGGGCTGCTGCACGCTTGCCTGCGCCACACAGCGCCATGGCCAACTCCGCCGATTCGGCCACGGTGATCCAGGACCTATGACTGAGGCAGCGGCAACCCATGCCCTCCACCACATAGACATGCCAGCGGGACAGCAAGCGTTGCGCCGCCTGTTGTGGCGTATAGAGACCGGCCAGGATGGGATAGAACCAGTCCATGGCGAAATGACGCTTATTGGCATCGAATAGTCCGGGATGACGCATGGCCCACCTGAGCCGCTCCAGGGCCATCTTCCAGGCAGGCCGCCCAATGCCCAGTCGAGCCGCCAGAGCCAACCCACACTGCAGGCTGCGCGCCACGCTGGCATTGGCGGTCAGCAAGGCGGCATCGTACACAGCACCCTGCTGGGTCACCGCCCAGGGCATGACCCCCATGGCGCTCTGATGTTGCACAACCCATCCCAGGGCGCGATCCACCACAGGCCACATGACCTCCAGAAAGCCCCTGTTCCCGGTGATCAGGAAATGATGCCAAGCACCCGTGGCCACATAGGCCACGAAATGCAGCTCCCGGTGTTCGGCGGCTGGACGGTCCATGCTCTCGCCGGGCTGGAAGGTGGCCCACCAGCTGCCATCGCGACATTGGTGCCGGGCAAGCCAGTGGTAGGCGGCCTCCGCCTGATCATACAGACCGGCCACGCTGAGCCCCATGGCAGCCTCCACGTGATCCCATGGGTCCAGCACTTGGCCAAGCTGCCAGGGAATGGCGCCATCGGCACACTGATTGCTGGCAATATAGGAGCCGATACGCGTGATCTGTGCCATCAATCGGCCAGAAAGCGCAGTGGTCATGCGACAGGTTTCTGGAAATACAGCACCAGGCTCTTACCAAGAAAAGGGTTGGCCCACTTTTCGAGCCATCTTGTCCATGCTGGTTTCTTGAACATGTCCCATACCAGGAATCTGTGGTACCACCGGACCAGAAGCGAGCGATGGCGCCTGTCCCAGAAGACACACTGCAGCCACCAGTAAGGGGTGTGCAGAGCATGTGCCCGATGCCCATCCAGGTACTTGAGCCCCAGCGCCTCGATCTCTTGTCTCAAGGCATTGCGCCGGAAGATCTTGACATGACCTCCGGGCTGCTGCTGATAGCCCCTGGAAAGCCACCAACAGACTTTCTCTGGCCAGTAACTGGGCAGGGTGACAGCCAGCAGTCCGCCAGGGAGCAGCAGCCTGTCCAGCTCCTGCAGCACCAAGTCGTGGTCCACCACATGCTCCAGCATCTCGGAGCAGATCACTCGATCAAAGGCAGCAGACTTGAGCGGCACACGCCGCCCATCGCAGCAGACCCACCCTGCAGCGGACAAGCCAAGGTCGGCAAGGCGCCGGCGGGCCACCTGCAGAGCGCCTCGCTCCATGTCGGCGCCCACCACAAACCCAGCCCCCCCTTGCAGGACACCGGCTGCATGACGGCCCTCACCGCAGCCCAGGTCCAGCACCACCATGCCGGGACGCAGCGCCAGCCGAGCCAGGTCGATGGTCAGCATGCCGCCATGGCCCGTCGGTAGAGATCAGTCAGTGACTCGGCCACGGCACGCCAAGTATAATGTGCCTCCACCCGCTCCCTACCGGCACGGCCAAGCATGATCCGGCGCTGGGGATCGGCCAGCAGGGCGTCCATGGCCTGCTGCAGGCTGGCTGCATCTCCGGCTGGCACCACCATCCCAGCCTCTCCCACCACCTCGGGCAACGCCCCGCCATCCGTTGCGATCACAGGCACGCCGCAGGCCATGGCTTCCACGACAGGCAAACCGAAGCCCTCGTAAAGTGAAGGTACCACAGCACAGGCGGCGCGCGCATAGAGCCGCGCAATCTCTTCTGGACCAGAGACATGCGCCATCTCGATGCAATCGGCCAACCCCAACTCCTCCATCTTCCGGCACAAGGCTCCCTGGGGACGCAAGCGTCCCAGCAGGATCACCCTCAGTCCTGGATATTGCCGCCGCAGCCCTGCGATGGCCTCCAGGAAGATAACGCCTCCCTTCAGGGGGGCCTCGCTGCTGGCGGTGGTCATGATGGTCTGCGGTTCTCGGGCAATGCCTGCCACGGGACGAAAAGCCTCGAGGTCGACACCATTGGGAATGACGGTAATCCGCTCATGGGCCACATGAAACGCCTGGATGATGTCTTTTCTGGAAGCCTCAGAGACAGTCACGATCCAGGGGAGTTGCTGCGCCACCCGGCGCTGCATGCCCAGGAATGCATACCAGCGCCGCACCAGGAGAGCATGAAAAAAATCGGGAGCGGCGGCAAGCGCCAGATCACGATCCCGGCTGATGGGATGGTGAATGGTAGCCACCAGGGGAATACCCAGCTTCAGGATCCGCAAAAGCCCCCAGCCCAGGCACTGGTTGTCATGCACCACATCGTAGCGCCCCTGCAGAACACGCAGAAAGGCGGCGGCCCGCCACGAAAAGGTGGCCGGCTCGGCAAAACCACCGCTGGCGCGACTGAACCATTCAAGCAGGCCCAGGGGCGAGCGCAGCATGGGCCATGTTGGCCTGGGCAGGGTCTCCATGGTGTCGAACATGCCGAAGCTGGGCATGGCGCGCAACGCCACCCCCTCGTCCAGTTCTGGATAGGGTGCACCCGAGATCACCTCCACCGTATGACCCAGGGCGGCCAACGCCCGACTCACAGCGCGGATGTAGACCCCCTGACCACCAGAACGAGGATCGCTGCGATAGCCAAGCAAGGCGATGCGCAAGGGGCGGTCGGGCCGGTCGACTCGGTCCGGTGGGGCTGAACCCGGCATGCTGCTCAGGGTTGCTGCAGCTGCGAGCTGTCCAGGGTGCGCAGATAGGCGGCAAATTCGCCTCCCAGCTCGGCATGCTTGAGACCATAGGCCACGGTGGCTTGCAGATAGCCCAGCTTGTTGCCGCAGTCGTAGCGGCGACCATCAAAACGATATGCCCAGACATCCTCTTCGCCGATCAACGCGGCGATGGCATCGGTGAGTTGCAGCTCACCGCCTGATCCTGGCTGGATGGTGGCCAGCTTCCTGAAGATGGTGGGGCTCAGGATATAGCGCCCCACAACACCGAGATTGGAAGGGGCATCTTCCATTTTGGGCTTTTCCACAATGCGTGTCACCTTGAAAACCTGCTCGGTCACCGGCTGGACAGCCACCACGCCGTAGCGCTCGATCTCCTGGCCACTGACCTCTTCCACCGCCACGATGGTGCCACCGTGCCGGTCATAGACACGCAGCATCTGCTCCAGCACAGAAGCCTCGCCACCATCGATGAGATCATCGGCCAGCAGGACGGCGAAGGGCTCTTCGCCCACCACAGGCGCTGCACAGAGCACGGCATGACCCAGCCCCAGGGCTTCGGCCTGGCGCAGATAGACGCAGGTAGCCGAAGGCGGCAGCAAGGTGCGCACCAGATGCAGCAGCTTCTTGTTGCCCTTGGCCTCCAGGATGGCCTCGAGCTCGAAGGCCTTGTCGAAGTGGTTGGGGATGGCGGCCTTGTTGCGCCCATTGATGAACACCAGCACATCCACGCCAGCGCCCACCACCTCCTCGGCGGCATACTGGATCAGAGGCTTGTCCACCACCGGCAGCATCTCTTTGGGGCTTGCCTTGGTGGCAGGCAAAAACCGCGTCCCCAACCCTGCCACGGGAAATACCGCTTTTTTAACCCTGTTTCTCTGCAAGTCTCATCCTCCATGCCATGCTGCTATAAAAGCGGTGACCATAGAAGTGGTTATGATAGCAGTTGTGCAGCAAGACAATCCTTATTCCCTTAGTTCTTTGAATCTTTAGGTTTGTTGCATTTTTCATCATGACCAATCGTGACGAGAAATGCCATGCCCCACCCCCATGGCTGCGGGCCACCATCAGTTGGGGCATTGCCTTCCTTGGTCTGCCCCAATGACCTGATTGCGCATCAACAGCCCATCCGGCCATGGGCAATGGTCGCCCCTGGCCCAGCATCGTTTTCTGGAAGCCGGGCTTACTTCCTGTTGCGCAGCCAGTTCACCGTGGGCTGGTTGACCAGCACATAGGCCCGACTGCCAGTATAGACATCAAGATGACCCAGAAACGGGTAGATGCCGCCTTCCAAAAGCCCAGGCCTGGGTCGGGCATCACCCCAGGCCATCTGGCCAAAGCCACTCAGGAACAGCAAACCGGGACCTTCCCAGGCGCCATAACCCTGGGCCAGCCCAGACACATGCTGCTGGCGGGTCCAAACAGCCTCGAAGACCATTCTGGCATCGAAATCCTGGCGCGCCAGATGGCCGGCCACCACATCCACGGCAGCGGCCAGACGACGGCCACGGCCTGGCCAGGGGGGCACGGTCACCCCATAGGTGGCGATGGCGTCCCGGTAGACCTCCAGGGGCCAGAACCAATCAGCCGATCCCGAGATCATGGCCAACCCCATGATGGTGTTCTCGCCCAGGGCCATGCTGCTGCTGCGATAGCCACTGCCAGCCAGGTGCGCCAGCCACCCGAGATAATTCCCCCCATGGTGACCAATGGGCGACAGGGGTTCCTGGCTGACAGGATCCATGGCTGGAGCCAGGGGATTGGCCCGCAGCGCCCGCATGACAGCAGGATAGTGTGGTACGGCCAGAGGTTTGGGCATGGGAAAGCCCACATGCGACAAAAGAAGTTGCAACGCCTGATCCAGTTCCTGGAAGGCCGGAGCCTGGGCCACCTGGGGAAAAGCATACATGCCCTGCCGATAGAGCAGCTCCTGGATGGCAACGGCCATGAGCAGCTGCAAGGCCCGCTCCCCCACCGCCGCGACCAGCTGTGGCGCCATGTGATGCAGGGCGCGCTCGGCTGCTTCCATGGCCAAAGGTGGGGTGATGGCCCTGGGTTCCCCGCCATTGCCGCCATCCAGCAAGACCATGCCGGACACATCCTCACTGTGCAGGCTGACATAGTGACTGGCCAACATGCCCCCGAAGCTCTGTCCACCCAGGATCACCTGCTCCACGTCGGCTACGGTTTTCACCAAGGCAATGGCCTGGTGGACATCCTGCACGAACAGATCCCAGTCCCAATGCCTCATGGATGCAAGACAGGCCTGCTCCTGCTCGCCAAGCCCCTCGCCCACAAAAACCCCCCAATGACTGTCAGGCTGGATGCTCTGAAAGCGCGAGGTGATGTCATGGGTGCGATAGTCCACACTGAACACCCGATAACCCTGCTGCACCAGCACGGGGACAAGGCAGCGTTGCTGCAGGCTGGCCAGATCGGCCGCCAGCGCCCTACGATAGGCAAGCTCACCTGGGAGACAGCGCGTTTCGTCCAGTGCCTGGGCAACCATGAACGGAAGCAATGGATTGAGCAGCTGTTCTGCGCTGGAAAAGGTACCCGGCAGCAAAAATACGACAGGGGCCCTCGCGGCACGCTCCTCCCACAGCCCACGCACCATGCCCATGGCCGATCCGGACTGCTGCCAGACCGCATAGCGCCACTGGGGCGGCCAAGCGGGATTGCCATGGGCTGATACCTGCCGCCATGCCTGCTCCATCAGATGCACCCCCTTGTACAACTCCCAGACGCAATCTACAGAATTGTAGAGCACCAGGGTCTTTCGACAACTAGACCGAAAGGCGGCTATGATCCTGGAATGCTTTTTGCTATAACATCCCCATCAGTCGATGAGGTCCATTATGAAGTTGCTGGCCGGCCCGTCTCCATCATGAGAATCGGCGTACCCAAGGAAATCAAGATCCACGAGTATCGGGTCGGCATGACTCCAGCTGGGGTCCGGGAACTCACCAAGAGCGGCCATACGGTGCTGGTGCAGCATCAGGCAGGCTTCGAGGCAGGCTTCGACGATGCCCATTACCAGGCGGCGGGGGCCGTCATTGCACCGGACGCCCCCACGGTCTGGAAGGAAGCACAGTTGATCGTCAAGGTCAAGGAACCACAACCCAGCGAGATCCCATTGATCCAGGCCGGCCAGATTCTCTTTCTCTATCTTCATCTGGCCGCAGAGCCAGCCCTGACCAGGGGGCTCCTGGATGCAGGCTGTATCGCGCTGGCCTATGAGACCGTCATGACCGACGACGGCCACCTGCCGCTCCTGGCACCCATGAGTGTCATCGCCGGACGCATGGCCATCCATGCCGGTGCGCGCTGCCTGGAGCGCGGCCAGGGTGGCCGGGGCATGCTCTTGAGCGGAGCGCCGGGCGTGTCCAGAGCCAAGGTGGTGGTGCTGGGTGGCGGCGTGGTGGGCTACAACGCAGCGCGCCTGGCCCTGGGGCTGGAGGCACAGGTCACCATCCTGGAGCGTTCGCTACAGCGCCTTGCCGAACTGGACACCCTTTTTCAGGGTCGCCTGCAGACCATGTATTCCAACGAGGAGACCGTGGAAGAGATGGTCCGCGCAGCGGATCTGGTGATCGGCGCCGTATTGCAGGCGGGTGGACCTGCCCCCAAGCTGCTGCATGGCGATCTGGTGGCCACCATGCAGCGCGGTTCCGCCTTTGTGGACGTCGCCATCGACCAGGGAGGGTGCAGCACCACCAGCCGACCCACATCCCACGATGCCCCAACCTATGTGGTGGATGAGGTGGTACATTACTGCGTCACCAATATGCCCGGCGCTGTGCCGCACACCTCCACCTTCGCCCTGACCAACGCCACCTTTCCCTACATCAAGGCCCTGGCAGACAAGGGCGTAGATGGCGCCATCCAGGAAGACATAACCTTGGCCCGGGGACTCAACATTCGCCATGGCCAGATCACCAATCCCATCGTGGCGGCTGTCTATCAGCAGCAGTCAGCGGCTCTGGGGTAGCGCTTTCCATTCATTGCCCTGGCTTGGTGCGTCGACCATAAGAACGGGGCAGGCCCAGCACCTTTTCGGAAAGAAAGTTGAGAATCATCTGATTGTTCACCGGAGCCACCTCCAAAAGCCTGGCCAGCGGCCAGAAGGTAATCACATCATAGTCCCTGTCGAAGCCGTAGCCACCGTGGCACTGGATCGCGGCGTTCACCGCTTCCACGGCCGCCTCGGATGCCAGCAGCTTGGTGGTATTGGCCAGGGCCCCGGCCTCTTCACCGGCATCATAACGTTGACAGGCCTGTAGCAGCATGGCGTTGGCTGCCTCCAGATGCGCCCAGGCCCGGGCCAGGGGGTGCTGCACCGCCTGATAGCTGCCGATGGGTTCATCGAAAGGGGCGCGAATCTTGGCATAGGCAATCGCCTTGGCCAGGACGAAATGCCCGATGCCGATGGCCATGGCCCCCAGCAATAACCGCTCGGGGTTCAGCGTGTCGAACATGTAGCGTGCGCCCATGCCCTCTTCGCCGATGAGACAGTCGGCGCTCACCGCCACATCCTCGAAGAAAACGATGAACTGGCGCTCGGGTTCGGTCACCTGGATCTGCAGTGGCTGCATGCTGATGCCCTTGCTCTTCATGTCCACGATCAGTACAGAAAGACTGGCCTTGGGGTCGAAAGCGGCATGCGGAGCCCCGGGTGTCTTGGTGATCAATGTCATGTAATCGGCCTCATCAGCCCCGGAGATGAAAATCTTCTGTCCATTGACTCGATATTGGCCATCTTCTCCTTTTCTGGCTGTGGTCTGGATCTTGAAGGTGTTGGTGCCGGCGTTGGGTTCCGTGACCCCCAGACAGAATTTCTTGTCTCCGGTCACTGTCGGGGTCAGATAACGGCGGCGCTGCTCGGACGAGCCATGACGCACCAGGACATGGCGACTGAAGAGCGTCAGCGGCAGATGCAGCAACCCCAGGCCATGGCGCGCCAATACCTGCACCATGGCTGCAGCCTCACCCAGGCCACCCCCCATGCCGCCATCGACCTCATCGACACCAAGCCCCATCAATCCAGAATCGGCCAATGCCGCCCACAGTTCCTGAGGGAACCGCTGTTCCTTCTGGCAGCCGATGAGATAGGAACGGTCAAAACGGCGTATCACACCATGCACGGTTTCGAGAACCGCATCCAACGAAGCCTGTTGCTCTGCATGCATATCATTTTCTCCACAGAAGACCGATCCTTCCTCTCCATTTTCGGAAAGATCCCGCCGCCCCCATTGGGAAAAGCAGAATCCCACGATCAAACATTGTTCTGCCCAAAGCAAATAGGCAGCGATTGCGAACCTGTCCATATATTTCTGAACAGGACACTCATACTGCTGGGTCACTGACTACCAGACTGTGTAATCATAGTCTTCCTGGCTCAAGACACAACCGTGACAAATCCTCGTTCAGAGTTCAGGTGAGCTATTCATGGAGCGGAGCATTGCGCTGTGTCATGGCCTCCGGATTGTCCTTGACCTCGAAATCCACGGCCAGGGCCTGGAGAATCATGACGATTCGGCGCACCTCGCTCATCTTGAGATCAGCGGGCAAACCAAGTTTGACCGTCCTGTCCCCCACAAGCAAGGGAAACTCATAGGTTTGCTGTTGGGCCACAGGGCGGGCCACAGGCGGCAGGGATACGCCTTCCTGACGATTTCTGCGATGTGATTCTGCGGATTGCGTGCTGGATTTTCTGCCGCGTCGCGTGGCACGCTTGGCACGCCATCCTTCCGGATTGGCCATATATTCACGAAACTGTTGGATGCCCTGCCGGAAACGGCGATGATACACCTCTTTTGTTTGTTCAGAGAGCTGGCTTCCAGCATGCTCGCTGAAGCGGTGCCATACTTCTTCGATATCCAATGTCATGGGGTCCAGCTGTTCATGGTTGTCTTGCGCTTTGAGCACACGCCAACAGGTGCTGCGGTTGGCCTGCGCCACACTGCGCGCAACAAGATTGCGTTGCGCCAAATCATCCCAATGCGCCATAAAATCAGCGATCGTTGCCATATCAACCTCATCATATTTTATTCAATAGTTTGTGATTCACACAAAGACTGCGAACCACAACGACATGATATCAGAAGACAAGTGGCGGAGCAAAATATTCTGTTTCAGAAAAGAAAATTGAAAGAAGAATCGCGTCCATGGAAAACCCATGCGTTGCCGACGCAACTGGAAAAAACTCATGTCGGTGATGGATCAGGTCAGACGATGGTTCTTCAATACGCCGCACATATTCAAGCCTCCATGGCGATGGGGTGGAACCATCGCGTAAGGTCGGTCGTGCGTTTGTGCAGGCATCCTGCCTGATATTGGCAGTGCGGGCATGAAGCCGGGACAGTTACTGCACAAACCCTTGTCCGTGCAACGCACGGCAAAAAGACAAGCCTTCCTGGGATGATGCTGTGCCGGGGCATGTGGCTCAAACAAGATAAAGCGCCCCATATCATTTTTTTCCTCACATGGTCTCTGGCCGACCCTGCAACACATCCCAGGCCCCCAAGGCTCGGGCCAGTCCGGCAAAGCGCTGGGTATCGTTCAGCACCCGCGGCAGCTTGTGCTGTCCGCCAAGGCTGCCCTGGGTACGCAGCCAATTTTCCAGGGAAGCCTCGCATACCAGCGCCGCAAGGGGGGCCAGCAGCTGGGCATTCCCCTGGCGATGGCTGCGATAATCGTCGTTGCCCTGCTGCAGGAGCGTATCGAGGTACATCGCCAACTGGTCGTGCAGGCAGGGCGTCTGGTTCGTCCCGGATGCGGTGGCCACAAGATAGCCATGGCGCGCCCGGCCGGATGGCAGAAACAACGTACCCACCGTGAAATCCACAACCGACAGGCCCAGGGCGTGGCATGCCTGGGCCATGGCCTGCTCCAGCTCGGCAACCGTGAGATGCTCGCCACAGACCGACAGCATGGCCTGCACCCGGCCTATGATCACCAGGCGCGGCGGCTCCTGGCTCACAAAGCGCACCGTATCACCGATCAGACAGGACCAGACGCCGGCATTGCTGGACAGGGCAATGGCATAGTTCTCCCCGCAGACCACATCCGCCAACCAATAGCGTCTGCTTTGGGATGTGGGCATGCCGTCCTGCAGATCAGCCACGGGCACGAACTCGTAGAAAAGTCCGTTATCCACCAGCAGACGCAAACCCTCTTCCCCATCATCAGCCATGGCGATGAAACCCTCACTGGCCGGATAGACTTCACGGGTCTGCGCCTGGGTACCCCGCAGATAACCCTGTATGCGCTCCTTATAGAGCCCGAACGAGACCCCGCCATGGACCAGCACCTGCAGGTCCGGCAGGGCCGGCCCCTTGCCGCCGCGCAGGGCAAGGATGCGCTCGAACAAAGGCAGCATCCAGCTGGGTGTTCCGGATAAAACGGTGATCCTGTGACGCAGCGCGAGTTGCGCCAGGGCGTCCAGCTTCACGTCCCAGTCTTCCAGCAGGGCGATGGGCCGCGGCGGCAGCAGATGATGTCGGGACCACAGCGGGGCTGTCACAGCAGAAATCCCGGAGAGATCACCAGAATAGACGCCTGGGGCAAGCGCAGTAAGTGCGGTGGTCCCTCCCAGCATCATGGTCCTGCCCCACAGGGGGCGGCTGGCTGGATGGCAAGCCAGATGCCAGCACAGTACATCAAGGGCGGCACGGCGATTGGCGCGAACCATCTGGTGACTCACGGGGATGGCCTTGCTGCTGGCGTTGGTGGTACCAGATGTGAAGGCGAAATAGGGTATGCGGCCCGGCCAGGTGCAGTTATCCAGCACAGGGTAGGGCTTGCTCCAATAATCGCGCCACAGCGTCTCATGACACTGCAGTGGAACCTGGGTCTGGAAGGCAGCCACGGAATGAATCCCGTCAAAATCATGGGTGCGTCCGAAACTGGTATGCCGCGCCTGACGCACCAGCGCCAACAGCTGTTGGCGCTGGCTTGCCACGACATCGAGATGGCGCAGCTGGTTCAGGCGCCTGCCAGCATAGAGACGCAGGAGGACTGTGGCATCCATCAGGAAGGCGCCAACTGCATCACCATGGGAAACGCCTGGCGCACCGTCTCGAGATCGAGCGGCAGCTGGATGGTTTTTCCGGCACGCCACAAGGGGACCTGATCGGCAAAGGTGGTGCTGCCCCACCAGCCATCCTGGCCCCCGAACAACACGGCGTAGGCAGCATCCAGATGGGCAAGGTCGGCTGTGAAGCGGGCCTGGGCGCCATAGCTGGTGTCATGCACGTCCCGCGCCAGGCGATGGGAGGTTTTCATCAGGGTCTCCCGGGAGCCACCCACCGGCAGGTTGGCCAGCCGAAAAGCCCGGCCCACCCCAGGCAAACGCCCCAGCATGTGCTCCACGCGCAACCGATGCATGCTGCCCCAGCTGGGATGGCGTTGCAAGGTGCGGCTGGCGCTGGCCAAGGCCGCCTCGAAAACCTGCCGGCGTTGTGTCTCGTCCAGGGCCTGCAGATCAACGGGGACAAAGCGCGTCAGGAAACCCCAGTTCATCCGTGGGTCGGCCATGGAACCTTGTTGACCATAGAGGAACCCGGCCACCTCATACAGAACAGCCTCGAACACCACAGGACCTGGGGCCTCTGCCCGATAGTCGCCATCCCAACCCGCCAGGATGGCCAATGCATCCTGGCCGCCAAGACCTGCCGCCATGGCATGGCTCGCCAGGATTTGTGCCAGGGTGTGCGCCTGGATGGAACGGGTATCTGCCTGCAGCGCCTCCAGATCCCCAATGGCAAGTTTTCCCGGGCCTCCCAATGCCTCTTCCAGGCGCATGATGCGATCCGGCGCGCTGAACCACAACCCCAAGAGCGGACCACCTATGCTGGGGCGGTTGTTGGCTGAGGCCACGAATCCCCGGGACGGGTCCTGGACGAATGGCAGCGCAGCACCCCGGAGAAACGGATGCAGCGCATCCTGGGATGCCTGCAGCACAGGGCTATACTGCATGGCAGCGACGGATGACGAGGCTGTGGCAGCCAGCACATGGCTGATCCGTCCTGCGCTGTCTGCAGCGATCATGTTCTGCCCGGGCACTGCAAAACCTGCAAGCGCCTGGCGAAAGGCCCGCACGTCGCCTGCCTGCAGGACGCCCAGCATGGCACTGAACTCGTCACTTGGCTCATGCCCAGCCCAACGCAACGCCAGCGTATGCCCCGGGGGGATGCCCAGCACCCTGGCATCGCTCATGATGGGACCAAGGAACGTGTTGCGCCGTACTCTCCTGGCCGGGTGCCACAGGCGGCGCTTGATCACCAACTCCTCTGTAGTGGCCGCGCTGGCCTGCTGGGGAGAAAGGGCATAGAGTTCCGTGGCCAGGGCGCGCAGATTGGTGCCTCCCCACGCAAGAAAGGGATTGCGTCCGATGGCGAAAAACGGCAGGCCCACGGGCATCAAGCCCACCCCGTGATAGCTGGGAGCGCGCAGCCCCATGAGCATCCAGGCATTGGGCAACGCCATCCCCAGATGGGGGTCGCTCGCCAACAGGGCTCCGCCGGAACGGCTGCGATAGGCAGCCACAGCCATGGCGTTGCTGCCCTGCATGGGCAGATTGTTCACCAGGGATCCAAGCGAGGTTCCCGAGCCAAGCCCAGACTGCCACAGCCTGTGCCACAGTGCCGCAAAGGAAGGGTCTTCCAGGTGGCGCAGCAGCCCGCCCCATACCAGCCAGTTCACATCGGCACCAACCAGCCTGCCCATGACAATCACATCGCGCAGCGTCCAGCGTTCGACACGCAGCCCCAGCATGGCGAACTCCGGCGGCCGGAGGCTGGATTTTTCCTGATAGGCGTTGAGACCGGCCACAAACGCCGAGAGCCAGCACCTGGTGCTTTCCGGCAAACCAGCCTCGATCTGCGGAGCTGCCCGGGGCAGGTCCAGGATGCGCAGGGCGTGGTCCACCCCGGTGGCCACAGGACCTGCCAGTTCGGCGAGGCGCCCATAGGCAGCATGTTTGAGCAGCATGAGCTGCGTGAGGCGCAGATGGGCCTGCACCAGGCCAATGGCCAGGGCGGCATCGCCGTCATCCGCTGCATCGATCCATGGCACCTGATGGGCATTCCAGAAGATGGTCAATGGTTTGCTGAGCCCGAGGTTGGCCGTGGGAAACATCTCGAGACGCTGGCCGAGAGTCATGGGCCGAGGCACCATGGCACGCCAGACGGACAGCAACGCCGGCAGAATCACGTCCTTTCCTGCGTGCCCCGGCTTTTTCTGCAATGCCGTGACACAGCTGGCTTACTCTGGTATCGTCTCAGGCTAGTCACAGCAAGCATGATCCCATCGCCTGCGGTGGCGGTCAAACCCAGGAGCCCCATGAGCCAACCCCAACCCCCGCTGCGCCTCGGCCTTGACCTGGGAGGCACCAAGATTGCCGCTGCCCTGCTGGACGCCGCAGGCATGCTGCTGTGGGAGCAGCGGGTGCCTACCCCCCAGGGGGACTACCAGGGCACCATCGCCACCCTGCTGGCGCTGCGCGATGCCGCGCGTCGGGCATTTCCAGCCATGGAAAACACGGTAGGCATCTGTACCCCCGGCGCCATCTCGTCTGCCACAGGTCGCATCAAGAACGCCAACAGCGTGATGCTCAACGGCAGGCCGCTGCTTGCTGACCTGCAGCAGGCCATGGACTGCCCCATCCGTATGGCCAACGACGCCAACTGCTTCGCCCTTTCCGAGGCTACAGACGGCGCTGCCCAGAGCGCCGGCACTGTCTTCGGCGTCATCCTGGGTACCGGCACAGGCGGTGGCATCGTGGTTGGCGGCCAACTGCTGCAAGGCTGCAACGCCATTGCCGGTGAATGGGGGCACAACCCCCTCCCCTGGCCCGATGCCGACGAATATCCAGGTCCACCCTGCTATTGCGGGCACCTGGGCTGCATCGAGACCTTCCTAAGCGGCCCAGCCCTGGCCACCCACCATGCACAGGGCCATGGCCAGGCATTCGATGCCCAGCAGATCGCGCTCAGGGCACACGAGGCTGACGCCAGCTGCCTCGCCACCATGGCTCGCTATTGTGAGCGGCTCGCCAAAGCTCTGGCCTCGGTGATCAACATCCTGGACCCAGACGTGATCGTCCTCGGTGGGGGGCTTTCCAACATCACCATGCTCTACCAGGAAGTGCCACGGCGCTGGGGGCGCTATGTGTTTTCCGATGCCGTAGCCACACGCCTTGTACCGCCGGTTCATGGCGATGCCAGTGGTGTGCGCGGCGCTGCTGCCCTTTGGAACGGCTGACCGTCTGCACAAAGGCTGTGTTTTCAGCTCGGACCCATGCAGTTTATTCGATACAAACCTGGCATTGCCTATGCTCGTGCTGACCATGCCGCACCGCGCTGGAAACAATGGTCCGCAGCACTCCTTCCATGGACGCCGCCATGCGGTACATGGCTGCCGCTGCCTCCTGGGACTGGGCATCCTCCATCGAAACCAGCTTGTCCCCCACCTCCTTCATGCGCATCCAAGCCCCAAGCACATGCTTGCTGGCGCACCATAGCTCGCCAGGTGGATGGCTGCCAACGATGGCCTCGAGCATCGTCTTGCGCTGACATCTGATCTTGCAGATCTCGGATATGAGGTTTTCATCATCCAGCACAGCCACCGATGCCGCCAGATGTTCTTCCAGGGCGATCAGATGGGCTGTAGCCATGGCGGCATCCGTATTGATGGACACATCCCCTCCTGGGTGATCCGCTGGCGGTAGATGCAACAGTATCACCTTGGTCATGGCCATCCCCTCCTG
>WOZS01000073.1:36811-40090 GCA_011620135.1 Gammaproteobacteria bacterium
TATTTACGTTCATGCCGTCCTGAAATACTGAGCCAGCGTCGCCAATTGTTCGGCTTGCGTGGTCAGGGAAACGCGAGTGTCGCTGGTTTGAGCCACAAGTATCCTGTTTTCCTGGGTCATGGCGTGAATCATCCTGATGATATCAGCCAGTTGGCTGGTGGCACGCTGCTGCTTTTCCACTGCATGGGCCATGTCGTCGGTGCGGTTACTGACCTCCTCGATACCGCGCTGTATCTCGCCAAAGGCCTCTGCGCCCTGGGAGGACAGCGCACTGCCCTCGTCCACGATCTGGGCACTTTTCTTGACCAAATCCTTGATGTTCTTGGCGTTGCGCGCAGCAGAAAGGGCCAGGCGTCGCACTTCCTGGGCCACAATGGCGAAGCTGCGGCCATGCTCCCCAGCCCGGGCAGCCTCCACGGCGGCATTCAATGCCAGGAGATTGGTAGTGAAAGCGATCTCATCGACCATCGAGATGGCCTCGGCCATGGTATGGCTCATGGTGGCAATGGCGCGCATCTTTTCCTCAGCCGAGTAGATCAGCGATGCGCCCTGTTGGGCATGGAGTCGCACCATCAGGGATTTTGCGGCGCTGCCCGAGGCATGACCGGCGCTTTCCTGCACAGAGTGGCTCAGCTCTTCGATGGCAGCACTGAGTTGTTCCATATTCGCCGCCTGGCGCTGGGTGCGCTCATCAAGCCCTTGGTTTCCTGCTTCCAGGTCTCTTAGGCCACCGTGCATGTGGTATGCTGCGCTCTGGATCCTGGTGACCACATCGCGCAGCATGACAATCAGCAATTCCAAATCATTGCCCAGAACCTGTAATTTGCCGCTCAAAGCAGTTGGCGCACCGGCAAGCAGGTCACCATGAGCCAGATCGGACAGGCGCGCCCCGATGGCGGCGATGGCCACCTCCTGGGATTGCAAGATGTCCTGGAGTTCCTGTTCTTTTTGTTTGAGGACAGCAAGATTGGTCAGGTTGACACAGGTGGCGACCAGCCGGTCATTGTCCCAATCTGGGCGGCGCTTGAGTAACTTGTAGGAAATCAGGATGGGCACGGGGTGGCCATCCTTGTGCTGGTAGGCCTTCTCGAAACGAACCAGTTTGCCTGCCATGATCTCCGGCAGGCGCTTGTTGTCCTCGTTGCGATATTCGGGCACAGTGAGTTCCAGCCAACCCATGGCCAATAGCTCATCATAGCTGCGGCCCACTATTTGGCAATAAGCCTCATTCATGTCGTACAGCCTGCCATCAAGATCGAAGATGCAGATCCCTTCGGTGCAAGTATCGAACACCTCTCGCCAATATTGGTCGATTTCCTTATGCTCCTGCTGCCATCTGTTCTTTTTCTCCAGGCTGGTTCGGCAAGATATTCCGCCAGTCATGGGCCTCCATCCTACCAGAATCTGACATCGAGGTGCTATCTGGGAAATGCAGACCATGCTGCCAGTCCTGGCTTGGCTGTGGTTGCTCTCAGCAATACGGCGTGCCCGAAGTGCTTGCCGCCCAATGTTTTTATTGGTCAACCAAAACCAGCGCGGACGGAACAGGAAGCCATGTGCTGAGCCTTCGGGCCCTGCACGGTCTAGGCATCCGAACTAGGGAGAATTGTTGATCAGAACTATCATGCAAAAAGCACAAAACGTGCTCGCACCTCATCAGTGGACTCACGAGACGCGGCGGGTAGAAGGCAAGCCACGCACCGATCAGCGCTGGGCATGCTGAATATAGTTTTTCATCTTTTCAGAAAGATCATCCGGAACATCTGACCATTGAAAACGCCAGTGCCAATTTCCATAGGCCTGGCCTGGGGTATTCATCCTTGACTCAGAACCCAGACCAAGCAAATCCTGCATTGGCACAATAGCAAGAAAACCTTTGGACAGCAAAGCGCAATCAATGACAGACCAAGGCATGCCCAATTCAGGGCGAGGCACATCCTGCAATACCTTAGCCTTCTGGGTTTCTGAAAGCCCGGACCACCATCCGATCAATGTGTCATTATCATGAGTTCCGGTATAAACCACAGAATCACGAGTATGATTATGTGGTGCATGGGGGTTGTCCGGATCGCCATCAAAATCAAACTGCAAGACGCGCATGCCGGGCATGTCCAACTGCTTACGCAATCGGTCGACCTCTGGGGTAATATACCCCAAATCTTCCGCGACAAAGGGAACAGGGCCGAGCTCACGCTCAATAGCCTTGAACAGCTTGGTGCCAGGCCCCTTTTTCCAATAGCCATTGACCGCATTCCTGGAGCCTGCAGGCACAACCCAAGACGACTCAAGACCCCTGAAATGATCAATGCGCAACAGATCGTAATAACCAAAGGCGGCTTCGATGCGTTTCACCCACCAAGCGAAATTGTCCCTCTCCAGCCGCTCCCAATTGTACTGCGGACTACCCCATAATTGCCCTGTATCTGAAAACAGATCGGGGGGCACACCGCTCAACTCGAGTATCTGGCCATGTGAGTCCAGCACGAAATATTCGGGATGACTCCAGACATCCGCACTATCGTAAGCGCAAAAGATGGGAATGTCGCCATATATCCGCAGATTGAGTCTGGAGGCATATGATCTCAGGCAGCCCCATTGAATATGAAAGAGAAATTGCAGTAACTTTGATTCCTCAATCTCTTTTCTTTTGAGGCGAGCGTAAGTTTTCAGGGACAGGGCATCCCTGTGCTTGAGGTTGTCAGGCCACTCATACCATGGTTGCCCTGTTTCTCTTCTTATGACGTCGTAAAGGATATAATCATCCAGCCAGTATGCATTGTTAGCCGCAAAGTCGATATACGATTTGCGCCATTCCGGTTGCTCACCCGTTTCCAGTTGGCACAGCAAACCTGCAACCAACGCCTCGACAGATGGGCAAGCTTGGCTTAGCAATCCAATCTCATCATGTGGATGCCATGGACCCTCATGGTTGAGAAACAGAGGGTTGCCAGCAAAGGCGGAAAGCAGGCCATAAGGGGAACCAAGAGCATCCGTAGGTCCAATAGGCAGAATCTGCCAAACAGAAACACCGCTCTGCTCAAGCCAGCGCATGAAATGCGCTGCATCGGCGCCAAGCCTTCCACTGCTCATGGGGCCGGGAAGAGAGGAGATATGCAGCAGAACACCTGCGCAGCGATGCTCACACAACGCACTCTGTGTGCTCATGGTTTGCTCATGCCCTTACCATTAGGTTTCATTATGTCAAAAAATATATTTAATATATATTATGCAAAGAAGCATCATATGGTATTTGCTTATGATCTGAAATAGGGTTCCCCT
>WOZS01000023.1:0-35327 GCA_011620135.1 Gammaproteobacteria bacterium
CGGCAGCGGAGTTCGGCTTTTCGCTGATTTTTGCTTCCCCCGCGCCGCTGACCACTGTGCGATAGTGCGTCCCGATTCATCACCGCCAGGGTGGCAACCAGATCAGCCGCTGCAGTGGTGGACAGCTCGACGGCCGATTCCTCGCCTGCCTGGCCCGACGCCCGCATGCCTGCCGTGTCATGCTTTTCCCGGGCTATGATGGTGTGTGTGGGTTTGGCTCACTTCACTCGGCTCTATGCGCTGCTTGGCAACGCTTGTGATGCTTGGAGCAGCAAACTGGCACGCTACGGCAGCCGTCGGCTATGGCGGGATACGTTTCGTGAACTCACCAGCGCAGTCTCGCAACCGCCCGACTTCCTGGGCCCTTGAACGAATCAAATGCGCCAATCAGGTCTTGCGCTTGAACAGGAAACGGTCTGGCTACCTGATCCGTAGATGTTGATCAAGCAAGGTCGCAATTTCGTCTGGGGGCAACCCGGCCTCCAAGGCTCTGCTCAAAACCGCCCCTAGCCGCTGCCAGCCCTGCGGTGGCGCGATATTGCTCGAGACCGTCTCGTTCAAGCGGAACATCAGCCCTTCAAGCAGTTCCTCATCATCCACTTCGGCGGCTGCGAGAACAGCCAGCCCCAGCAGGGCACCGCGCGCTGACTCCAGCGATGTGGTGGGAACCCTTGCCAGCGCCGTGGGCATGGTAATGACGCGATCCGCCCTGACCACTGATGCCAACTCGGCAGCCTGATCGATGCCAGGCTCGATCTCCAGGCGGATCAGCGCATCGCCCGCCAGAAGAAAGCGCGTCTTGATGAGACCTGGTTGATCATCACAAAACAGCCACACCGGCTGCGTGTTGGCCAACAACACGGCCAGCACGAGTTTGCTGTCATCGAGTGCGCCACGATCCTGCCATTGGTGCAGTACATCCGTGCGCAGACGCCCGCCTTCGACGCCGAGGTGGTGCAGCAGGCCAACCACTCGTTTGGCGGATATCACCTGCTCCCTGCCGCGCAACCAGACGGAAAGATTGGCCGTGCGGATGCCGGTGGCTACGGCAATCCGCCCCAGTGTTTCTCCTCGCAGCCGGACCAAGGCGGCGGCAAGAGCCGGTAATTGTTCGGGAGCAACGCTTGGCATCAACGATCCTCTGGATTCACTGTAAATCACTATAAGGTTTTTTGGTTGCCAAGACGAGCACGCCTAGCTGGTCAAACGCCCAAATGTGTGTTATAGTAATTTATAGTTAGGTTGTTTGGGAGGTCATGATGCACAAGCCACAGCACCCTCGTCCGTTGCGTCAGCGGGAATACGAAGCCGGCATCGCCGCGCTCAAGGAGCGGCACCCCTGGCTTGCCAGGCAGATCGTCGAACCAGCGCCGGGGCACTTGGCCCTGGTGGCGCACCTGTTTGCCCAAGTGGAATGCCTCTTGCCGCCTTCAGTGCTTGCACGAAAGGGTGCGCTCTCCGTGAGTTGCAACCGTGATCGGTTGGCCATCCATTTCCAAGCATCGCGTCGCCATGGCGAGCGTGCAGCGGCGGTTCTTGATCTGATTGCACAGACCAAGTACTTGTCGTTGCAGTGTTGTCCGGCCTGCGCTGCGCCGGTCACCGGTGATGCTATCCGGCCACAGCGCTGTTCGCAGCATGACAACGCCCTTGGCCTGTTTGCCGAAGAACTTCGTGGAAGTCGGCAGCGCCTCATCGATCAAGGTGTAGAGCAGGTGGCACGCGAACCCGGCAATGTCACGAAAAAAGACGTGCGTACCCATGCAAAGAAGGAAGAAGGCGCGCAGAGCGAAGCTGCGCCGGAGCCTGCACCGCCATCCGACGAACCTCGGGCAGCGCAGCTGCCGACCATCGTTTTTCTGGACGAAGCGAGGCTGGAGGCGTTCGTTGATCGCCATCGCCCAAAGGGTGGCGACAAATTCAAACGCGTGCAGGGCATTGCCGAGCGAATCCGGAGTGCCGGGCTCGGCAGTCGCCAACTGGGCGTGCTGCCCTCGGACTGGAAAGCCATGCTGGACGAGTTTGCTCTGGTGTTTCCGAATTGCAATGAACTGGCCGAGTTGCTGCGCGATCACTTCGCCCTGTCCCGTCTTGGAGACGGTCGCGTGTCCTGGCCCGCCGTGCTGTTGGTCGGCCCAGCCGGCATCGGCAAGACCGAGGCGGCCCGTTGGTTGGCGAATCAGCTCTCGTTGCCTTTCCGGATGTTCGACATGGCCAGCGCGCAATCGAGTTCGCCGCTCGCTGGCTCAGAAGCGTTTTGGAGCAACTCTGAACCTGGGCATTTGTTTGAACTGCTGGCCTACCAGCCATTGGCCAATCCGGTGGCGGTGCTCGATGAACTCGACAAGGTAGGTAACGGTAGACCGTTATACGACCCGCTGGCCGCACTCTATACGCTGCTGGAGCCACGCAGTGCCCGCAATTTCATCGACCTGTCGATCCGCGATTTTTCCATCGACGCCAGTCACGTCAACTGGATCGCGACCGCCAACGACATGGAAGCCATTCCGGGGCCGCTTTGCTCGCGTTTGACGGTATTACATATCCAGCCACCCAAGCCGGAACAGGCCAGGAGCATCGCGCAAGCGATCTACAACCGTCTGCGCGACGAGTCGAGCTGGGGCAATGCTTTCGTCGAACGATTGGATGCGGATGTGCTGGCCCGCTTGCAAACCTTGCCGCCGCGCAGCATGCGCCTTGTGTTGCAGCGGGCCTTGGGAGCGGCGGCACGGGATGGCCGGGGCGTTGTCCGGGTGGCGGACATCACGCCGCCGGTCGAGGTCAGCCGCCGATGCTTGGGGTTTGTCAGCGAAGGGTGGCACTGAACGTGGTCAGCGCAGTTTTGTCAGCCTGGCCGCGCCTGCGGCCAGGCTGCCGCCTCGCTGGGATAGATGGCAGCCGGGCCGCTGTCGTGGCACAGCCGGTCAGCAGAAGAGGCAAAAGCAACAGGCTCCGGCATTGTTTCGTGGCAGTTCCTCGCATGGCTTATCCGTTGAAGATGGCATCGAGCCGGGCATCCCAAGTCTCCGCAGCGCCGCGGTTCATCATGGAAAACCTGAGCAATGGATGCTGTGGGTCGGCTGTTTGCAGCTCGATGGCGAAATTCATGCGCTGTACGTTGACATGGCCACTGTGGCCGTGCATCTCTAGCTTTCCCTTTCGCGCCAGGTCATCTGCCAGCTGTGTACCCAGGAAAAGTCATGGATGCGCCAGGTATCACCCACGACCGAGCAGAACGCGAGCTTGCGGTGCTGCCGATCGAACACCATGAAGGCCGGGGGTTTGCCCAGGATGTGCCCAGCATCGAATGACAGCCCCTCCTGGGCATTGATCTTGGCGACCAGCGCCTGGCAGCGCGCCTGCAATCGAGTCAGAAAGCGGGAACACAGCATAAAGATTGCCAGCGGAATCAGCATCCAGGCCGGGAGCTCCCAATTGATATGCACGTGGGCATCAAGCATCCCCTATACAAATACCAATGCGATGATGACCGTAGCGGCACCAGAAATCAGTCCCACAACATTGACCAGACCTGAGGCCAAACTAACCCCAACAATTTTCAAGTAACCCGCCATTTGCCACCTCCGAGCTGTTATTCACTAAGGATCATTTTATGGATCAATTATTATGGCGATTATTATGGCGATTGGGTCAAAGTGCAACATCGCACTGCTCAACATCTTCAAGCAGGCCGAAGCACTGGAACAGGCGCTCTACCCGCGCCGACCAGAGCGGGACAGCCGCTTGATTCACCCTGGTGATCGAGGGGCGCAGTCTGTCTCGATCCGTTACAGCGAGCGCTTGGCGCAAGCCGGCGTCGAGCCGTCGGCAGGCAGCAAGCAGGGCTACTGGGAATAGAGCCAGTGGCCAAAGCAGGGCGAGACGCCCGCTTACCCAGAAAGTGCTGCAAGGCTTTTTACCGCACGGCGCCGCATTTGGGATGCATCCCATGGCCATTGCCACTCCTGAAAAAAGCATAGGAGAAGAATAAAACCTTATTTCCCGCCCGTCTACTTATGATTTTCCCGTCACCAGGCGGCCCGTTGCCCGGACAGCTTGCTCACCGCCTCTAAACCGGCCTGCATCGCGCGGCGATCCATCGGCGACCTTGGCCTTGTTCCTCTTGTCCCGCTTCGTCGGGGTAACCAGGGCGTGGTGCGGACTGTTGGAGGCACACACACCATGACAGCGTGTCAGGTTCACACGGTTTGGGCACCAGGGCGGCGCGATGGGCTATGAGGTCGAGTGGCTCGACAAAAAATCGCCGGGAGCGATTTTGAACAGCCGGGGGCTGGCCCGAAGGGCGGTGTGCAGGATGCCCGGAGTAACATCATGGGGCTGGCGCCATCCTTGTGCGGCGTCGTGATCTGGTCTCGGAATTGCCGTTCGGGGTCAGCGGCAGCCGTTTTCCCACACTGCCGGGCGGCCCTGGCCGCCGCCGTGTGGGGCATGATCCGCGTGTGTTTTTTACACAGTTTATCGCTTGGCTTGGGATCTTGAAGAACTCGGTCTGCGATGCTGACCAGTACCAGCCATTGCCCGGCAGAGTATACCGGCTATTCCCACTCGATGGTGGCTGGGGGCTTGCTGGTGATGTCGTAGACCACCCGGGAGATGTCTTTGACCTCGTTCACGATGCGCCGGGCACAACGCTCCAGGAATTCATGGGGCAAGGCGGCGCTGGTGGCGGTCATGAAGTCGTTGGTGACCACGGCGCGCAAGGCAATCACCGGGCCATAGTGGCGCGCATCGCCCATCACCGCCACCGAGTTGACCGGCAGGTAGACCGCGAACGCTTGGCTGGTCTTTTCCATGAAGCCCGCCATGGTGAGCTCTTCCAGAAAAATGGCATCAGCCTCTCGCAATGTGGCGACCGCATGGGGCTGCACCTCGCCCAGTACGCGCACGGCTAGTCCCGGCCCGGGGAAGGGGTGGCGCATGATGAGGTCCCGCGGCAGTCCCAGTTCGAGGCCGATGGCGCGCACCTCGTCCTTGAACAGCTCGCGCAGCGGCTCCAGCAGGGGCAGCGCCATCACCTCCGGCAGGCCGCCCACGTTGTGGTGGGACTTGATCACATGGGCCTTGCCCTTGGCCCGGGCCGATTCGATCACATCGGGGTAGATGGTGCCCTGGGCGAGGAAGTCGATGGGTTCGAGCTCCCGGGCATGCGCCTCGAACACCGCGATGAAGCAAGCCCCCAGCGCCTTGCGCTTGGTCTCGGGGTCGCTCAGGCCAGCAAGGGCGCCAAAGAAAGCCTCAGCGGCATGCACGGTACGCACTGGCATGCCCAGGTGCCGGGCCAGGGTCTGCTCCACGAAGGTCACATCACCGCAGCGCAACAGGCCGGTGTCCACGAACAGGCACACCAGCCGTTCGCCGATGGCGCGATGTATCAAGGCAGCCGCCACCGATGAATCCACGCCGCCAGAAAGCGCCAGCAGTACCCGGCCATGCCCGGCCTGCTCCTGGATCTGGACGATCAATTGCTCCGCGATGCGCTGCGTGGTCCAGGTAGGCTTGCAAGCGCAGATGACCCGGGCAAAGCGCTCCAAAATGCGCAGGCCGCAGGGCGTGTGGCTCACCTCGGGGTGAAACTGGATGCCATAATAGCGTTTTTCCTCCTGGGCGAAGACCGCCACGGAGCAGGTGGCGGTGCTGGCTACGGCCACGAAGCCCTGGGGCGCGCTGAGCACATGGTCGCTGTGGCTCATCCAGATGTCCAGGACCGGACGGCCCGCCTCATCGAGGCGATCCTCGATGCCGTCCAGCAGGGTGCAGCGGCTGTGCACCACAAGCTCGGCGCCGCCGAATTCCCGTTCTCGGGCGCGCACCACCACGCCACCGAAATGCTGTGCCATGGCCTGCATGCCGTAGCAGATGGCCAAAACCGGCAGGCCACTGTGCCAGACGCATGCTGGAATGGTGGGCGCGCCAGGGTCGGTGACCGACTCGGGCCCACCCGAAAGGACGATACCCCGGGGCTGCAGGGTAGTAAGAGCCGCGGCGCAATCCTGTGGATCACACAGGGAGGCAGCGATGTCCAGCTCCCGTAGCCGGCGCACCACCAGCTGCGTGTACTGGGAGCCAAAGTCCACCACCACGATGCCGCCGTGTTGCATCTGTTCAAGCATGTCTTGTTCCCATCCGCAAAGAGAGCCGCTCCCAGGCTACACCACAGGGCAGGCCGGCCAGCAGGGCGAGCACGAAGCCACCATGATAACTGCCCAGCACCTCGTCGCCCAGAGAGCACATGGCATACAGGGCAAGCCCCGCGGCAAGCGTGAGGTGCTGCGCTGGGGCAATGCATGCCAGACGCAGTGCCTTGAGGATCATGATGGCCATCAGGACATGGAGGCCCAACCCCACCACGCCCAGCTCCAGGGTAAGCTGCAGATAGCTGTCATGCACGTGGCGGTAGGGCTTGCCTGCCTCGTTCATGAAGCCATCCTGCGCCAGCAGCGGGGCGATGGCGCCGGGGCCATGGCCCAGTAGGGGATGCGCGGCGATATGGCGCAGCGCCCAGCCGCTGAGGTGCAGGCGCACCTGGAGCGAGCTGTGTCCTTGTGCGGGAACCTGGCCTGTGGTGAGCACCTGGCGTATCACCTGCGTGCTTTCCCCAAGGCGTGCCATGATACCGGCATGCTGGCTCAGGGCCACCACACCCAGGACCAGCACCGTGGCCAGGATGCCCAGGCGGCCGGCCCGGTCGGATGCCATTGCGCCAGCCCTGGGGGCTGCAGCACGCCGGGACCACGACAGCCACCACATGGCCAGCAGTACCAGCGCGGTGGCAAGCCAGGCCAGCCGCGCGCCCGAAGCCACAAGCCCTATAGCAAAGAAACCCAGTCCACCCAGCCACACCCCCAGGCGCGCGAGGCGCATCTTCTGGCCATGCAAGAAGCAGGGCGCATAGGCGGCCAGTCCCACCAGGCAGCCAGCGCACCACAGCCCGAACAACGTGGCAGCGTTGCCGAAGGTGGCCCGGGCGTGCCCGGAAAGCAGGCCCTGCCAGGTGGCGGCATCCAGCTTGCTGGCGATGCGCAGCGCAAAGCCGCTTGCCAGCAGCGCCAGCAGCACATCGATCCTGGGCTTGGCGATGTGCGTGGCCCAGGCCACCAGCACGATGCTGAGCGGCCCCCGGTAACTTGCTGCCCAGGCAGCCTTGGTGATCGAACCGGCCTCCTCTGGATAGAGATGGCGGGCCCTCAGGCTGCTTGCCAAAAGCACAATCCAGTAGGTCAGGAGCAGGATCAGCAAGGTCTGGCGGTGCCAGGCCCTGGGCTGGGTGGCAAGTCCCAACAGGCCGGCCAGCAGCAGGAAACCCAGGGCGGCGTTGCCCCAGGATACCTTGAACAGCGCCCCAAAGGCCAACAGATGAAGCCCCAGGATGGCGCAATACCGGCCCAGGTGATCCAGATGTCGGTGCCCTGCCAGCAGGTTGTCTTTCTGGGTGATGGTCAAGGCGATGGCAATCCCAGGGCAGCGGCATAACGCTGCGCCTGTTGCCTTGGCTCGAAGCGCTGCGCCGAGGCGCGCAGCACCTCGGCTGGTGTGGGATGATCCAAGGTATGGAAGATGGCCTCGGCCAGGGCCTCGGGCTGGCCTACGGGGGTCAGCCTGCCCAGGCGGCCCTGCTCCAGGATCTCCCGGGGGCCATGGGGGCAGTCGGTGGCGCAACTGGGAATGCCCAGTGCCACGGCCTCGGCCAGCGCGTTGCCGAAGCCTTCATAGTGAGAGGCAAAGGCAAAAGCCTTGGCCCGGGCCATCACGGCACAAGGATTGTCAAGGTGGCCACACCAGACCACCTTGTCCGCCAGCCCCAGCGTGTCGCTGACCCTTTCCAGGGCCGCGCGCAGCGGCCCATCGCCAAGGATGGCCAGGCGTATCGGCCGGCTGCGGGCCACCACGGCACAGGCCTGCAGCAGGGTGATAAAGTCCTTCTGGGCTACCAGCCGCCCCGAGGAGACCACCAGCTCCCCCGCAGCGCTGATTCCCCGAGGCAAGGGCCCGTTGTCGGCCATGTGTCGCAGGTTTGCGCTGTCAATGGGATTGAAGATGGGCAGCACAGCAGGTGCGGCAGCGCTACCCAGTAACCCGGCAAGCTCACCGGCCAGGCCGGCCGACGGTGTGATCAGCACGGCAGCCCGACTGGCGATACGCTGCAGCAAGGCCGTGCGCCGCCCGGTACGAGCCTGTGACCAGCCCGCCATGGGAGCCAGCAAGGCGTTGTGAAAACCTGCGCCGTAAAGCCCCCCATAGCGGCTCAGCAGCAGCGCATCGAGCGCCATGCGGGCGGCCCGCATCTCGAAACTCAACAGGGCCATGGGCCGGTGACGGCGCAGGTACCAAGCCAGATGGGCCGCTTGGCCCATGCGATGCTGACCTGCCAGGGGCAGCCAGGCGATGCCCTCATCCAGACCCAGGGGCTTGCCCGGGCTGGCCAGGGCCACATGATGGCCAAGCCGGCCAAGCCAGTTGGCCAGCAGCACCAAGGTGGTTGCCAGACCACCGCCATTGCGGCCCGCATGCCGACTCACCAGGCCCAGCAACAGCACGGCGGGCCGCTGGGCGGCGCTCATGGGTTCACATCATGCTGTAGTTGGGCCCGCCGCCGCCCTCGGGGGTGACCCAATTGATGTTCTGGGCAGGGTCCTTGATGTCGCAGGTCTTGCAGTGGATGCAGTTCTGCGCGTTGATGTGGAAGACAGGCTGGCCTTGCTCTTGCACCACCTCGTAGACACCAGCAGGGCAGTAACGCTGTGCCGGTTCGTCGTAGTGGGGCAGATTCTTGGCGATGGGAATGGTTGGATCCTTGAGCTGCAGATGGCAGGGCTGGTCTTCCTCGTGGTTGGTGCCGGTCAAATAGACCGAGGAGAGCAGATCGAAGGTGAGGGTGCCGTCCGGTTTGGGGTAAGAGATGGGGCTGGCATCGGCAGCCGGCAGCAGCGAGGCGTAGTCCGCGCTGCTGTCACGGATGGTCCAGGGCAGTGTGCCGCCAAAGAGGTTCTGATCGATGAAAATGGCGGCACTGCCGGGCAATAGGCCCAGGTGATGCAGCAAGCCGGTGAAGTTGCGCGCCCGGTAGAGTTCTTCGTGTACCCAGGAGTTCCTGACTGCCTCGCCGTAGGCCATGAGTTCGCTGTGTCGCTCGCCTTGGCCCAGGGCGGCAAAGATGGTCTCGGCTGCCAGCATGCCGGTTTTCATGGCGGTGTGGTTGCCCTTGATCTTGGCGGGATTGAGAAATCCTGCCTCGCAGCCCACCAGCACCCCCCCTGGAAAGCTGAGCTTGGGCAGGGCCGGCAGACCGCCCTTGTTGACGGCCCGGGCTCCATAGGCGATGCGCTTGCCGCCCTGGAGCATCTGGCGGATCATGGGGTGTGTCTTCCAGCGCTGCAATTCCTGAAAAGGGTTCAGGAAGGGGTTTTTGTAGTTGAGGCCGATGATCAGGCCCAGCGAGACGCGGTTGTCCTCCCAGTGGTACAGGAAGCCGCCACCATCTGTCCTGTGATCCAGGGGCCACCCCAGGGTATGGATCACCAGGCCCTGCTGGTGTTGCGCGGCGGGTATCTCCCAGATCTCCTTGAGACCGATGCCATAATGCTGTGGCGTGGCTTCCTTGTGCAGCGCGAAGCGCTGCATGAGCTGCTTGCCGAGGTGGCCACGGCACCCCTCGGCAAAGATGGTGTAGCGCGCCCGCAGTTCCACGCCGGGCTGGAAGGTGGGCTTGGGCTTGCCATTCCTGTCGCGGCCCATGTCCCCTGTGATCACGCCATTGACGCGGCCCTGGTCGTCATAGATGATCTCTGCGGCCGGGTAGCCGGCGAACACCTCGACACCCAGCTCTTCTGCTCTGGCGCCCAGCCAGCGCACCAACTGGCCCAGGCTGATGATGTAATTGCCATGGTTGCGCATGGGCTTGGGGATGAACAGATGGGGCAGGTTCCAGGCGGCGCCATCCTGCAGCAGGTAGAACTTGTCCTGGTCCACCGGTACCCGTACAGGACAGTCCTGCTCGCGCCACTGCGGGAAGAGTTCGTTGAGTGCCGTGGGCTCGAAAACAGCACCGGAGAGCGAGTGGGCGCCCAGCTCGGAGCCCTTTTCCACCAGACAGACGGTGATCTCGGTGCCCTGCTCCTGGGCGAGCTGCATCAGCCGGCAGGCACTGGCCAGCCCCGCGGGGCCGCCGCCCACCACCACCACATCAAACTCCATACTTTCCCGTTCGCTCATGGTGCCTCCTTAGTTGGATGATCTCATGGTGCACTCTTGTGCTGGTCAGCGTTGCTGGCCCCGGCGGCAAGGCTTGGCGGCTAGGCAGAGGCGCTGGGCCGCGCGCTCACTGTCTCGTGCCAGCGCCTGAGGTGGGACAGGTTCTCGCCGATGCGGATGTTCACCGCGCGGCCGAAGTCGATCCACACCAAGGCGGTGATGTCGGCGATGGTATAGGTCTCTCCGGCGATGAAGGGTGTTTTTTGCAGCACACCATCCAGCCAGGCGAGCTTGTCCGGGGCCTGCTCAAGGCAGAGCCTGCCATAGGCCTCGCATTGCTTGATGCGGTTGGCAAAGAAGGGATGGGTATGGCGAAAGGCGTTGCCGATGGTCGAGGCGATCTCGGACTCGGCACGACGGCGCCACATCTCCACCAGCGCCTGTTCCCGGGCACTGGTGCCCATCAGGGGGGTTGCGGCGTGGTCGAGCTCCAGGTAGCGGCAGATGGCCACCGTCTCGGCGATCCATGTGCCATCGTCCAATTCCAGGACGGGCAGGCCGCCCATGGGGTTTTTGGACAAGAAGGGTTCGCGCCGGTTTTCACCGTTGGCCAGGTCCACCTGGACCAGGGGGATGGAGATCCCTTTTTCGGCCATGAAGACGCGGACCAACCGGGGGTTGGGTGCTGCTGTGCTGTCGTAAAGGATCATGGTGATGGTGCTCCAGTTCAGGCTTGCGAGACAGTCGGGCTCCCTTATGGTATACCAATAGTCCAGGATGGGGGCGGCTCTGCGCGCCGATACCTGGATGCCTAGGGACAATGTGAGAGAGAGACACCCGGTTTCTCATTATTTTTCTCAATCTTGCTTGTCCATTATAATATGGCGACATGGGCCGCTGGGTGAACAGGCTATTGGGGTTCGTTAAATTGTGATTCATGGAGATAGTCATATGATGACAGGCTGCAGATCGAAACTGGCATGGTCCGCCATGGCCCTGATGGTGTCATGGCTTGTGGGCATGGGCCCTGCATGGGCACAGGGCGACACATGGACCACCTTCAAGAACACCTACATGAGCTTCGACTACCCATCATCCTGGAGCAAGACGGAATTGAACGAGGTGCCCTCCGGGCTGACCTCCATGATCCCCGAATCAATTGCTTCCCTGGTGACCATGCAAATGCCGGTGGTCCAATTGACCGCGCCCGATGGACAAAGCGCCCTTGTCTATGCGGCCGTGGGCACAGTGAGCTGGGCTGTGGCCCTTTCCGGATTGATTCAACCGGGCTTGCTGACTGATACCACATCACCTCCTGGCGCCCTGGCTGGCGTCACAGGGCGATTGGTGGCCCTGGCCAATCAGCAGGGCTCGCTGTTGGGTGCCTTGTCCCTGAGCGCCCCACAGCAGCTTTTCGAGAGCATGAACAAGGCTTATTTCGACCGCATCGCCCAGAGTTTTTGCCTGGTCCAGGATAAAACATGCTTTCCAAAGAAATAAGATCAGCCTATGGCTGATTCTTTGATTTCCTTAGATGGCTGTCCTGTGTCAGGGCACGCGAGACAGCGAGGGGTGGTTTTCCGGTAGGCCAGCCGGATCCTGATGGATAATGACCTCGGCATGGGGAAAGGCAGCCAGGATGGCATGTTCCACCTCATCGGCGATGCGATGTGCCTCGATCAGGGTAAGCGCAGGGTCCATTTCCAGGTGCAATTGAATGAAGGTGCCAATGCCGGCCTTTCTGGTACGCAGGTCATGGACCGCCCTGACCCGGGGATGCTCTGCGGCAATGGCCAGGATGCGGCTGCGCGCCTCTTCGGAGAGCTCCCGGTCCATGAGCTGGTTGCAGGCCTTGCTGGCGATTTTCCAGGTGCTGGAAAGAATCAGGGCCGCGATGCAGCTTGCCGTGACCGGATCGAGCCATTGCCAACCAGGTTTCGAGGCGACCAGCAGCGTGGCGATGACGGCAATGTTGCCCAACAGGTCGCCCGTATAATGCAGGGAGTCGGCCGTGATGGCTACGGAGTCTGTGGCGGCGATGGCGCGACGCTGGATCATGACCAGGGCCACGGTCAGCACGATGGCCAGGATCATCACCGCAAGGCTGGCCCCGATCGGGCCCAGGGGAGACGGGTGCAGCAGCCGGTCGATGGACTCATACAGCAGAAAGATGGCCGAGCCGCCCACAAAGACAGCCTGCCCCAGGCCAGCGAGAGGTTCTGCCTTGGCATGGCCGAAGCGATGTTCACGGTCTGGAGGACTCAGGGCATGGCGTACGGCGAGCCAGTTGAGGCTCGATGCCAGACAGTCCAGCAGGGAGTCCACCAGGCTGCCCAGCATGGCCACGGAGCCACTTGAGAGCCAGGCGATCAGCTTGGCAAGGCTCAACAGGAGAGCCACCGCCACGGCTGCATGGGTAGCCAGGCGCAGGAGTCTGTGGCTGGAGTGATTCTGAGCAGTGGTGGCCATGGCTGTTTCATTCCCCAGGCTTTGGGCTTTCCCAAGTATAACACCATCAAGCTGGAGCAGGCATGCAAAAGGCTTGCAAACGCTGGCCGACAGTGCACAATGAAGAGCATAAATGGGGAGAGCATAGACCCCGATCGCTGGACAGTGGGGGAGTTGGGGGCATGCAGGGCATGGTATTGTGGCAGCAGCCAACGGCGCGGTTGGTCATCATGGTCATGGGGCTTGCCATGGCCATGCTGCCGCATGCCCTCAGGGCTGCCGCCCTCCAGGAAATCAAGGTTTTCCCTGCACCCGGGCGAACCAGAATAGCACTGTCCTTTTCATCCCCCGTCAAGGCGCATGCCCAGACACTGGGTAATCCGCCCCGGCTGGTCTTGGATGTCCCTGCCGTGGCCTGGAGCAGACGGCTTGAAGACCGGCCAGGCGCTGGCCTCATGGATGGGCTGCGCTATGGGCGTCTGCCCAATGGCGGTCTGCGCATGGTGGTCGACCTGCCCCAGGGTGTCAGGCCAACGGTGCGCACTGCGCAGCGTGGTACCTTGGTGGTGGCCGACCTGACGCCCCTACCAGGGCAGCAGATTGCCGCCAACCGCTCCCAGCGCCGTGCGTTGCGTCAGGATGTCATGGGGGCTCTGGACGAGGCGGTGCCCCGGAAGAACCCTGCTGAAAAAGCGCCTGTTTTTTCCACGATGATACCCGCTCCTGCTGCTCCTGCTGCTCCTGCTGCTCCTGCCATCCCGCCAAGGCCGCTGCCGTCACAGGCTGTGGTGACCCAGCCGTTCATCGTCGCCATCGATGCCGGGCATGGGGGCAAGGATCCAGGTGCTATCGGGCCACATGGCACCCAGGAAAAACGGGTGACGCTGGCCATTGCCAAGAAGCTGGCTCAAGCCATTGACACCCTGCCGGGCATGAAGGCCGTATTGACCCGCTCCGATGACAGATTTCTCAAGTTGCGCCAGCGAGTGGCCGTCGCCAGGGCGCATCATGCCGATTGCTTTATCTCCATTCATGCCGATTCCGTGCCGCACAGCAAGGCGCTGGGGTCGTCGGTTTATGTGGTCTCGGCCAAGGGTGCCAGCAGTGAGGCGGCCAGGTGGCTTGCAGCCAAGGAAAACGCCGCCGATCTGGCGGGGGGGGTGTCGCTGGCTGGTCAGGAGCCCGAGGTGGCCTCGATCCTGCTGGATATCTCCCAAAGCGGGGCCTTGGCCGGCGCCCAGACGCTGGCCAATGCGGTTTTACAGGCGCTGGATGAAGCCGGGGCAATGGTCCACAAGACAACCGTACAACGGGCGCCTTTTGCCGTACTCAAGGCCCCGGACATGCCCTCTATCCTGGTGGAGACGGCCTTCATTTCCAATCCCAGGGAAGAAAGACTGCTGCGCAGCGCAACCTACCAGGAGACCCTGGCATATGCCGTGCGGGATGGGATATTGGGCTATGTGGCTGCAAACCCACCAGCAGATGGGCGCCGCTGGCATGTGGTGCGCCGGGGGGATACCATAGGGGCTCTTGCCGCGAGTTATGGCGTGGGCCTTGGGGTCATGGCGAAAGCCAACGGGCGACGGCTGCCGGGCGAGATCACCATCTTGCCTGGTGAGGTGCTGTTCATTCCCGGCAGTACCTAACATAAGCGAGTTGGACATGGGTCAAAGGACGTCTTCGGGCCTGTGGGCCGTGGCCATCCTGGGCCCCACGGCCAGCGGCAAGTCCATGGTGGCCATGGATCTGGCGGGGCATCTGCCCCTCGAGATCATCAGCGCCGACTCTGCGCAGGTTTTCCGTGGCCTGGACGTGGGGACCGCCAAGCCGACCCGCGCGGAGCAGCAGGCCGTGCCCCATCATCTGCTGGATATGGTGGATCCTTGCGCCTCATATTCCATGGCGCGTTTTCAGGAAGATGCCATGGCCGCCATGAGCGCCGTGCTTGCCAGAGGCAGGATTCCGCTGGTTGTGGGAGGGACGCTCATGTATATCAGGGTGCTGGAGCGGGGGCTGACCGCACTGCCTCCCGCTGATCCACAGATTCGCGCCCAGCTGCGCCACGCGGCCCAAAGGCAGGGCCTGGCTCAGCTGTACCAGCGTCTCGAGCAGTGCGATCCCCGGGCTGCCGCGCGGATCCATCCACACGACAGCCAGCGCATCGAGCGAGCGCTGGAGGTGTTCGAGTTGACCGGGCGTCCCCTGAGCGACTGGCACGACCAGCAGCCAGGCTGGGGCAGGATCCCTCTTGTGAAGCTCGGCCTCTGGCCGGTGCAGCGCGCCATCTTGCATCAGCGGGTGCGCCAACGGCTTACCGGGATGGTCCAGGATGGCCTGTTCGAGGAGGCGGAGCGATTCTGGCGCGATGAGCGTTTTCATACCGGGCTGCCGGCGGCGCGTCTCATCGGCTATCGCCAACTGTGGCCTTATTTTTCTGGCCGCATCACCAGAGAAAGGGCGCTTGCTGATGTGGCCAGGGCAACCAATGCGCTGGTGCGCCGCCAATTGACCCTGCTGCGCGCCTGGCCGGGCATCGACTGGTTTGCTGCCGAGGGCCGGGATCTGAGGCACTGCTTGTGGCAGCACCCTGTCTGGAGGGAGCATATGGCATGAATGTGGTCTTGGCAGGAGCCATGCTGGCCATGGCGGCTGTGGTGGCCGCATCCAATTTTCTGGTGATGTTGCCCATCAACAACTGGATGACCTGGGGCTCGCTGAGCTACCCCGTGACGTACCTGGTCACCGATCTCACCAATCGCCATCAGGGTGCCGCAGCAGCTCGACGGGTGGTTTATGTGGGTTTTGCGGTGGGCGCGCCCCTGTCCATCTGGCTCGCCAGCCCCCGCCTGGCCGCCGCATCGCTGAGCGCTTTTCTGGTCTCGCAGCTGCTGGACGTGTGGTTGTTCAGTCGCTTGCGCAGGCGGCTGCTGCGCTGGTGGCAGGCCCCCCTGGCCTCGCCATTGCTGGCCAGCATGCCCGATACAGCCTTGTTCTTCGCCATGGCCTTTGCAGGCAGCGCGTTGCCATGGGTGCAATGGGCGCTGGGGGATTATGCGGTCAAGGTGCTGATGGGCATCACCTTGCTGGGCCCCTTCCGGGTCCTGGCTGGTCGTGCGCCCCTGACTTCTGCCTGCCCACAAGCCATGCCTTGTCATGAAGGTCACCATAAGATATAATCAGGTTATAATTCATCTTAAATGAATCCAATTGCTGATGCTGAATTCCCGAATTGTCCCCATGCTGCGTATGGGGGCTGCGTCATCATGAATGCCCATAAGGGCGCATGCTGCTTCATGTCGCTGACCTGCGGGAACGCACGGTCCGGCTGGTGTCTTGAATTATTGGCAACAAGGGGGTCAAGCCGATGAGTGGTGAGATCGAACACGTGACAGATGCCACGTTCGCCAAGGAGATCCTGGAATCCAAGGATCCTGTGCTCGTGGACTATTGGGCCGAATGGTGCGGTCCATGCCGCATGATCGCTCCTCTCCTGGAGGAGGTGGCCAAGCAGTATGCCGGCAAGCTCAAGGTGGCCAAGCTGAATATTGACGAGAACCCCCAAACACCGTCACGATACGGTATCCGGGGTATCCCTACCCTGATGATCTTTCAAGATGGCGAAACCAAGGCAACCAAGGTGGGCGCGCTGAGCAAGCCCCAGTTGACGGCGTTCATCGATGGCGCATTGTCTTCCTGAGGATCGGCGCTCGTGCCCATAGGCACCCGGCGAAATCCATGGGTCGTGGAGACCGCCGCTACCTCTGGTCGTCGATTACGGCCTCTTCAAGCCCACAAGCATGTTGACAGACCGGTCGCGCCCCAAGCACAGTCATGGCATGCTGGTTCAACCCATGATCCTGGTGGGTCGGCAGGGTTCGACCACAGCATGGTCTCATGCCATCACCTGTCCCAATAAGGCCTGATTGCTCATCAGCCTTTGCGGCTGCCCGAATGCGGCCTTTCTCTGGTATGGTTCGGTTGTCCTGAGGGCTTGGCGCCCAGCGTGCCAGACCAGCGTGCCAGAGGATTGGAATCGCTTCTGGTGAGCCCATGGCTCCCAGCAGATGAGCTGACAAAGACAGGTTTTTTCACACCCTTAACTTAAGGAATATTAACTATATGAATACAATGCGGGTTGTATGAGGAAGGCAGCATGAACCTGACCGAATTGAAAAGGACACCGCCGGCGCAACTGATGGCTCTCGCCGATGAGTTGCAGATCGAGGGGGCGGCAAGAAGCAAGAAGCAGGATGTCATCTTCGCCATCCTGCGTGCCGTGGCCAAGAATGGCGATGAGATCTACGGCGAGGGTTCTTTGGAGATTCTGCCCGATGGCTATGGTTTCCTGCGCACCGAAGGCAGTTCCTACATAGCCGGGGCCGATGATATCTACGTCTCGCCCAGTCAGATCAAACGATTCAACCTGCGCACCGGGGACGCCATCTCGGGACGCATCAGGCCACCCAAGGAGGGCGAGCGCTATTTTGCCCTGGTCAAGGTGGACGCCATCAACTTCGAGCCCCCGGAAAACTGCAAGAACAAGGTCCTTTTCGAGAATCTCACCCCCATCTTTCCCAGGGAACGTCTGGTGCTGGAGCGCGGTAACGGCAGCACGGAGGATCTCACCGCCAGGGTGATCGATCTTCTGGCGCCCATCGGCAAGGGTCAGCGCGGCCTGATCGTCTCACCGCCCAAGGCGGGCAAGACCATGATGCTGCAGCACGTCGCCCAGAGCATCATGACCAATTATCCGGAATGCTATCTGATCGTGCTGCTCATCGACGAGCGCCCCGAGGAGGTCACCGAGATGCAGCGCCTGGTGCGCGGCGAGGTGGTCTCCAGCACCTTCGATGAACCGGCCACCCGTCATGTGCAGGTGGCCGAGATGGTCATCGAGAAGGCCAAGCGCCTCGTGGAGCACAAGCGCGACGTGGTGGTCCTGCTGGACTCCATCACCCGCCTGGCGCGGGCCTACAACACCCAGCAACCCTCCTCGGGCAAGGTGCTCACAGGTGGTGTGGATGCCAATGCGCTCACCCGCCCCAAGCGTTTCTTTGGCGCGGCGCGCAACATGGAAGAAGGGGGCAGTCTCACCATCATCGCCACCGCCCTGGTGGAAACCGGCTCCAAGATGGACGATGTCATCTATGAGGAGTTCAAGGGCACCGGCAACATGGAGCTGCACCTGGACCGGCGCATCGCCGAAAAACGCGTCTATCCAGCCATCAATATCAACCGCTCCGGGACCCGCCGCGAAGAACTGCTCATCGACCCCAACGAACTGCAAAAGCTCTGGATCCTGCGCAAGCTGCTCCACCCCATGGATGAGCTCGCCGCCATGGAGTTCCTGCTGGATCGCCTCAAGGAAACCAAGACCAATACCCGCTTTTACGAATCCATGAAGCGCGTCTGATTCCCAGGGCCAGGGGGCTCTCTCTAGCCCGTGGACTCATCCAGGGTGCCAGCGCCCTCGCGCGCGGCCCACATGCTGCAAGAGGCCGGTTGCCGCCCACGTGGCGCAATCAATAATCAAAAATCAATAATCGATAATCAAAAAATCAGATTCAGGTGGCGCAATACAAGCGGCTTGCCGGGTGGGCCTGTGCCAGGGCGGCCCTGAGCAGCGTGGGGCAGGCCAGCGGCTGCTGTTGCAGCATGGCCGCCCCGGCGCGCACCGTGTTGGCTGCTGCCTCGAGATAGCGGCATTCCCCCAGCAGCTGCCCCAGGCCAGCCAACCCCAGGGCCGCCGCCCCATTCCCAGATGGTGTTGCGGCATCATGCCAGGGCTTGAGGCGCGCCAGCAGGGTTTCATGGTCGTCTGGCGTCTGGAAGAAGCCGCCTCCTGGGGCTGCGAAATGAGCCAGCAACCCTTCTGCCAGCCCCTGGGCCAGCTCGCGCCACACCGCGCGGTCTTCCACCGCCAGCAGTTCGAGGCAGGCCAGCAGGCCATAGGCCTGGTCTTCCAGGAAGGTCCAGGGCAACACGCGGCCCGAGGCACGTCCGGCCCGCAGCCGGCCATCGGCCATCGCCAGGTCGGCAAGCTGTGCCATGGTTTTGGCCGCAAGCGCCACAGCCGCCTCATTCCCGCAGGCCCGTCCAAAGCGGATCAGCCCTTGCACCGCCAGGGCGTTGAGCCCAGAGAGAATCTTGGTATCCGGCGCCGGTGCCGGTCGTGCCTTGCGCAACCGCGCCAGGGTTGCCATGGCCGCCCCCAGTGCGGCCTGGGCCTCATCAGGGCCCAGACCCAGCGCTGGCGCCGCCTGTTGCGGGGTCTGCCGCATCACCAGGTGGTAGCGCGCCTCCTGGCCCGCCTCATGGGGCTCGCTGGGGATCGGGGCCATGCAGGCATGCAGCAGCATGCGCTGGTCCTGGGGCAATCCCGCAAGTTCGGCTGCGGTCCACAGATAAAAGCCGCCCTCGCCCGCCGGGGAGTCGGCATCCAGGCTGGAGATGAAGCCCTCGGGCCTCAGGAGCTCGCGCTCCATGAAGGCCATGGTGGCCTGCGCCACCTCTTTCCAGGGCAGGTCATCTGCCGTGGGCTCATGGTCTCCTGCGGCCAGCTCGCCATAGAAGCCCAGCAATTGGGCGTTGTCATAGAGCATTTTTTCGAAGTGCGGGATGTGCCATTGCCCATCCACGCAGTAGCGAAAAAAACCACCCCCCACATGATCCATCAGCCCCCCCCGGGCCATGGCCCGAGCCATGGCCCGCACCATGGCGCGCCCCTGGGTATCGTCCAGCAGCTCGCTTGCCGACCACAACCCATCCAGCAGTGGCACCTGCGGGAAATTGGGTGGCCCACCCAGGGCACCATGCTGGGCGTCGAACAGCTCGGTAGCCCCCTTCAGGAGGCTGCTTGCCAGTTGTGCTGCCTCAGGGGTGGTGGCAGCATCCCCAGTACTGCGCCCCAGCTCGTCCATGAAGCCGGCAAGCTTCTCGGCCTGGCGCACGATGGCCTGGTGATGCTGCCTGTAGGCGGTCACCATGTGCTCCAGCACATGCTGGAACGAGGGCAGGCCGTGGCGCTCCACCGGCGGGAAATAGGTGCCCGCGAAGAAGGGCCGCTGCTGAAAAGGCTCCAGGAACACCGTGAGCGGCCACCCACCGCTGCGCCTGGTGATCAGCTGATGGGCCAGCTGGTAGATGGCGTCGAGATCGGGGCGCTCCTCCCGGTCTACCTTGATGTTGACGAAATGCTGGTTCATCACGGCGGCAGTGGCCGCATCCTCGAACGATTCATGCATCATCACATGACACCAGTGGCAGGCCGCATAGCCCACAGAGAGCAGGATGGGCTTGTCCTCGTCACGTGCCAGCTCCAGGGCCTGGGCACACCATGGCCACCAGTCCACCGGATTGCCGGCGTGGGCGCGCAGATAGGGGCTTGTGGCATCAGCCAATCGATTGGTCATCGTTCTCATTACAACCCCTTTTCCCAGCCCATGCAACCGCCCGGGCATCGAAGGGCCGTGCCACAAAACCAAAGTCTTGCTGCGCCGCATCGGTTGCAAAGACTTGATCGCGCTCCAGGCGCTCCAGCATGCCCCGCTGGAGGTGCTGGAAGCGCGGAACAAGGCGCATGCCGGCAAAGCCCAGGCGCATCAACCAGGTTGGCAGTGGCACGATCCGTGGCGCCAGCTCCTGGGCGGCAAAGAGGCGCTCCATCATGGCCCGGTAGGAGAGCGTCTCGCCGCCTGCCAGCGTGTAGCTGCGCCCGAAGGTGGCAGGGCAGACCATAGCCTGACGGATGGCCAGCGCCACATCGCCGGCATGCAATGGTTGGCGCAGACCACGCCCGGGCCCAGGCAGGGGCATGAACCCAAAGCGGGCGATGAACCGCGCCAACACCGACAGCTGCCGGTCCGGCAGCACGCCATAAAGCATGGTGGGGCGCAGGATGGTCAGCGGGATGCGCCGTTGCTCCGCCAGCGCGGTGGCCGTCAGCTCGGCCTGCTCCAGCAGCAGGCTCAGCCGGCGTTCGCCAGGGTCGCTGCTGGTGCGCTTTGTGGTGATGCTGGTGGAGCCCACGGCCACCACACGACGCAATGCGGGCAGCACACCGGGGGCCAGCAGGGGCGGCAAAAGCCACAGCGGGGCCACGTGCAGCAGGGTGCCGATGTGCGCAGCGCACCCAGGCTCAGCTGTGGCGAGATCGAGCTTTTGCCAGCGCCACAGTCCGGGCAAGGTGGGGATGGGTTGACGGCCCGCCGCAATCCCGCATACCCCTTGGCCGTGCAAAAGACGGACCAAGGCCGTACCCACGGCTGTTCTTCCCCCTGTGAGCAGTATGCTGGCGCTCATGGGGTGCAGCTGGGGGATGAGCGCCTTGCGCAGGCCAGCCGTCTTGCGCCGAGCTGCAATACCGCCCAGGCCCAGTGCAGCATGATGCCCAACGGGACCAGCAGGCGCATGGGTAGAGGATCGCCGGCTGCCAGATGCAGCCGGTAATAGCGCCACATGGCTGCGTGCTTGTGCCAGGCTACAAAAAAGGGCCGGCGCGTGCTGCAGCTGCCTTGCCAGTGTGTGGCTGCGGCCTGGGGCACGAACAGGATGCCGAAGCCAAGCTGCTTGAGACGCAGGCACAGGTCCAGGTCCTCACCATGGAGGAAGTATCCTGCATCGAATCCATTGATGTGCCGAAAGATCTTGCTGCGGATCAGCATGAAGGCCCCGGAGATGGCCTCCACCAGGACAGGTGCTGCGGGCAGGGGCTGTCCTGTCAGGTTGAAGTCGCGATCCTGGGGGCTCCTGCTGAAGCGCGACCAGAAAAAAGCCAGGGCAGAAGCAGGTTTGGGCAACTGGCGCCGACAGCCGCGCTGCTCGCTGCCGTCTGGGTTCTGGAGCAGGCAGCCAGCCATGGCCGCCTCGGGGTGGGCCGCGAGTGCGGCGCTGCATGCTGCTATGGTATCGGCCCGGACATGACAGTCGGGGTTCAGGATCAGCATGAGCTCTCCCCGACACCAGCGGGCTGCGTAGTTGACGGCACGGCCAAAGCCGATATTGCCCGGGATGCGCACAAGATGCAGGCGGCTGTCGCCGCTGTGCCGTTCCAGCAAGGTGGAGATGCTGTTGTCTCCGGAGCCATTGTCCACCACCACCAGCTGGGCATGGGGTGCTGCCAACAACGCAGCGCCCACCACATCCGCCAGATGCGGTCCTGCATTGTGGTTGACCACGATGATGGACAGCGCTGGGGTCATGTGAGGGATTGCAAATGCTGGTCCGGCAGGGTATGGTGCATCAAGATGATGGATGGCAGGAGGCCGCAGGTTGCATTCTGCCAGTATAAGCCAGTATAAGGGTATGGCCGGCGCGAAACCACAAGGGTCAGAGCGTGAATGACAGCATCATCCTGATCAGCGGTGCGGTGGGGCTCGGGCTGCTTCTGGGGCTGGGCCTGGGGGTGGTGCTGGGGCGTCGGCTCGCCAGTGCGGGACACACCCATGATGATGCCGAAAGCCCGGCAGCGCGGCCTGGGGAAATCGCAACTGCGGCAGAAAGCATCGGCCAGACGGCCCTTGACGCGGTGGGCCTGGCCAGTCTCGCCATGGCCGTCGGGGATGTGGAGCGAGCCCGGTTCATCCTGGAAAACCTCATGAACCGTCATCATCACGCCATTGCCGAGCGGCAACCCTGGGACATGCTGTTCGACATCCATCGCCAACAGGAGGATCGGCCCCGGTTCGAGGCCCTGGCTGCCCATTATCGGCAGACCTTCGGTACGGAATCGTGCCCATACGCATCATGGCCTGCTGTGGATGAGAGCGACCTGCCCAGGGCGCGCCCCAGGCTCATCCAGGAATTGGCACAGCGCTGGTCCGATGCCAGGGCCGCGCTGGCGTTGCTCGAGGCCTCCCTCAGCGAGATGGCGCGCCCCGGGCGCCTGCCATATACAGCACTCCAGACAGGAGAACTGCTGTTTTTGCGTGACTGCGCCCTGCAGATCGTGCAGGCCCAGCAGGCCGCAGAAAAGCAAGACCCCCAGGCGGCGGCGCCGCCGCGGCGGGCTGCTCCCACTTTTTCGGCCTTTTCGGCCCTGGAGGAACGCTACACGCGCATCGTCAAGGAGGTGGTCGCGCAATGGCCGCGCCCGGAATGCAAGCAATTCCTGGCAAACCTCATCGTGGATGACCGCGTCACCCGGCAGGGTTTCGCCGAGGATGTCCTGGGGGAGCTGGTCTTTTTGCGTCAGGTGTTGGATGAAATCAGTCATTGAGACAAACTTGAGACACATTGAGGTTCACCTGCCTATGCGGCATAGCTGTTGTTGTCTTTTTTTGAGATGATTTGTTTTGGTTTTTGGTTTGGTTGTTCCAGGAAGGAGAGAGCAATGAGTGCGATGAACAGACGAGTGGCGAGCAGACGAGCGAAGGACCGGCATTGGGCGCTGCTGGGTGCCGTGGCGGCAGGCATGGGTCTTGCCTCTCAGGTGCATGCCCAGGATGTGCCAGATGTGCCTCCAGGGGTGGCTACCGCCACGCTGGCAGGGTTTCTGCCAGCCGCAGACCCAGGGCTGGAATTTGTGGACGCAGCATCGGCCATGCCGGCGGATTTTATCCGTCAGTCCCTGCCCGATGCCCTGGGCCGCCAATGGCTGAACGTGTCGCGCACCTATTGGTCCTACCCCATTCCCCCCGGTCTTGGCGCCTTGCCTCCTGAGAGCAGCGGCTTGTTGGCCGTGCCAGAAAACATGTTGCACCACGCCGAGGCGGCTGTGATGGCTCACCCTGGCGGCGCGCTCCAGGCGGGTATTGGCGCATTCGTAAACGTGGGCTCATCCGTGATCACATTGATTCCTGGTCTTGGGACGGTTGTCGGCTCCACTTTAACAATACTCAGCAATGTGGGCGCCCCTGTGTTCGGCGCCTTAGGTAACTTTGCCAATGTGCTGATCGACTGGGCTCCTGGGTTGCCCCCGGTTTACCAGGTCAGTATCGACTATTTCAAGGTAGGTGAGGTACAACCTGCCGTGGCGGATGCTGCCCGCGATACCTTTGGCCCTGTGCGCGCTACAGTCGGCGGAGCGGTGCACAGCGTGACCGATCCGCTGCGCGCTACAGTCGGCGGAGCGGTGCACAGCGTGACCGATCCGGTGCGCGCTGCCGTCGGCGGAGCGGTGCACAGCGTGACCGATGCGGTGCGTAGTGCAATCGCGGATGCCGCGAACAGCGCCACTGGCTCGGCATGCCGCCTCACCTATACCGAGGAGGTCAACCTCTTCCCGGTGGATCCAGCCACACTGCCGCCGGATCAACCCCAGCCAGCACCGTGGCCGCCTGCCGTGGAGGCTGGTTTCGACTGTGGCGGGGTGATGAATCGTCGCATGTCCGTGATCGTGGGCGCTGGGTTTGCCGGTGGCGAGGAGGCAGGCCTGGTACCCATATGGTATGAGCCCTTTACAGCGCAATGGGTAGATTATGTTGGCACAGGGCTACTCACCTCGTTATTGAACCCTACCCTAGCAGCAGCGCCTGCAGAAAGCCTGGTGGTCACCATTGACTCGGTCAAGAGCAGTGAAGACCTCCATCGCCTCGCCCAGTCCATCGACTATCGTGGCCTGTGCTTGGCGGTCCATCCCGATGGGGAGGGTTGCCCCAGCCAGTAAGTCACCTCAGGAGCCGGGCGCCGAACACCGGCCCCAAGGTCCCGGGGGTAGCCAGACTGCCCCCGGGCTTTTTCATGGGCCTCGCCTGGCCCAAAAGCCACCGGAAAGCCCCCCATGGCTGCCGCAAGAAAGCTCCCACCAGGGCCGCCTTGGCCTGGGGCCATGGCTTGCTGGACCGGCACCAGCCGCCCAGGTCTCTGCGCGCCAGTTACAGCCTCGTCCCTGGGTGGCCTGCGGGGGTCCGGTCCATGGGTAGACGCGTGCCAGACTGAACCGGTGAGTTGCCTTATGGCCCAGGCCGTTGCGCAGCAGGAGGCTTGAGCTCGATGGTCAGCGGGCCGCTGTGTGGCAGCGTGACATTCTCCAGGCTGCCTTCCAGCAGGCCGGGTGCGCTCACCGGGGCATCTGGTGCCGCCAGCCGGGCCACCAGCGTCACCGGGCGACCATCCAGCGCTCCTGGGCCAGCAGCGCTGCGTTGCAGCGTGACCTGCACAGGCCAACGATCCACGGTCACCGCTGTGGCGGCCAGTGGCATGGAGCGCTCTGGCCCCCTGGCAAACACCACCACCCGCTGCCCGGCAAAGGCTGAGGCGGGGCTGCCCCGGGGCAGCTGCACGGTTACCCTGGCCAGTATCTCGGGCGCTGGCTGCTGCTGTGGCGAGGCGTCCTGTGCCGGCAGTTGCGCCAAGGCGTCCTGCAGCATGGCATACATGGGTTCCTGGGGCTGGAGCAGGGCTTGCAGGCGGCGCAGGTAATCCCGGGTGGCCGGGACATCATCGCGCTCCCGGGCTGCAAGGGCGGCCAGCCACAACGCCTCGCGATGAGCGGGGTTTTTTTGCAGCACCTCATCCAGCAAGGCGCTGGCCTCTCCCTGGAAGCTGCCATGCTCCATGGCCAGCGCCAGGGCCAGGGCACTGTGCACATCGAGGTCATGGGGAGAGAGCAGGCGGGCCTGCTGCAAGGCGGCCTTGGCTTGCGGCAATCTACCCTGTTCCATGTGGGCGCGTCCCAGGGCAAGCCAGCCGTCCACATCGTCGGGGTGCTCGGCCACCCGGCGCTCCAGCTGGCGCAGCTGCTCCGTTGCCGCGTGCTGGTCATGGAGGTCCTGCCAGGAACCCCTGAAATAATAAAGCCCGGCGGGCAAGGCAATCACCAGCAGCAGCACAACCATCATGGCCAGCCAGCGCCGTCCCCTGCTGGGTTCTTTCAGCAAGGGCCGCAGCGCCACCACGGCGCACACCATGCTGGCCATGCCCAGCCATGCCCAGATCATGCCTGGCTTTCCTGGCGATGGATCACCCGCCAGACGACCCACAGTCCGCAGAGCAGCAGCAGGGCCGGGCCAAACCACAACAGCACGGTGGTTTCCCGCAGCGGCGGACGATAGAGCACGAAATCCCCATAGCGCTTGACCAGCCGCGCCTTGATCTGCTCTGGAGATTCACCGCGCTTCAGTGCCTGGGCAATCTCCAGGCGCAGATCCAAGGCGAGGTCGGCGTGGGACTCGGCGAGACTCTGGTTCTGACACACCAGACAGCGTATCTCCTGCAGCAGATGCTGGTATTGGGCGGCCTGCTGGGGACTGTGGAACTGGATCTGCCCTGTATCGTCAGCCCGGGCCATGGGTGCCATCAGCAGCATCAGCAGCAGGAGAGCAAGCCATCGCCTGATGTTCGCCACAGCAGCGCTCACCGGGAAAGCTTGGCCAGCTGCTGGCTCAGGGCCCGGTCATCGATGGGCCCCACGATACGCTGGCGTACCACGCCCTGGCCATCGATCACGAAGGTCTCGGGAACGCCATAGACGCCCCAGTCGCGCCCCAGGATGCCTTGCGGGTCAACAAAGACAGCCCGGTAGGGGTTGTGGCGTTCCCTGAGCCAGGCCATGGCCGCAGCATCGGTATCCTTGTAGTTCAGGCCGAAGATCGTCACCCCGGAGGCAGCCAGGCGTTGCAAGGCGGCGTGTTCCTGGAGGCAGGCCGTGCACCACGAGGCCCAGACATTGAGCAAACTGGGCTTGCCCTGGGGAAGCAGGGCTTGCAGTTCGGCTGTCTGTGGCATGCCGCCATCCTGCAGCAAAGCGGCGCGCAGCAGGGGGGCCTTGCTGTCCAGCAGCGTGGAGGGCAGGATGGTGGGATCGCGCCGCAAACCCACGGCGGCCACCATCAACACCGCCAACAGGATGAGCAGTGGCAGGAAGCGACGGATCATGCAGCAACCTTTGCCGGCGCTTCATGGGCAAGGCGGACCCTGGCGCGGCGTTGTCCCAGAAAACCCAACGCGCCACCTGCGATCATCAGCCCGGCGCCACCCCAGATGAAGCGGATCAACGGCTTGTAGGCCACATGCAGGCTGTAGCCGTTCTCGCCCAGATCATCACCCAACGCCACGAACAGATCGCGGAACAATCCCCAGCCAATGGCGGCCTCGGTGGTCACCATGCCGCTGGCATAGCGGCGCTTTTCGGTCACCAGGATCACGTCATGGCCATGACGCTCAAAGACCACCTGGGCGCGCAGGGCCTGATGGTTCTTTTCGGTATGTTGGGAGACCTGCTGCAGCCTGACGGTATATCCGGCAAGGGTCATGGTTCCACCTGGGCGCAGCATGACATCCTCGCTGACCTCGAAGCTTCCGGAAACAGACGCACCCAGGGCAAAACAGGCCAGGCCCATGTGGGCAAACTGCATCCCGTAATACGAGAGCCCGGGACGCAGGCGCTGCCTGGCATGGCGCAGCAACGACCATCCCGAAAGGATGAGCGTGAAGATGGCCGCGGCAAGCCCTGCGGCAAAAGGGACAGCAGGCATGCCGCACAGCATCACGAGTGCGCCTGTGGCCAGGGCCGCTGCGGCAGGCAGCCGGGCCCGCCTGAGCCAGGTGCGCACCGGGATACCGCGCCATGGCGTCCAGCTGGCCATGCCGCTCAATATCAGAGCGGGCAAAAGCAACGGCACGAACACGGCGTTGAAATAGGGCCGCCCCACCGAGATCTTGCCCCAGTGCAGCACATCCATGAGCAGCGGGTACAGCGTGCCCAGGAACACCGCGGCGCAGGCTGCAAGCAAGAGCACGTTGTTCACCAGCAGGAGCGTTTCCCGAGAAAGCAGCTCCAACGGCCTGCCCCTGGGCAGGGTATGGGCGCGCCAGGCATAGATGGTCAGCGCCCCGCCCACCATGACGGCGATCAGCCCCAGGATGAAGATGCCTCGGGAGGGATCGGCCGCAAAGGCATGCACCGAGGTGAGCACGCCCGAGCGTACCAGGAAGGTGCCAAGCAGGCTCAGGGCAAGCCCGGCTATGGCCAGCAGCACGCTCCAGTCCCCGAACATGTGGCGTTGCTGGGTGACTGCCAGGCTGTGCAGCAAGGCGGTGGCGATGAGCCAGGGCATCAGCGAGGCGTTTTCCACCGGGTCCCAGAACCACCAGCCTCCCCAGCCCAGCTCGTAGTAGGCCCAGTAGCTGCCCGCGGCGATGCCTGCTCCCAGCCACAGCCAGGCCATGAGATTCCATGGCCGCGCCAGGTGCGCCCAGGAGATGTCTGGTTGGCCGTGCCGCGAGGATGTCAGCAGGGCAGCCAGCGCCAGGGCGAAGGGCACAGCCAGTCCCACATAGCCCATGTACAGTACCGGCGGGTGAAAAATGAGTCCTGGATCCTGCAGCAGGGGATTGAGGTCGCTGCCATCGGGCGGGGCAGGAAAAAGGCGGGCAAAGGGGTTGGAAACGCCGATGATATAGCTCAGGAAGCCCAGGCTCAGCACCGCCAGCACGCCAAGTGCCGCGCTGGACAGGGGGCCTCTGGGCATGGTGAGCGCAAAGACGCTGCTCCAGCAGCCAAGCAGCGTGAGCCACAACAGCATGGAGCCCTCATGGCCACCCCAGACCGCCCCCAGGCGATAGAGCAGGGGCAGGGCACTGGAGGCATGTGCGGCCACATAACGCACCGAATAATCCTGCTGCGCAAAGGAGAGCGCCAGAGCCGCCATGGCTGCCATGGCGAGCCCGGTCTGGAGCCAGGCGCTGCGCTGGGCCACGGCAAACCATGCCGCGCTGTGGCGAGCGGCACCCAGGAGACCAGCCGTTCCCTGGAGCAGCGTCAGCGCCAGCGCCAGGCACAGCGCAGCAAGCCCCGCCTCGGGGATCATGCCGATCCGCTATTCATGGCTTGCTGGCACTGACCACAGGGCCGGCGTCCGGCCTCAGGTGGCGCACCTCCGGCGGCTGGTAGTTTTCATCATGCTTGGCCAGCACCTCCTCGGCCGTGAATCCGCCGCTGCCATCGAGCCTTCCTTTGACCACCACGCCTTGGCCTTCCTTGAACAGATCAGGCAACAGGCCGTGGTAGGAGACCGGCAGCGCATGGCCGCCTTCTGCCACATTGAACGTGGCCTCCAGACCCTGGCGCCTGAGGGTGCCGGGCACCACGAATCCTCCCATGCGAAACACGCTGTGGGGCGGCGCCATGCCGGCGGCCACCTGGCTTGGGGTAAAAAAGAACAACAGGTTCTTGCGAAAGGCAAGGCCGGAGAGCAGGGCGGCTATGCCGAGGCCGCCTGTGATGAGCGCGATGCCCAGCAGGCGTCTGCGATGGGTTCTGTTCATGTGGAGGGGTTGTCCTCATGTTGGCCCAGCTGGCCCAGCTGGCCCAGCTGGCCCAGCTGGCGCAAGCTGGCGCTGAGCCTGCGGCCCTGCCACCAGGGAATGAGCCAGTTGAGCAGCAAGGTGAGCAGGCACAGCACAAAGGAGCTGTAGATGTAGATGTCATAGCGTTGCATGACCATGTGGATCATTATAACCAGGCACGGTTCCCGCTTTCAGTGGGCTGTTTTGATGGCCCAATGTCTCTGCTGTTCCCGGCGCAGCAGCAGCACCCGCATGCGCAGCAGCAACACCCAACCGTAGAACAGGCTGAAGCCCAGCGCACTCATCAAAAGCGGCAGCAGCATGGCGGTGGCGATGGCCGGCCCTCCGGGCCGGAATACCGTGGGCCCCTGGTGCAGCGTGTTCCACCATAGCACGGAAAAATGGATGATGGGCACGTTGACCACGCCGATGATGGCCAGCAGGGCGGCGGCCCGGGCCGAGCGGCGCGGTTCCTCGATGGCCTGCGCCAGGGCCATGACGCCGAGATATAGAAAAAACAGCACCAGCTCCGAGGTGAGCCGCGCATCGCCCCATACCCAGAATGCCCCCCACATGGGTTTGCCCCACAGGGAGCCTGTCACCAGGGCCAGAAAGGTGAAGGACAGGCCCACAGGCGCACTGGCGATCACCGCCAGTTCGGCAAGCTTGATGCGCCACACCAGGGCCAGTACGCCGGCGCAGGCCATGGTCACATAGATGAGCAAGGACAACCAGGCAGCCGGCACATGGACGTACAGGATGCGATAGCCTTCTCCCTGGACCCGGTCTGCAGGCGCCAGCAGGAGACCCCAGGCAAGCCCTCCTGCGATCAGCACCATGGCGCACAGCCCAAGCCAGGGCGCCAGCTTGCTGGCAAAGCGCAAGAAGCTGGGTGGCGAGAGCAGCCGCTGCAGCGCCACAGACCTGCTCATTGCTCACCTGCAAGGCGCAACGCCAAGGCGCATACCGGCGGGACGAGCACCACAGCGCCACTGAGCAAAGCCGCCAGCATCAAAGTAGCCGGCAGGGCGCCTGTGTGTTCAACCGCCCTTTCCATGCCAGAAAGCGCAAAGAGCGCCGGGGGAATATCCAGCGGCAGCACCAGCAACGCCAGCAGCAGGCCGCCCCGGGGCAAACCAAGCACCAGGGCACCACACAACGCGCCCAGGAGACCAAGCAGCAACGTGACCAGCAGCAATATGACCACAAGCCAGGGCAGGGCATGCATGGGATAGCCCATGAGCACTGCCCCCAGGGGGCCCGCCAGGCTCAAGGGTACGCCGACTGCCAGCCAATGGGATGCGATCTTGCCCAGGATGAGCACGGCAGGCGCGGTTGAGCTCAGCAACAGCTGATCCAGGCTGCCATCCTCGAGATCGGCGCGGAACAGAAAGTCCAGGGACAACAGATGGGCCAGGAGCAGGCAGACCATGAGCACCGGCGCTGCGGCAGCGTGCAGCGTGGTGGTGTGCTGCCCCAGGGTGATGCCGAACAGGCTGACGCACAACAAGAAGAACAGGACCACCACCGCCTGCTCGCCAGGGCGCCGCCCGGCAAGACGCCCCTCGCGGCCCAGGAGGGCTGTGAGGGCGCGCCACCATGTGCTGCCTGCACGCTGCCCCGGGGCGGCTGTTTGCTGCGCGGTCTGCTGTGCGGCGCTGTTGCCGGCGACAAGGCGGCAGTGCCTGTCCAGCTGCAGGATGTGGTGGGTGGGCAAGTGCTGGGGTTCATGGTGCATGCTGAGCAAGGCTATGCCGTTGGCAGCCTGATGCCGGGCAAGCAGGGTCTCGAGCCAGGCTGCTCCTTGCTGGTCCAGGTTGCTGAGCGGCTCATCCAGCAGCCACAAGGGGCGCTGGCTTGCCGCCAGGGTACACAAGGCCAGGCGCTTTTGCTGCCCGGCGGACAGGCGAGCGATGGGACGGTCTGCAAGATGGCCCAGCCCGGCTTCCTGGAGAAGCTGGCAGGCGCGGGGTTCTCCCAGCGTGCGGCCATCCAGCATGGCCACCATGGAGCGCAGGTGTTCCTTGGGGGTCAGCATAGGCTTGAGCGCCAGACGATGGCCCAGATAGGCCACCTGGTGGCCCGCAAGGGGCCTGGCCTGCCACAGCACAAAACCCGAGGCCGCAGGAAGCAGGCCGGCCAGGCAGCGCAGCAAGGACGACTTGCCGCTGCCATTGGGCCCGGTGATGGCTACGGTGTGTCCCGGTTGGATCCGCAGGTCCAGTCCGGCAAGCAGGGTTCTGCCGTTGCGCTCCACATGAAGGGCATGGACATCGAGACCGCATGGATCCATGGACTGCTCTGGGGTAGGATGGTCCTGGCCCATGACGCAGGAGTCTGGAGTGAATTGGTTTATCCTAAAGACAGAGCCCATGACGTTCTCCGTGGATGATCTCCGTGAGGTGGGCACCACCCCATGGGATGGGGTGCGCAATTTCGAGGCAAGCAAGATATTGCGCCAGCACATGGCTGTGGGGGATCAGGTGTTCATCTACCATTCCGGACGGCGCTCCCAGGATAGTCCTGCTGTGGTGGGTATGGGGCAGGTGGTCTCCGAGGCCTATGCGGACCCCAGCCAATGGCAGCAGGAAGCACCGGGCTTCGACCCCCGCAGCACGCTGCAGCGGCCACGGTGGTGGTGCCGGGACATCGCCTATGTGCGCCACCTGGGCCGACCCATCCCGCTGGCCGAGCTGTGCCGTATGCCCGAGCTGGCCGCAACACGGCTCTGCCAGCGGGGCAACAGGCTCTCGGTGGTGCCCATTGCCGCGTCGGCGGCAGCGCGGATCCTGGCCCTTGGGGCATTCTAGCCCTGCATGTTGCCAAGCGCAACGTGGCCCATCGCTGTGGTTGGCTGTGTCTCGACCATGGCGGCAGCCCCGCCCAGGAACAGTTGATAGGCCGGGTTGCCGGTTTCCTCGTGACAGGGATAGCCCAGGCCATGCAACAAGGAGCGCGCCTGCTGCTGTTGCTCGGGAGCGACCTGCATGCCGACCATCACCCGGGCATAATCGGCACCGTGATTGCGGTAGTGGAACAAGGTGATGTTCCAGCGCTGGCCGAGGCGACTCAAGAAGCGCTGCAAGGCGCCGATGCGCTGGGGAAACACCACGCGAAAGAGCATCTCATGGGGGATGTGGGGGGCATGGCCGCCCACCATGTGTCGGATGTGCACCTTGGCCAGCTCGTTGTCGGTCATGTCCAGGACGGGATAGCCCTTGGCGTGCAGCTCGGCGATGAGCTGGTCTTTTTCCGCAGCACCATGCTGCAGGTGGATGCCGGCAAAGACGAGAGCCTCCTGGGGATGGGCGTAGCGGTAGTTGAACTCGGTGATCTCACGCTCACTCACGTCATGACAGAAGCGCCGGAAGCTGCCGGGCTCCTCGGCAATGGTGACGGCCAGCAAGGCCTCGCGATGCTCACCAAGCTCGGTGCGCTCGGCCACATAGCCCAGGCGGTCGAAGTTCATGTTGGCCCCGCCGATCACACCCAGAAGGGCCTGACCACTCGGGGTGTGCGTTGCGGCATAGGTCTTGATGCCGGCTACAGCCAGACCTCCTGCCGGCTCGGCGATGGCGCGGGTATCCTCGTAGATGTCGCGGATTGCAGCACAGATCTCGTCTGTGCTCACCAAGACCACCTCATCGACATATTCCCTGGCAAGCCGGAAAGGTTCCCGGCCCACCTGATCCACGGCCACGCCGTCGGCAAAGAGCCCCACCTGGTCGAGCCGCACCCGTTTTTTCTGCCGCAGGGCCTCATACATGCTGGGGGTATCTTCGGGCTCCACGCCGATGACGCGGATCTCGGGCCGCAGATACTTGACGAAGACACTGATGCCGGCGATGAGTCCGCCACCCCCCACCGGGACGAAAATGGCCTCGATGGGTCCGGGGTGCTGTTGCAGCATCTCCTGCCCAATGGTGCCCTGGCCTGCAATCACATCCGGGTCATCGTAGGCATGGATAAAGGTCATGCGGTATTCCCTGGCCAGCTGCAGGGCATGGCGATAGGCCTCGCCATAGGTCTCGCCATGCAGCACGGTATGGCCTCCCAGGCGGCGCACCGCGTCCACCTTGATCTGGGGCGTGGTCCTGGGCATGACGATCAGCGAGCGCAGGCCAAGGCGCGCCGCCGAGAGGGCCACGCCCTGGGCATGGTTTCCGGCGGAAGAGGTGATGACGCCCGGGGCGCGTTCCTCGGGGCTCAAGCGGGCGATCTTGTTGTAGGCCCCGCGAATCTTGAAGGAAAAAACAGGCTGCAGGTCCTCCCGTTTGAGAAAGACGGGGGCATTCAGGCGATTGCTGAGGTTGGGGGCTGCATCCAGCGGGGTCTTTATGGCTACATCGTAGACACTTGCAGTGAGGATGGCCTTGATATAATCAATGGAATTGTTATTCATGCGCTTGATGACATACTATCGTAGCATAGATCTCTTAGGATAAGATCTCTCCAGGATCAACTTCCATAGCCTTGGACCATATCCCTTGAGGCATGATGAGCAAGGACGTGAGGCAGGAGAGCAATCAGAGCATCGCCAAAAAAAGGCGTGCCGCCGAGGCTGTCCTGCCCATGATCCAGGCCGGCGACTATCTGGGCATGGGCACCGGCAGCACCGTGGGCGTGCTCATCGAACTCATCGTCCAGCACCGCCTGTCAATCCGGGCGGCCATCTCCAGTTCCGAGGCCACAACGGCGGCCTTGCAGCGCGCTGGCATCGGAGTGGTCGACCTCAACGAGGTGGCTGACGTGCCGCTTTATATCGATGGAGCCGATGAACTGACGCAGCATGGCTTCCTCATCAAGGGTGGCGGCGGGGCGATGACGCGGGAAAAGATACTGGCCACGGCAAGCCGTCATTTCGTCTGTATTGCCGAGGACGACAAGCTGACCCCCGTGCTGGGCCGCAACCATCCTGTGCCCGTGGAGGTGCTGCCCATGGCGCGCAGCTTCATTGCCCGTCACCTAGCGGGCATGGGGGCCACCGTGACCTTGCGTCGTGGCCTCAGTGACAATGGCAATCCCATTCTGGATTGTTCCAGGCTCGATCTTGCCAATCCGGTAACCCTGGAGCAGGCCATCAACAACCTGCCTGGGGTGATCGGCTGCGGTGTCTTTGCCCTGCGGCGCCCCGAGGTGATGCTGCTGGGCACGGTGGACGGGGTACGCAGGCTTCCCGCATGATGGGGCGGGCGATCGTCGGATCGACCGCCAGGGGTATGGTTGGCTCTGCTCGGCCTGAGAGAGGGCCGGGATATGAACATGGAGAGAAAAACTATGGGCAAGGGGATCTTCTTTAATCTGCCAGGGGCAACCGGCCATATCAATCCGACCCTGGATGTGGTGCGCTCCCTGACCAGCAGAGGAGAAGAAATCATCTACTATTGCGATCCCGTCGCAGCACCCAAGATCGCGGCCGCAGGGGCCGTGGCGCGCGACTATCGCCCCATTCTGGATTACATGCACAGCGAGGAGTGCGCCAAGGATGCCCTGGTGGCCATGGAAACCATTCTTGGGTTGTTGCAAACCTGCGCCATGCCACTGCGCGAGCAGGTGGCCAGGGACAAGCCAGACTATATCCTCTATGCTTCACCGTGCCCCTGGGGGAAATACATTGCCCAGAGTCTGGGTGTTCCTGCCATCTGCACCAATGCGCTGCCCATCGTGCATCCGTTGTTGTTCTTTGCTGACAGCGGGGTCTTGTGGGAAGGCGTCAAGTTGCTCTGGCAATGGCGTCGCGTGAACAGGATCATCGCGGCCATCAGGGACGTGGTGCGCGCCATGGGGTGTGCCACAACGGGTTTTCTGGATCAGTCCACCGATTTTCTGCGCAACCGGGGTGACCTCAACATCGTCTTTACCACCATGACCTTTCATCCCTTCGGTCGTTTCTTCAAGAAGGACTATGTGTTCGTGGGGCCTTCCCTGGTACCGCATCGCGAACCGGATCAGCCCCTTGCGCCCCGCAACCGCCCACTGCTGTATGTCTCTCTAGGTACGGTGCAGAACAACCGCCCCGATTTCTACCGCGCCTGCTTTGCAGCCTTTGCCGATGCCGACATGGATGTGGTCATGTCGGTGGGGCAGGCGGTTGATCTGGCAGAGTTGGGCACACCCCCAGCCAATTGTACGGTGGCGCGCCGTGTGGATCAGCTGGCCATTCTGCAACAGGCCAGTTGCTTCATCACCCATGGCGGCATGAACAGCCTGCAGGAGGCCTTTTATTATGGCGTGCCCACGCTGGTGGTACCGCAGCAGCTGGAGCAGGCCCTCAATGGGCGCATTACCCGCCGCCAGCGCGCTGGCTTGTTGCTGCAGCCGGAGCAGGTCACACCGCAAGCGTTGCGTCACGCTGTGGGGCGTTTGCTGAGTGAGCAACGCTTCAAGCTGGCCTCCCGCCGCCTTGGCGAGGCGGGGCGTCGGGCGGGTGGGGCGGCGCG
>WOZS01000023.1:35427-39186 GCA_011620135.1 Gammaproteobacteria bacterium
GCGGGGTGTAACTGGAATGATTCGTCCGGTGTGGCGCTGGATTTTCCAGATGGCGTACTCGATGCCGCCGTGAAAGGTGAGTGTGGCTTTGGCGAGGCGCATGATATTGGCAAGCTTGCCCAGGACCACGCGCCCCACCCACAGCATGCGGCCCATGCGAACCTGCCAGGGCCGCATCGCACTGCCGCACTGCTCACCTGTGAGCTGCATGGGCAGGGCACAGGCGGCGGCCCTGGTAAGGGACTTGAGCCGCGGCGAGGCTCCCTGAAGCAACGTCTGGATGCGCTGTGGCCCCTCGGGTCGCAGTTCCGTGCGATAGCTGGCCGCAAGCCCTGCCTGCCACAGGGTCTCGATGGCGCAGCAACGCGGGGCCAGGGGCAGGGCGTGCCGCAGGAAGGTGAGCACGGCTGCTGCGCGAATGGCGGCCAGCGTATCCTGGACCTGCAACGAGGTCACCATCAGCAGTCGCATGGGTTGCACCCATCGCCCCCAGACCTGGGGCAGGAACGCATGGCTGAGCCGTTCCAGTTGGGCCAGGCTGAAGACGGCGTACTTGGCGCGCAGGCCGCCGTCCTCGATCTGCAGGTAATAGACGTTGGGCGGCAGCAGGCGATTGGCCCAGCGTTCCCAGGTGGCGCCATAGGCACTGTGATAATCACTCACGATCACATGGAGATCGATCATGGTGTCCCCCCCCAGCCCCTGGCGCAGGGCGGCGCCATAGAACAGCACCGCCTGCAGGGCAGGGCCGAAGCGCTGCTCGATCTCCTGCAGCAGGGGGGCAAGTTCAGGCTGCGGTGCTGGTTGCAGCTCCTGGCGCATGAACGCCAGCAGCTCTGGCGGAAGAAGAAGAGGTGTGGTGGCTTGCATGATTGGCATGATGGTGTGGCTTCTTGTAACCGATGAATGGTTGAGGGCGCTCCTTTGGCCATGATGTTCGGCGCAAGCAGCGCTGCAACAGCCTCAGCCACCACCCATGATGCCACAGCCATACAGCGCGCTGCAGCTTCCGATGCAGATGAGGTGTGGCTGGCGCATCTGTCCGACCCCCATCTCAGCACACCTCCGCAGCAAGCCCCGTGGCTTTCCAAGGCGGCGCTGGGGCTGCGAGCCTGGCGGCGGCGCAGCAGGCGCCATGACCCTGCCACGCTGGATGCGGTGATCAGCGCCATGCAGGCCTGCCGCCCCGACCATCTCCTCGTCAGCGGCGACCTGACTCAGGTGGGGCATGTGACAGAGTTTCGCCAGGCGGCCGCGTGGCTGTGGACCTTGGCCGCGCCTGAGCATGTCATGGTGCTCCCCGGCAACCACGATGCCTATGCATCTGGCAGCTGGGAGGCGGGCCGCGCTGTGCTGGCTCCTTATGTGTCCCCAGGGTTTCCGGTGGTGCGGCGTATCGGCTGTGTGCTGTTGATCGGGCTTTCTTCAGCCATACCCACGCCCGTGGGCATGGCCTCGGGCAGATTGGGGGCCGCCCAGCTGGACGCACTGCGTGCTGCGTTGGCCCAGGGTCGCCAGGAAAGGCTTTTTCGCATGGTGGCCTTGCACCACGACCCTTGCCTTGCGGGGTGGCGCCAGTGGCGCAAGGGGTTGCATGATCGACACGCCCTGCATGCCATCCTGCGCCAGGAAGGTGCCGAGCTGGTGGTCCATGGCCATAACCATCGTCATGGCCTGGAGATGCTCCATGGTCCTGCCGGACCCATCTGGGTGGTTGGGGCGCCATCTGCCTCTGTGTCAGGATGGTCGCTGCGTACCCAGGGCGGATGCATGCTCTACCGGGTGACCAGGTGTGCAGGGGGTTTCGGTTTGCGCATGAGCGTGATCCCTCCTCCTGTCTGAGGCGTTCCTTTTCCTGGGGGAATGTGGCATCATAGCCCGTGCGGCAGGATTCAGAGGGATCATAGCTGCCAGGAGAGATGGCCGAGCGGCTGAAGGCGCTCCCCTGCTAAGGGAGTATGGGTGAATAGCCCATCGAGGGTTCGAATCCCTCTCTCTCCGCCATCAGTGGACCAGTCACGCGCCCGTAGCTCAGTTGGATAGAGTACCTGGCTACGAACCAGGCGGTCGGGAGTTCGAATCTCTCCGGGCGCGCCATTCCCTCACTCACGGGCATCCTGCCCCGTGCCACTTGCCAGCCCTTGGCGCCCCTTGCCCACGCTGCGCTGACGCGCCCTGCTTTCAAGGCAGGGTCATGCCTTGAGCCATGCCTTAAAGTGATTGGCCTGCTTTCAGGTTGTTCTTCTTTCCTCACGCCTTGCATAATTTTCCATCAGGACTACACCCATATTGGGACCAAAAAAATGCCAGCCCTGCATTCTTGCATCTGATGCATTTGATGATTCCCTAGCGATTCATTGCGGGGGTTTTGGTGATGAGATGGTGGAGCAGGGTTTCGAGTCATGGGGGCAAGGCCGGGCGCTGGAAGGCGCTTGCTGCGCTGGGGCTGGTCTTGGGATTGCTGAGGCAAGAGCCTGGCGTTGCTGCCGAGGACAATCCCACACAAGAGGTACGTGCCTCGGTGGCAGATGTCAGCGATGCGGAACTGGACCGGCGGATCAATGTCCGCATCGACCAAGCCATGAAGCGCTTCGAGACGCCAACGGCCCAGCCCGCTCCCCCAGCCGATCAACTCGATCGCAGGATCGATGCTCGCGTCAATGAGGCGATCAAGCGTTTCGAGGGCCGGTTCCCGGCACCTGCTTCTGGCCCCGAAAGTGATGGCAGCATCGAGGCGCGCATCCAGCGCGCCATGGAAAACATGCAGATACCGCTGGCGGCACGGCGTGGCAAATGGTACGGTAATTCCTTTGCGCTGGGCGCTGCCTTTTTTGGCCTCGATGCCCATACCCACTCCTTGGATGGCAGGCTGTATCTCCATGACCTGCCCGTGGGAGGGGATCGCAGCACGGCACTTCCGAAATCGGCAGCGCTGGATTTCATCCAGCCGCCGGCCATGCCGGTCGGCATGTGGGAATTCTATCCGCTGAGCATGCTGCCTCAGGATTGGTTTGCCGACTGGGTGAAAAACCATCTGAGCCATCATCTTTCCGTGACCGCCCTGGTGGGCGTGCCGGTGGTCGAGGTGCAGATCGTGGGTGTTGATTTTCCCTTGAGTCTCACAGGAGAGCTGGCCACCATTCGCTTTATGCCCATCGCCGTGCCCTTTACCTACCACGTCATGCCGCAGCACTTGATCGACCCCTTTTTTACCGTCACGCCCATCTGGGCCTTTACCTATCATGAAAGGATCGAGGGCAGGGGCTATGCGGGCGACAACGTCAAGCCGGACAAGGTCCGGATCCACTTCAATAATCCCTGGATGGTGGCCCTGGGTTTCGGGGCGGACATCAACATGTCCGACCGGTTCTTTTTCAAGTTCATGTACAGCTGGATACCCAGGATCCGCATTCATGCCAATATCCAGGGCGTCAACCTGCTGGGCACGGGAATCGATGGCCGGGTGACAGCCAAGCACCTGAAGATCGATGGCGGGTTCTACGGGATTGCCACGGGGCTGCGCTTCTGAGAAGCCAGGGACAGGCGCTTTGCCTGTTCCGTTGGAGATGGAGGAAAGCAACGGCTTGATCTGAAAAACCCAAAAATTGCTCTATCTCGGCTGCGCGTTGCCAAAAGGCTCGGCCTTGCTTGTGCTGCAGAATGTTCTAACTTTAAGCCTGTTTGACAACAGGCAGAAGGAGGGAGCATGCCGTTCAACAGGCAGAGATTGGTTCTATCCACAGGGTGGCTGGCGTTGCT
>WOZS01000008.1:0-4887 GCA_011620135.1 Gammaproteobacteria bacterium
TGCAGAAAGGGCAGGGCATGACGCCAGGTATCCAGCCAGGATACATGGCTACGATAGCGCACCTTGTAGCCCTCCATGATCCGGCAGCGATCCAGCAAATAGTCGTCGCTGGTGGCCAGCTGATCCACCAGCCCCAGTTCCATGGCTTCCTGGGCCAGCCAGTGTTCGCCGGTCGCCACCTGATGCATGTCCAGCTGGGGGCGGTGCTGCTGGATGAAGGTGACCATGTGGCGGTGAATGGCCATGATGTCTTCCTGGAACTTCTGGCGGCCCTCCTCCGTGTTTTCTCCGAACAACGTGAGCGTCCGCTTGAATGGCGCCGAGGTATGCAGTTCATAGTCGATATGCTGCTCCTTGAGCCAGCGATTGAGATTGGGCAATGAACTGACCACGCCAATGGAGCCCACCACGGCGAACGGTGCGGCCACGATCCTGTCGGCCACGGCGGCCATGAGGTAGCCACCACTGGCTGCCACCTCGTCGATCAGCACCGTCAGAGGGATACCCGCCTGGCGGACCCGGTGCAGCTGGGAGGCCGCCAGGCCGTAGGCACTCACCAGTCCACCTGGGCTTTCGAGGCGTATGGCTATCTCATCACCACTGCTCGCCACACTGAGCACGGCATTCAGTTCTTCCCGCAGGGCATGAACAGCCGAGGCCTGCAGGTCACCATGGAAGGAGAGCACATACAACCGCCCAACCGTCGAACGGGAGGCTGTGCGTTTCAGGCGAGGTCTGCGCTGCCACCAGCGGGTGGGCGTCAGATGGCTGCGCAGGGCATCGGCCATGGCCTGGTGGCGCTTGTTGAGCGAGCGCACCTCGATCCAGCCCTCCTCAGAATCGCCACGGCGACGCAGCGCGGCGAGCAGCAGCATGAGCGCCACCAGGACGGTGAGAGTCTTGGCAAGAAAGAGGCCGTATTCCAAGAAGAGATGGCGCAGCTCGTTCATTGGGCTTACACTATCATCAAATGGCTGAAAAAGCAGGATGGGGATCAAGGAGAGCCAGGTGATGCTGAATAGGTTGAGTTTTGCTGGTTTGTTGATGTTTTCGCCCCTGCTTTGGGCCGGCACGGCGGCCGACAGTGCGGCGGTGGGCCTGGGGATCGGCCATTCGGATGACGAGATGACGCTTGGTGAGATCAGCCTGCGACCGCAGTTCGGCGCTGCCCTGGGACGCTTCCTTGGCGCCGACTGGGACGCCTTGCTGGATGTGGGTATCGGTTTCTGGCGGGAGACCAGTTCCCGGCATGATGACAGCTTCACCTTCACCACCAGACCTACTGTGCATGGCCAATGGTGGACCGGCCCAGCCACGGCTTGGTATGCGGAATTGGGCGTGGGGCCTGGCTATGTGGACGAAAAGACCATCGACGACCAGCAGATGGGCGGTCATTTTCAGTTCAGCACCCGCCTTGGGGTGGGCATGGTGTTCAATCGGGTGTGGATGGTCGGGTACGGGTTTCAGCATTGGTCGAACATGGGTTTTTACCACGAAAACGACGGCATCCAATTGCACATGATCGAGTTCAAGCGCATGTTTTGAGCTATTTTTGGGCCAGGCGCAATGCGACAATTTGACCCGGGAACCAGTGATCCAAAAAGGGCTGACTTGAAACGGATTTCTACCCGGATAGTGATCGGCCAGGGACGTCAGGGCATGATCGCCATGGGCGGTGGCGCCCCTGTGGTTGTCCAGGCCATGACCGACACCGAGACGGCCGATGTGGCGGCCACCACAGCGCAGGTGATGGCGCTGAGCGATGCCGGGGCCGAGGTGGTGCGTCTGGCGATCAAGGATCGTCCTGCCGCAGAAGCGGTCCCCTACATCCATGAGGCGCTGGGTGAGCGGGGCTATCATGTGCCCCTGGTGGGCGATTTCCATTACAATGGCCACAAGCTCCTGGCCCAGGCGCCTGACTGCGCCAAAACGCTCAGCAAGTACCGTATCAACCCTGGCAATGTGGGTTTGGGGTGCCGCCGCGACCAGCATTTCGCCGCCTTCATCGAGCTGGCCTGCCGCCATGAAAAGCCGGTGCGCATCGGTGTCAATGGCGGCAGCCTGGATCAGCTCCTGCTGGAGCGAGCCATGGGGGACAATGCCAAATTGCCACAGCCGGCCAGTGCTGCCGAGGTGTTGTGCCAGGTGGCGGTCGCCTCGGCTCTGGGCAGTGCTGCCGAGGCAGAAGCCCTGGGCCTGCCCCATGACAGGATCGTCATCTCCTGCAAGATGAGCGCTGTCCCCGATGTGATCCGGGTTTATCGTCAGCTGGCAAGCCGTTGTGATTATCCGCTGCATGTGGGTCTCACCGAGGCTGGAATGGGGTTGCAGGGCGTGGTGTCCTCGAGTGCCGCCCTGGCTGTGCTGTTGCAAGAGGGCATCGGGGAGACGATACGCATCTCGCTCACACCCAGACCAGGCGCGCCCCGTACCGATGAGGTGGCAGTGGCCTGTCAGCTATTGCAGGCGCTGGGGTTGCGTGAGATGCAACCCAGGATCATCTCCTGCCCTGGCTGTGGCCGTACCAATGGGCAACTGTTCCGGGAGATGGCAGCCCAGGTGGAGCACCACGTGTCACAGCGCCTCGCCCAGTGGCGGGCATCCTATCCCGGGGTGGCCAGGCTGCAGGTGGCCGTGATGGGTTGCGTGGTCAATGGCCCCGGGGAAAGCCGCCAGGCTGACATCGGCATCAGCCTGCCGGGCGTGGGCGAACATCCAGCGGCCCCGGTGTTCATCGAAGGCAAGCACGTCACCACGTTGCATGGCCAGGATCTGGTGAAGGATTTTCTGACGCTCTTGGATAGCTACGTGGCCCGGCGCTTCAGCGGCGCCCAGCAGGCCGCGGAGGAGGGGGCCACGGACCAACTCAGGGAGCCAGCAGACGAGACTCACAGCGCTCCAGCGCGTGCTGTTTTCCCTTGAGCACCACCACATCACCTGCCTCGAGCACCAGGTCGGCGCTGGGAGCGAGTTCCTCCTGGGCGGCGGAGCGCTGGATGGCATCTACCGCCACCCCCTCTTCTTCCAGGTTCATGGCACTCAACCGTTTGCCCACGCCGAATGAACCCTCACTCAACATCACAGCCTTGATGAAATCACGCTCATCGGCTTCCTTGGCATTGAACTGCTCTTCTTGCCCCGGGATATAATCACGCAGCAGTTTGTAGCGCCCCAGCCGGATGCGCCTGATGATGTTGGCAATGCGCTCCTGGGACCAGCCCAGCAGAAATAGGCCTTGTGAAGCCAGCATCAAACCGGCTTCCAGGATTTCCGGGATGACCTCGGTGGCTCCTGCCGCCATGAATTGTTCGTAATAGAGGTCATCGGCAGCGCGCACCAGGACGGGTAGTTTTTCGTGGCGCTGGCGGATCATGGAGAGTAGTTTGAGGGTGATGGGGGGATCATCGAAGGTGATCACCACCAGCCTGGCCTGCTCCAGGTGCAATCGAGCCAGTCCGGCTGGCTCGGCGCAGTTGCCATAATAAACACCGTGACCCAGCAGCACGGCTTGTTCCACCCGCGTCGGATCCAGGTCCATGGCGATTACCTTGAAGTCGGCCTCCCGGAACAGTTTGCTCAAGCCCTGGCCCACGCGGCCATACCCACATAGCACGATGTGCCTGCTCAGTTCCTGATGCTCTTCTGGGGCGACATCCCGAGGATGATGGCGGCGTTTCTGCATCAGCTTGGCCAGTCGCGGTCCCATGGCCATCAAGGGGGGCACCGCCAGCATGCCCAGCATCAGGGTACCCAGCATCACGCTGCCAGTCTGGGTGTCCACCAGATGATGCACCATGCCCAATGTGACCAGGGCAAAGCCGAACTCGCCGGTACCTGCCAGAGCCAGGGCGCTGCGCCAGGCCACAGCAGGCTTTTCTTGCTGCTGCGCTCCGAGATAAGCCACCAGGACGGCCTTGAGTAGTAGCACAGCAGCGGTCAGCCCCAGCACATAGGGCCAATCAGACCAGATGCTGTGGAGATCCATCATCATGCCCACACTGATGAAGAAAACGCCCAGCAGGACATCGCGAAATGGTCTGATATCGGCGTCAATCTGGTGACGAAAATGACTCTCACCCAGCAGCATGCCGGCCAAAAAGGCTCCCAGGCCGCGGGACAGTCCAAAGTGTTCGGCCAGCAAGGCGGGCACCATGGCCACCAGCAGGACTGTCAGCATGAAAAGCTCAGCGGAGCGCACCGCGGCGACGGCATGAAAAAGCCTCGGAAACAAAAAGCGCCCTGCCAGCACCATCCCCACCAGCAGGGCGATGGCAAGCCCTCCGGAAGAGGCCAGATGCAGCAGATGGCCCTGCTGGGGAGTGGCCAGCGTGGGGAGCATGGCCAGAAAAAAGACCGAGATCAGGTCCTGGAACAACAGCACGCCCATGGTCATCATGCCGTATCGGCTGAGCAGTTCCCGGCGGTGGACCAGTTCCTGGCTGACCATGGCGGTGGAAGACAGGGCGAGGGCTGCGGCGCAGACCAGAGTACCGCTCCAGGACAAGGGGCCCAACGCCCAGGACAGTCCCATGATCACGAACATGGTCCCCAGCATCTGCAGGCCCCCCACGCCCCATACGATGCGGCGCATGGCATAGAGGCGGGGCAAAGAGAATTCGAGGCCCAGGGAGAACAGCAGGAAAGCCACACCAAACTCGGCCATTTCCTCCAGCGCCTGGTTGTTTTGCAATAAACCCAGCCCACTGGGTCCGGCCAGGAGACCCACAGCAAGGAAACCCAGGGCGGTGGAGAGGCGCAGATGAAGAAAGAGATAGACCACGGCCACCGACAGGCCGATGAGCAAGGTAAACTCGGTAACCAGACCGCCTTGTTCCATCATCACCTGCTTTTTCCACACCCAGGCAAAGAAACCGAGGACACCAAGCG
>WOZS01000008.1:4987-38873 GCA_011620135.1 Gammaproteobacteria bacterium
TCCATCATCACCTGCTTTTTCCACACCCAGGCAAAGAAACCGAGGACACCAAGCGTTGCGCTGGCAACAGCAGGGGCTCAGACCAGATTGCTATCCGCCGTCCTGCTGGGGTTCGATCCCGGCCTCTGCAGGAACCGGGACCGTGGCACCGGCCGCGGATGGAGCGAAGACGGTGTTCAGTCAGCGCCGCCTTTCATCCAGCTCGGTAGTCAGACGGTTGAGGATCTCATTCGCGCGATTTCCCTGGCCATCAGCCAGCCAGAGCTGGGCGGCCTGCAATCGGGAGCGTTGGTCGGGGCGCATGGCACGACTTGACCGCTGGAGCCGCATCAAGGCTTGCTGGGCCTTGTTGTTGGTTTTCTGGATCAGGGATTGCTGGGATGCCGTGATGGCATCCTGGGCCAGCTTCTGGGCGGTGGCAAAATCGCCCTGGGCAGCGGTTGCCTGTGCCCTCGACAGGATTTCATAGGGTACATCGGTGGCCACGCCTCGCAGCTGTGCCTCCCCCACGGCGTTTTGTGCCTGATCGAGGGCGGCGCGCACGGCAGCGGGGAGGGGTGGTTGGGTCACCATTTGTCCATCCGCTGCGGCCGGGGTTGCCTGGGCGCTTGGCTGCGGTGCTTCTGGTGTGGTGGCACTGGCCATGCGGGTATCGCTGGATGTGGTGCCGCAGCCGGCCAAGCCAGTCAACGCCATGGCCAGGCCCATGGCAAGAAAGGCCTTGTTCATAACTCGAACTCAGTTGGATCGAGTCCCAGGGCCAGACAGGCCTCGCGTACCACCTTGCGTTCAGGGGCGCTGAAGGTGCCATCAGCACCACCGATGACAATGGCCACCTGGATGATGGCCCGGGCCTGCTCGGGTTTGGTGCGCAACTTGCCGATCAATTGCATGATCTCGATCCTGGCGAAATCGAAGTCGGCGGCCAGCTTGTTGCAGTATTCATTGTAGCGCGCCTGGAGATCGGCTATGGGAAAGGCTTGCATGGCGGGATGTCTGCCGATGAACTCCGCGGTGCGGCGTCTTTCGGCCTCATCGATGGTGCCATCGGCGGCCGTAACCAGGGCACAGGATGCCATGGCTGCCTCGGCAAATTCCTTGTTGCGAAACCTGGCGAGTTCGGTTTCCAGTTTTTGTCCAACCTGCTTGACGTTTGACTTCAGTTGATCCCAGAATCCCATGATGGTATCCCCCTGTGATGTCCGCAAGAGCTGACCGGCCGCCTCGCTCTCCCCTGATCGATATCTATGTGTAATGGCGCAACAAGGGCAGCAGATCATGGAATGTACGCCCCTTGGTTGGTTCCCCGATGGCCTGTAATGACCAGCCTTCCGGCTGGCGAAACAGCCTGGCCATGATCAAGGCGCTGTGTTGACCCTGTGAGGGGAGATCGTAGCGAGCGAGCTCGGCGTGGGTGTCGGCGTCCATGATGCGACAAAAGGCGCTCGCCACCTGCTGGAAATCCTGACCTGTGAAGTTGTTCACCAGGAAAAAAAGCATGGCTGCCTCCGGGGGGACCTGATCCAGCTTGACGAAGATCTGCTCATCGTCGCCCGCACCCTCTCCGGTCAGGTTGTCTCCGGTGTGTTCGACGCTGCCACAGCGGCTGCGCAGTTGCCGGAACCAGACCTGATCCATGAGGTTGCCCTGTTGATCCAGGATTACGCATGAGGCATCCAGATCGATGTGCGAAATACTGCTTCCCAGAATACGGTTCAGGAAACCACCCTTGTTCTTGACCGGATCCCAGCCCAACCCCATGACGACGCTGCGCAAAACTGGGCTGTCCTTCTTCTCCAGAGAGATGGTCTGGCCTTTTTGCAAGGTAACGCTCATGACGGTGTCCCTGATGGTTAATGGTGATATTCCGGATTCTGGCGACGGTTGTACTGCAAAGAGGAGAAGAAAGACACCATGATCAACCCAGCGCCAATCAACCCCGTAATGACCTCTGGAACCGGCTGCAGGATGCTGATGTACATCAGCAGGGCCAAGGCGCCAATGGCGTAATGCGCGCCGTGTTCCAGATAGATGTACTGTTCAAGGGTGCCGCGCCGCACCAGATGCACCGTCAGGGAGCGCACGAACATGGCCCCGATCATCAGCCCCAGCATGATGATCACCACATCCTTGGTGATGGCAAAGGCACCGATGACACCATCGAAGGAGAAGCTGGCATCCAGTATCTCCAGGTAGAGAAACGCACCCAAGCCGGCACGCTGCAGCTGGCCTTCATGCTCCCCACCACCCAGCAGGTCTTCTAGAGCCTTGACAGCCACGAAAAGGATGACGCCGCAGACCCCGGGCAACAGAACCTCCATGCGCAGGTCCTGTGGCACCAGCCATTGGGTGATGAGCACCACCAGTAGCCCCAGCAGGACCTCCATGGACTCGAGCTTGCCCATGGCCGTGAGTTTTTCCTCGAGCCAGCCAATCCAGTGAACCTCCTTTTCCTCATCGAGGAAAAAGGAGAAAAACACCAGGAACAGGAAGCTGCCACCGAATGCGGCGATCTGGACATGGGCCGCTTCCAGGTGGTGAGCATATTGCTCCGGTTGCTCAAGAGCCAGCCGCACCACGTCCTGGAGGTGCATGCTGGCCACCACCGCTACCAGCAATACGGGAAACAGGAGGCGCATGCCAAAGACCGCGATCAGGATACCCCACGTCAGGAAACGGCGCTGCCACACAGGGGGCATGTCCTTGAGGACGCTGGCATTGACCACGGCGTTGTCGAAGGACAAGGAAACCTCAAGCACACCCAGGACCAGGGCAAGGAAGGCGGCCTCGGGGCCCGCATACCAGAAGGAAGCCCCACAGCCGAGGATGGTGACCGCGATGGAAAGCCAGAAATCGCGCATCAGCCGATGTTTACGCCATAGTTCTTTGCCAGGGGGCCCAGGCCGCCGGCAAAGCCCTGTCCCACGGCGCGGAATTTCCAGTCACCGCTGTGGCGATAGAGCTCGCCAAAGATCACCGCGGTCTCGGTGGAGAAATCCTCTCCCAGATCGTAGCGCACCACCTCTTTGTTGTCTTCTTCGTTGACCAGGCGGACGAAAGCGTTGGAGACCATGCCAAAGTTTTGCCTGCGGATGTCTGCCTCGTGGATGGTGACGGCGATGGCGATCTTGTCCACATCGGGAGGAACGGTGGCCAGGTTCACCTTGATGACCTCATCGTCGCCTTCACCAGCGCCGGTGCGGTTGTCACCCATGTGCTCCACACTGCCATCGGGGCTCTTGGCGTTGTTGTAGAAGATGAAGTCGTGGTCATTGCGGACCTTGCCGCCAGCACCCAGCAGAAAAACGCTGGCATCCAGATCGAAAGCCTGCCCATCGGTGGCCCGGGCATCCCAGCCCAAGCCAAGCATGGCCTTTTTCAGACCGGGCGCCTCCTTGCCCAACGAGACATTGCCGCCTTTGCTCAATGAGATTGCCATGTTGTTCCCTCCTGGATTTGAAGAAATGCGCATCCGTAGCGCCGGCTTCGTGCATTACATCATAGCTGCTTTGTATTACACCATAGCTGCTCTGGGATTGTCTTGCATGCCGCGCCCTATTCTGCGGTATCGATGAGCCCCGAGAGCTTGCGCTCCAGAAAGCCGATGTCGATCTCACCGCGCTGGAAAGCGGTATCCACCATGATGGCTTCCTGCAGGGGGGCGGTATGGGGGATTCCCTCGATGACCAGCTCATTGAGGGCGGTCTGCATGCGGGCTATGGCGCTGAGGCGGTTTTCGCCATGGGCGATCAGCTTGGCGATGAGGGAGTCATAATAAGGCGGGATGCGATAGCCGGTGTAGGCATGGCTGTCCATGCGGATGCCAGGTCCTCCCGGGGCATGGACAGCGCTGATCAGGCCTGGTGCGGGCATGAAGGTGCGCGGATCTTCCGCGTTGATGCGGCATTCGATGGCATGGCCACGGCAGACGATGTCCTCCTGGCGATAGCGCAATGGCATGCCGGAGGCCACCAGGATCTGCTCTTTGATCAGATCGATGCCGGTGATCATTTCGGTGACCGGGTGCTCCACCTGGATGCGGGTGTTCATCTCGATGAAGTAGAAGTGGCCATCCAGGTACAGAAACTCCAGGGTACCAGCCCCCCGGTAGCCGATCTGCCGGCAGGCCTCCACGCTGAGCCGACCCAGATGGCGGCGCTGCTGCTCGCTCAGTCCCGGAGCCGGGGCTTCCTCGAGAATTTTCTGGTGGCGGCGCTGCATGGAGCAGTCGCGTTCCCCGAGATGGATGACCGAGCCGTGGTGGTCGGCCAGTATCTGGATCTCGATGTGGCGGGGACGGTCCAGGAATTTTTCCAGGTAGACGCGACCATCGCCGAAGGCATGCTGAGCCTCGTTGCGCGTCATCACCACCGCATTGGCCAGGGCCGCCTCGGTATGCACCACGCGCATGCCCCGGCCCCCGCCACCACCTGCTGCCTTGACGATGACCGGATAACCGATGCGCTTGGCGATACTCAGCAGCGCAGCCGAGGACTCGGGCAGCTCGCCATCGGAGCCGGGGACACAGGGCACGCCCACAGCGCGCATGGCCTCGATGGCATTGGTTTTATTGCCCATGAGCCGTATGGTCTGTGGCTTGGGACCGATGAAGACGAAACCGCTTTGCTCCACGGATTCGGCAAAATCGGCATTCTCGGCCAGGAAACCGTAGCCAGGATGGATGGCCACAGCGTCGGTCACCTCGGCAGCACTCACGATGGCGCCCATGTTGAGGTAGCTTGCCGCCGGCTGTGGCGGACCGATGCATACGCTCTCATCGGCAAGACGAACATGGGGGAGATCCCGATCGACCGTGGAATGCACAGCCACAGTCTTGATGCCCAGTTCCCGGCAGGCCCGCAGAATGCGCAGGGCGATCTCCCCCCGGTTGGCTATGAGAATTTTATCGAAAGGAGGCATGGTCAGGTGATACTGATCAGGGGCTGACCAAACTCCACAGGCTCGCCGTTTTCAACGAGAATGGCGCTGATGACCCCAGCGCGATCTGCCTCGATGGGATTCATCATTTTCATGGCCTCGATGATACATAACACGTCGCCTGGTTTCACGGTGCTGCCCACCTCGACAAACGGCTTGGCCGCAGGGGAGGGTGATCGATAAAATGTGCCCACCATGGGGGAGTGCACCACATGACCCACCAGGGCTTCATCTGCCTGCCTCTCCTCGTGAGGGGTGGAGGGTCCAGCTGTCAGGGTGGCCGATTTGGTGACAAACCCCGCTGCTGCAGCCGGCAGACCATGCTGTCGGCTGACGCGAATCGATGCGTCACCCTCGCGCAACTCGATCTCGGTGAGATCAGCCTCCTTGAGAAGCTCGATGAGCTCGCGCAGTTTGCGTATGTCCACTTCTCCTCCCAATGATTAGCTTCCGGTTCCCGTCGCGCCCTTCCCGGTTGCTTGCAGGCGCTGGCAGATGGCCTCCAGGGCCAACCCATATCCCAGTGGGCCAAGGCCGATGATCACCCCACTGGCCATATCGGCAAGCAGGCTTTTTCTGCGGTAGCTTTCCCGCCGGTAGATGTTGGAAAGGTGCACCTCGATGAAAGGCAGGGCTGTGGCCAGGAAGGCATCTCGCAAGGCGATACTGGTGTGACCCAGGGCACCGGGATTGATGATGACCCAGGGCACCTGGTCCTGCTGGGCCTGGTACAGGCGATCCAGCAATGCGCCTTCGTGATTGCTCTGGAAGGGCAGAATGCTGTGGCCGGCTTGCGAGGCGGTGCGTTGCAAGTTCTGGACAATGGCAGGCAAGGCTTGGTCCCCATAAATGCCAGGCTCCCGTTGACCAAGGGCATGCAGATTTGGCCCATTCAAAAGCAAGATGTCCGCCATGCCAGTTTTACCGTTCCGGAAACCCTGATTGGGCAACCGCCACAGGTCTGTGTGGTGGGGGTAGCTGGGCCTGGGGCAAAGGCAAGGGAAGCCGTATGGTGTTCTCCCGGGGAGGGGCATTGCGGCGCAGCCACAGGACCACCATGGCCACCGCGACCGCCATCAGCAGGACAAGAAAGAGGAGCAACAGCGCTCTGCCCGGAAGACCTCTGCCGGCCGCCGGCCTGCTGCGCCATGTGGCTGTTCGCCTTTTCATGCCCAAAAACCATGATGACAGATGAAGGAATCCCCGCAAGGGTGGTTTGACATCGGTTTACATCCGTTGTGGTGCTGCGACACCGAGCAGCTCCAAGCCATGCTGCAGCGTCAGCCGAACAGCATGACACAGGCCCAGCCTGGCGGCACGCAAGGCATCGTTCTCGGTCAGAAAAACATGGGCATTGTACCAAGCATGAAAGCCATGGGCCAGATCCAGGAGATATTGGCACACGGCCTGGGGCGCCCTGTGCATGCAGGCTGTCTCCAGAACCTCCGCATACCTGGTCACCAGGCGCTGCACCTGCTGCTCCTGGGGCTCCTGGAGAAGATCGAGGTGGGCAGCAGCACGCCGCGTATCGAAGGCATAGCCCCGCTCCATGGCCTGCTCGAAGACGCGCACGATCCTTGCATGAGCATATTGGATGGTAAAGACAGGGTTGTCGGTGGAGCGGGAACGCGCCAGGTCCACATCGAACTCCAGATGCTGTCCAGGGGCACGCTGCATATAAAAATATCGTGCCGCGTCACGGCCCACCTCTTCACGGAAGGAGCGCAACGGCACGAAGGTTCCCGAACGGGTGGACATGGAGATTTTCCTGCCGCCCCGCACCATGGTGGCAAACTGCACCAGGATCACCTCGAGACGGATGGCCTCGGCGCCCAGGGCTTCCAGGGCGCCCTTGAGGCGGGACACATAGCCGTGATGGTCGGCTCCCCAGACATTGATGAGATGTTGATAGTCGCGTTCCAGCTTTTGCAGATGATAGGCGATGTCCCGGGCAAAATAGGTGGTCTCACCATTGGCGCGCCGCAAGACGCGGTCCTCCTCGTCGCCAAAACGACTGGCCGCAAACCACAGCGCTCCATCCCGTTCATAGGCCTGGCCGGCTTCCCGCAGACAGGTCAGGACCCGGTCCACGGCACCACAGGCCACCAGCTCACTCTCATAGCGCCATTCATCGAAGACCACGCCGAAGGCAGCCAGATCCTCGCGGATGTCCGTGAGGATGGCCTCGCGGCCAAAGCGGCGCAATGCGGCAAACGCCTCCGGCCCCAGAATCTCCTGGCAACGCATGAGCCACTGGTTGATGGCCTCGCTCGAGCCCGGTTCCGGCCAGCTTGACCAATCCGGCAGGGCACGAGGGCGCAGGGTCATGCCTTGCTGGTGTTGCAGGGCTTCGGCAATATGCTCGATATAGTCGCCCTCGTAGAGACCCGGTGGCCATCGATGGGCGGGCAAACCCAGGTAACGCAGCCAGATGCTCAGGGCGAGGCAATCCATCTGCAATCCTGTATCATTGATATAGTATTCTCTGGTGACGCGATAGCCGCAGGCCGAGAGGATATTGGCCATGGTGGCGCCGAACGCCGCTCCCCGTCCATGACCCACATGCAGGGGACCTGTTGGATTGGCGGAGACGAACTCCATAAGAACCGGCATGCCCCGACCCAGATTGGTGGGCAGGGGGCCCTGATCCAGCACTGGAATCAATGCCTCTCGAATGACATGGTCCTTGAGAAACAGGTTCACGAAACCCGGCCCCGCTGCCTCGGCGCGTTCGATATCAGGGTGATCGGCCAAGCGCTGGGCCACCGCGGCGGCCAGCTGGGCGGCTGCTAGATGAAGGCGGCGCCCCAGGATCAGGCAGATGGCGGTGGAAAAATCCCCGTGTGATGCCTCGGCACGCCGCTCAAGCTCAACAGGCGGCAGCACCGCATCGGCCGGTAGCAGGCCGCTCTCCTGGAGCTGGAGCAGCGCCTGGGTGACCAGGGTTGTGATGCGGGCCTTGATGGTCAAGAGCAGTTAGCCTTCGTCTGGGGCAAAGGAAAGGGCGGCGCTGTTGATGCAGTAGCGTTCCCCTGTGGGTTTGGGTCCATCGGGAAACACATGGCCGAGATGGGCCTGACAGTGTGCGCAACGCACCTCGGTGCGCACCATGCCATGGGAGGTATCCTTGACCGCAGACAGTGTTTCCCGGGAGGCCGGTTCATAAAAACTGGGCCAGCCGCTGCCGGAGTCGTATTTGGTGGCGCTGGAAAACAGGGGCGCGCCGCATACCGCACACAGGTAGTTGCCCTGCTCGTGGTGATCCACATAGCGCCCCGTGAAGCGAGGCTCGGTCTCGCCAAGCTGGGTGACCCGGTAGGTCAGTTCATCGAGGTGGGGCAGGGGGCGGGATGAGTCGTTCATGAGGTGGTTCCCGTCAAATGTGTTTCTTGCCTGCATCAAGGCTCAGGCCGTACAATTGATCCTTGGGATATTATGTCACAAAGGGTCACGAGTTGTTGAGGGTCTGATGGACACGCGTCGCCCCTATCTGTTGCGCGCCATGTACGAGTGGATCGTCGACCAGGGGTGGACCCCCTTTCTGCTGGTTGATGCCACCAAGCCGGGTGTTGCTGTGCCAGCCGATTATATCCAGGATGGCCGCATCGTGCTCAACATCAGCCCGGCGGCCTGTGCGGCCCTGATGCTGGGCAACGACGCGGTGAGCTTTCAGGCCCGCTTCGGCGGCAATCCCCAGCATATTCAATTCAGTCCTCACGCCGTATTGGCCATCTATGCCCGGGAAAACGGCGAGGGCCTGGTGTTTGCACCCGATGACAACAGCGATCCGCAACCCCCCTCCTCCCAGCCGCCCAAGCCGAACAAGCCCAGGCTTTCCGTGGTGAAGTAAAAACAACTGTGATCGGGGCAGGGGCGCAGTGTGTGACCACAACCCTCGACTATAGCGGCAGGGCGTCTGCCCAGTAAAACCACAGCGCACAAGAAGGGGTGAGCAGGCAGCAGATGGTGCCTGCGGCCAGGGCGGGCCCGAAGGGCAGCGGCGCTTGGCGACCAATGCCGAACAGCAGCGCGCGACATGCGGCGGCTCCCAGTCCGAAAAGACAGGCCAGCAGCACCACCGGCAAGAGAGCCTGCCATCCCAGCCAAGCCCCGATCAGGGCCATGAGCTTGAAGTCTCCATGCCCCATGCCCACCTTGCCGGTGACCAGGTGAAAGAGTTCCGCCACCGCTCGCAGACATAGATAACCGGCAGCAGCCCCGAGGATGGCGGTGTGACATGGCACGAACAATTCTTTTGTGTTGAGCAGCAGCCCGGCCCACAGCCCTGGAAAGATCAACGCGTCGGGCAGCAGCTGATGGCGCCGGTCGATCACCGCAAGCACGATCAGCAGCCAGATCAGGACGATGGCCGCCACGGCATGCCACCCTGTCCCCAGGCGGATGGCGGCGAGCAACGAGAGCCCCGCTGTGAGCGCTTCCACGAAGGGATAGCGCAACGGGATGCGCACGCCGCAATGTCGGCAGCGACCCTGCAAGAGCAGGTAGCTCAACAAGGGAATGTTGTCATACCAGGCGATGATCTGCTGACAGACCGGACACCGCGAGCGACCCCACAAGATGCCAGGAGGGCGCTCCTGGGGCAAAGGCAGGTTCAGCATGTCATGGCACTGGACCTGGAAGTCGTAGGCCAGCCGTTCCGGTAGCCGGGCGGCCACCACATTGAGAAAGCTGCCCACCAGAAGCCCAAGGCCAGTGGCCATTATGGCAAAGGGCACAGGATCATGAATCACGGGTGGAATATCGTCACACGATATTGCCCATCTGGAAGATGGGCAGGTACATGGCAATCACCAGACCACCCACCAACACGCCCAGGACCACCATCAGCAAGGGTTCGATGAGGCTCGAGAGATTGTCCACCACATCGTCCACCTCGGCCTCGAAGATATCAGCCACCTTGCCCGACATGTCATCCAGGGCGCCGGCGCGCTCCCCCACCGCCATCATCTGGATGGCCATGGGCAGGAACAGCTTGTCATAGTATTCCATGGATCCCGCCAGGGGCTGGCCGGCGGCAACCTGTTCCCTGATCTCCAGCACGGCGTCTTCATAGGGCACACTGCCCGTGGCACCGGCCACCGATTCAAGGGCCTCCACGATGGGCACGCCGGAGGAAAACATGATCTGCAGGGTGCGGGCAAAGCGGGCGATGGCGGCCTTTTTGAGGGTCAGTCCCAGAACGGGCAGGCGGAACAGCAGCAGATCGCGACGCCTGCGAAAGCCGCGGAACCGGTTCAGAAAGCGCAGCAGGAAAATTAGGGCCACGGTACCAGCGATCACTTTCAGGATATGGCGCTCCAGGATATGGGACAGCTTGATCACAAAGAGCGTGAAAGGGGGCAGGGCGGCATGAAAGCTCTTGAAGATCTGCTCGAACTGCGGCACCACGAAATACAGGAGAATGGCCGAGACGCCCAAGCCCACCAGCACCACGGCGGCTGGATAGGTGAGCGCCTTTTTGATCTTGGCCTTGAGGCGCTCGGTTTTTTCCGTGTAGGCGGCAATACGGGTGAGGATCAGGTCCAGGCTGCCGGAGCGTTCGCCCGTCTTGACCAGATGGATGCTGAGGCTGTCGAAGTATTTGGGATGGAGGGCCAGGGCATCGCCCAGGGCCACGCCGGCTTCCACCTCGGCGCTGATGTTCCGGATCAACTGGCGCAGGTTGAGGTTGGCCTCTCCTGCGGCGATCATGTGCAGTGCCTGGACCAGGGGCACGCCGGCGTTGAGCATGGTGGCAAACTGGCGGAAGAAATAGGCGATATGCGCCCGGCGAATGCTCTTGCGCCGGCCGGACTGGCGCTTCTGCGAGGTGGCCCGGACCACCAACGGCGTGATGCCTTCGTTGAGCAATTCGCTGCGCGCCACCGCGTCGCTGATGGCATAGCGCTGCCCGGTGACCGGCTGGCCCTCCCGGGTCAGGCCTTCAAAACGAAACAGGCGCTGCTTTTTGTCTGACTCCTTGACCATGGTGTTCATGTATTCACCTCGCTTCCAATAGCCCTTGTGTCAGATCAGACAAGCGCATTCAAAGATGTCCTAGTTCACCGTGACGCGATAGATCTCGTGCAGACTGGTGATTCCGTCGCGGACCTTGTTGAGTCCAGAGCGCCTGAGGTTGGTGACACCTTCTGTCTTGGCCTGGGCGGCGATATCCATGGACGTGCCGCCTTGCATGATGATGCGCGAGATCTCCTCCGAAATGGGCAGCACCTGGTAGATGCCTGTTCGTCCCTTGAAGCCAGCGGCACACTGCTCGCACCCCCCCTTGTTGGCCTGGAAGACCTGCAGACCCTGCTGGATCTCTTCTGGGGTGAAGCCGGTTTTCAAGAGGGCATGTTCCGGGATGTCGTGGGGTATCTTGCAGTTGTTGCACAGGCAGCGCACCAGGCGCTGGGCGATGACCAGATCCACCGTGTCGGCCACGTTGAAGGGCTCCACGCCGATGTTCAGCAGGCGGGTGAGTGTCTGCGGGGCGTCGTTGGTGTGCAATGTGGAGAGCACCAGGTGGCCGGTCTGGGCCGCCTTGAAGGCAATTTCTGCTGTTTCCAGATCGCGGATCTCGCCCACCATGATGATATCCGGGTCCTGACGCAAAAAGGCGCGCAGCGCAGCGGCGAACGTGAGGCCCACCTTGGTGTTGATGCTCACCTGGTTGGCGCCGACCAGCTTGATCTCGCAGGGATCTTCTGCCGTGGCTATGTTCACCTCCGACTTGTTCAGGATGCGCAAGCCGGTATACAGAGAGACGGTCTTGCCGCTGCCGGTGGGGCCGGTGATCAGGATCATGCCCTGGGGTTTGCGGAGTGCCTCGAGGTAGAGCTTCCCTTGGTAGGGTTCATAGCCCAGCTGGTCGATATCCAGCATGGCTGGCGTGGAGTCCAGAAGGCGGATGACGATCTTCTCGCCGAACAGGGTGGGCAGGGTGCTGATGCGCAGGTCCAGTTCACGGGTGGACGAGATGCGCACCTTGATGGCGCCGTCCTGGGGGACGCGGCGTTCGGCTACATCGAGCCGGGCCATGACCTTGATGCGCGCAGCCAGCCGTTCCGCCCAGGCGGTGGGCGGCGAGACGATCTCGTGCAGCACGCCATCCATGCGAAAGCGCACCCGGTAGGAGCGCTCATAGGGTTCCAGGTGGATATCGGAGGCACGCCTGGTGAAAGCATCCACCAGCATCTTGTTGACGAAGCGGATAATAGGGGCGTCTTCCTCGTTTTCCGCCTCGGTGAGCCCTGCTGTGCTTTCGACGGTGGCCACGGAAGACCGCGGTCCTCCCGAGGACTGCTGTTCGATGTCCTTCTCGATGAGATCGGCCATGCTGGAGTCCAGCGAGCCGAAATATTTGTCGATGTAGACCGAAAGCTTGTTGTGTTCCACCGTCACCGGCTGGATGCGCAACCCGGTGTGAAACTGTAGCTCATCCAGGCTCTGCATGTTGGATGGATCGGCAACGCCCACATACAGCTGGTTGCCCTTCTGGAACAGGGGTAAGGCATGGTACTGGCGCACCAGCTTGGGCGCGATGACCCGGGGGCAACTGGCCAGTTCCACGGCGTTGAGATCCAACAGGGGCAGATGGAAGCCCCGGCTGATCGCCTTGGCAAGTTCCGTCGACCCCAGCACGCCTCGTTCCGCGATAAAATCCACCAATGGCTTTGCTTCGCGCAGGGCAGACTGTTCGGCGCTGGAGGCCTGTGCTGCGGTCAAGGCGCGTTCTGCCACCAGGCAGCGGCTCAGGGGGCTCAGGCGATGGTCCAGCGGTTTAAGCGCCATGATGTATTCATACCCCGGTTTCATGCGACAAACAAGAGCACCTGCGTGATACGCAGCGGATGCGTATCGGGTAGTATGGCAAGAATCGAGTCTTCTTGTGGCGGAGCATGCAATATGACGATGGGCCGATGGATTGCGCCATCCCTGCTGGCGGCCGACTGGTCGCGTCTGGGCGAAGAGGTCGCGGCTGTGGCGGCGGCAGGATGTGAACTCATCCATATCGACGTCATGGATCATCATTATGTTCCCAATCTGACGCTTGGTCCGCAAGTGGTACGCGCCCTGCGCCGCTGCGGCATCACGGCCACAATGGATTGCCACCTCATGGCAAGTCCTGTGGATGACCTGGCGATTGCCTTCGCCAAGGCGGGGGCCGACTGGGTGAGCGTGCACCCCGAGGCCACCTTGCACGTGGACCGTACCCTGGCTGTGATCCGGGAACATGGCAAGAAGGCTGGGCTGGCGCTCAATCCGGCCACACCGCTTTGTGTGCTGGATCATGTGCTGGATCGACTGGACCACATTCTGGTGATGACGGTCAACCCGGGTTTTGGCGGACAGAGCCTGATCGAGGCCACCTTGCGCAAGGTGGCCGCGGTGCGCCGCCGCATCCAGGAGAGCGGTCTACCCATCCGCCTGCAGGTGGATGGCGGCATCAACGAGCAGACCATCGCTCGGGTGGCGCAGATGGGTGCCGATATCTTCGTGGTGGGCTCGGCCGTCTTTCAGCATCCGCCCTATGACGAGGCCATTGGCCGCCTGCGCGCCGCCCTGGAGCATTGAACGACCATGGCCGACCCTGCTGCAGCCCATCTGCGCCGCGTCCTGACCGCCACAGAGCCTGTGGCCCCCATGGCGCTGCGCGCCGTGCAGCTGCAGGTGCTGGGCGATGTGCAAACCCCTCTCAGCGTTTACTTGCATCTCAGCGGGGGGCCATGGAGCTATCTCCTGGAATCCGTCCAGGGTGGTGAGACCTGGGGGCGCTATTCCATCATCGGCCTGCCGGCCCGGGAGGTGGTCAGCATGCATGGTGAAACCATCACCTTGCAGGATGAGGGCAACCCAGCCCTGCAGGTGCGCATGAATCCCCTGGAGGCCCTCTCCAGGCTGCATCACGCCTTCATGGTGACAGAAAGCGAGACCCTGCCCCGTTTTGCCGGTGCCCTGGTGGGCTATCTGGGCTATGATCTGGTGCGTTACATCGAGCCTGTGCTGGGGCCGTGCCGCAAGCCCGATCCGCTGGGAGCCCCCGACGCGGTCCTGCTGGTGAGCCGGGAGTTCATTGTATTCGATGCCCTCAAGGGCCAGATGACCATGATGGCCCTGGTGCCCGATGGCGACGCGGCAGCCGGTGCGGCAGCCCGGCTGCGCCTGCAGGCGTTGGCCCGGGAACTGCAGATGCCCATGGCCTTTCCGATCCTGGTTCCCCGGGATCAGGACCTGGACATACTGGCCCAGCAGGCCACGTTCAGCATGAGCAAGGAAGCCCATGCCCAGGGCGTGCTGCGCATCAAGCAGGCTATCCGCAGCGGGGATGTGATGCAGGTGGTCCTCTCGCAGCGCATCTCGCTGCCCTTTGCGGCTGCCCCTGTGGCCTTGTATCGCGCCTTGCGCTGCCTGAGCCCGGCGCCATACATGGTTCATCTGAACCTGGGTGATCTGGCCGTGGTGGGGGCCTCGCCGGAGATCCTGGTGCGTCTCGAGCAGGGCGAGCTTACCGGGCGGCCCATTGCCGGAACCCGGCCCCGGGGGCAGAGTGCCGCCGAGGACCAGTCGTTGGGCGAGGAGTTGCTAGCCGACGAAAAGGAAATCGCCGAACACATCATGCTGATCGACCTCGGCCGCAACGATCTGGGGCGCGTCTCGGTGCCGGGCACGGTGCGCGTCACAGAAAAGCTGGTGATCGAGCGTTATGCCCATGTGATGCACCTGGTCTCCAATGTGAAGGGTACCCTGTTGCCGGGTTTGGATGCCATTGATGTGTTCAAGGCGACGTTTCCTGCGGGTACCGTAAGTGGCGCGCCCAAGGTGGAAGCCATGCGCATGATCGACGGCATGGAGCCGGTCAAGCGGGGCATCTATGCCGGTGCGGTGGGCTATATCGGCTTCAATGGCAACATGGATCTCGCCATTGCCATTCGGACCGGCGTGGTGCAAGGCGGCATGGTGCACATCCAGGCCGGTGGCGGCATCGTGGCCGACTCCCAGCCGGACAGTGAATGGCAGGAGACCATGAACAAGCGCCGCGCCTTTTTCAGGGCCATCGCCATGGCCCAGGGGGAGGGGCAGGGCCTGTCCATGCCAGCGCAGGCCAGGGCCAGGGATTAGGGCGCGCAGGAGACATCGTGCTGTTACTGATCGACAATTATGATTCCTTCACCTACAACCTGGCCCAGTATCTGGCCGAACTGGGTGCCGAGGTGCGCGTGGTGCGCAACGATGCCATCACGGTGGAAGAAGCGCTTGCCCTGCACCCCAGCCACCTGGTGCTTTCCCCTGGCCCTGGGCGCCCCGAGGGGGCCGGCATCACCCTGCCCCTCATCGTGAGGCTCGGGGCAACCATTCCCACGCTGGGTGTCTGCCTGGGACACCAGGCCATCGCCATGGCCTACGGCGGCGAGGTGGTGGAGGCCAGGGCAGTGATGCACGGCAAGAGCTCGCCCATCCAGCACACGGGCCGCGATCTGTTTGCCCAGTTGCCCATGCCGTTTGCTGCGGCCCGGTATCATTCCCTGGTGGTGCGCCACGCCTCGCTGCCCGCCGCGCTGGAGGTGACCGCCTGGACCAGCGATGCTTCAGGAGGCATGGACGAGATCATGGGGCTGCGCCACAGGCACCATCCCATCTGCGGTGTGCAGTTTCATCCCGAATCCATCCTCACCCAGCACGGCCACCAGCTGCTGGCCAATTTCCTGTCCCCCCAGGGCCTGCGGCAGGTTGGTTGAGCACCATGCAGGCCATCGAGGTCATCCGGACGCTCTTGGCCGGCGGGCACCTGGGGGAGCAGGGCATGCGTCAGGCGGTGGATGACATGCTGGCAGGCCAGCTGAGCCCCGCGCAGATAGCCGCTGTGCTGGTTTTGTTGCAGGCGCGGGGCGAGCACGAGGAGGAGCTGTTGGGTGCGGCCCGGGCGCTGCGCCATCATGCCGAGGCGATCAGCGTGCCTGACCCAGAGCACCTGCTGGATACCTGTGGCACCGGTGGCGATCGGCGCGGCCTGTTCAATGTGTCCACCACGGCCGCTTTCGTGGCGGCTGCCGCCGGGGCACGGGTGGCCAAGCATGGCAATGTGGCCATCTCGGGGCGCTCCGGCAGCGCCGATGTGCTGCTGGAGGCTGGCGCCTGCGTGAATCTGGCCCCCCAGCAGGTGGTGCGCTGCATCGAAGAGGTGGGTTTTGGTTTTCTGCTGGCCACCCGCTATCACAGCACCACGCAGGCAGTGCAGGCGGTGCGTCGCGAGCTCGGTGTGCGCACCATCTTCAATCTGCTGGGGCCGCTCACCAATCCATCCCACGCCGGTTGCCAGTTGATCGGTATCTACGATCGCGCGCATCTCATTCCCATGGCCCATGTGGCCGGTGCCCTGGGCGGGCGCCATGTGCTGGTGGTGCACAGCGAGGACGGCTGTGACGAGATCTCCATCGCGGCTCCCACGGCCGCTGCCGAATGGCGTGATGGCAAGCTGCACACCTACACCATCAGGCCGCAGGCCGTGGGGGTGTTATCGGGAGCCATCGATGAGTTGGTGGTGCACAGTGCTGCAGACAGCCTGCGGCTGTTGCGCCAGGTGCTGGGCGGTGGCCAGGGGCCCGCGCGGCAGATGGTGATGATCAACGCCGCAGCCGCGCTCTATGTGGCCGGGGTGGCCGAGGATCTCCCAGAAGGGGTATGCTTGGCAGAAAGGGCCTTGGACAGCGGGGCTGCCCAGGGGCGTTTCGAGGCGTTTTGTGCCTTGAGCCAATCCCTGGCTGACAAGTGAGGGGCATGAGGATTCGGGTGAGCCTCCTGGATGCCATCATCGAACGCAAGAAAGCCCGCGCCCTGACCATCAGGATGCCTGGCAGCGCTGCTTTGCAGCGCCACGCGCCGCGGGATTTCCTGGGTGCCCTGCAAGCCGGCGCGCCAGGAGCCGTGATCGCCGAGATCAAGCGGCGCTCGCCCAGTGCCGGCTCCCTTAAGCCACAGGTCGATGTGGTTGCCCTGGCCCGGTCCTATGCCGCAGCGGGGGCGGCTTGCCTGTCGGTGCTCACCGATGAAGACCATTTCGGCGGCTCGCTTGCGGATCTCACCGCCGTGCGCCAGGGCTGCGGCTTGCCGGTGCTGTGCAAGGATTTTATTGTGGCACCAGAACAGATCCATGAGGCGCGCAGCGCCGGTGCCGACTGCATCCTGCTCATCGTGGCGGCTCTTGCCGACGGGCCGCTGGCATCCCTTGCCCAGCTGGCCCATTCCCTGGGCATGGCGGTGCTGGTGGAGGTCCACAGCGCCGCTGAGTTGCCCCGGGCGCTGGCTGTGCCCGGCGCCCTGCTGGGCATCAACCAGCGCAACCTGCATGATCTGTCCATGGATACCACGCGCGCCTTGGCGTTGCGGCCACTGGTCCCGGCGGGGGTGCCCGTGGTGGCCGAAAGCGGCATCAACACGCCCGAGCAGGTGTCCGCCTTGCGCGCTGCCGGCTTTACGGCGCTGTTGATTGGCGAGGCATTGCTGCGTGCCCCGGATCCAGGCCAGGCATTGCGCGTCTTGCTGGAGGGCCATCGGTGAGGTGGTTGCCGTGAGGTTCTGATCGTGGTCTGCAACGGAATGGGAGGTGAGGGCTTGGATATTGGCGAGGCACAGCAAACCAAGGGTCAGCCTGTGGATGTGGTCATCTTTGGTGGTACGGGGGATCTGGCCAAGCGCAAGCTGCTCCCTGCCCTCTATCACCTCAACAACAGCGGCTGGCTGGGCGAGGGCAGCATGGTGCTTGGCGTGTCGCGGGGCAACATCGACTCCGCTGCCTACAGAGACGTGGTGCGCGAAGCCTGCCAGCAGCACGTGGATGCCGAGTATTTCTCCGCCGCTGCCTGGGACAGCTTCGCTGCCCGCCTGCATTATCTGTCCCTGGATGCCACCAGTCAGGAAGAATATGCTGCCCTGGCAGCCTGTCTGCAGCAGGAAGATTCTTCCGGGGACCGGGTGCGCGTCTTTTATCTGGCCACCTCGCCGGATCTGTTCGTGCCCATCTGCCAATCCCTGGCCACCGTCAACCTGGTAACACCCAAGGCCCGGATGGTGCTGGAAAAACCACTGGGACACAACCTGGCCTCGGCCCGGCTGATCAACCAGCAGGTGGGCCAGGTGTTCCAGGAAAACCAGATCTTTCGCATCGATCATTACCTGGGCAAGGAGGCGGTGCAGAACCTGATCGCGCTGCGCTTTGCCAACGCCTTTTTCGAGCCTCTATGGGGACGCACCTCGGTAAGCCATGTGCAGATCACCCTGGCCGAATCCCTGGGTGTGGAGGGACGGGGTTCCTTCTATGACAAGACGGGCGCCCTGCGCGACATGGTGCAGAACCACATGCTGCAACTGCTGTGCATCATCGCCATGGAGCCGCCCATCAGCATCCAGCCCACCGCCGTGCGCAACGAGAAACTCAAGGTGCTCCAGGCGCTGAAGCCGCTCATCGGGGACGAGGCGCTGCGCAACTCGGTGCGCGGGCAGTATCGCGGCGGGATCGTGGACGGTGCCCCGGCCCCGGCATATGTGGACGAGCCCAATGTACCGGATGACAGCACCACCGAGACCTTTGTGGCGTTGCGCGCCGAGATCAGCACCTGGCGCTGGGCCGGGGTGCCTTTCTACCTGCGTACCGGCAAGCGCCTCGCCCATCATCTCTCGGAGGTGGCGGTGACCTTCCGTCAGGTGCCCCATCTGATCTTCGGCAGCAGTCGGCACATGATGCCCAACCGGCTGGTGATCCGCCTGCAGCCCGACGAGGGCATCAAGCTGGGGTTGATGGTCAAGGCTCCTGGGGAGCGCATGCGGTTGCGTTCGGTGGCACTGAACCTGAACTTTGCCGAGACCTTCAAGGCACGCCAGGTGGATGCCTACGAGCGCCTGCTGATGGATGTGCTGCGTGGCGACCTCACGCTGTTCATCCACCGCGACGAACAGGAAGCCGCCTGGACCTGGGTGGAGCCCATCATGGCCGCCTGGGCTGCCAGTGAAGACATGCCGCGCCCCTATCCGGCCGGGTCCTGGGGGCCGCCCAGCGCCAGCGCACTCATTGCCCGGGATAATTTCGCCTGGTTCGAGGAGTCCTGATGGTTGCCCAGCTTGCATGGCACCGCCATGCCGATCGCGAGGCGGCCAGTGTCGCCCTGGCCGAGGCCGTGGCAGGGGCTGTGCGAGACCGTATCGCTGAAAACAAGGAAGCAGCGCTGGTCGTGCCGGGCGGCAGCTCGCCTGGAATCTTTTTTGCCCATCTGGCCGAGCAGGAGCTGCCCTGGTCCAAGGTCACCGTCACCCTGACCGACGAGCGCTGGGTGCCCCCGGATGACCCGGCCTCCAACGAGCACCTGGTGCGCCACGGCCTGCTCCATGCCCAGGCGGCAGCCGCCCGGATGCTGGGACTGTACCGCCCTGGCTGCACGCTGGAGGAGGGTGCTGCACGGGGTCAGCAACGGCTGCAACAACTGCCCTGGCCGCTGGCTGCCGCCGTGCTGGGCATGGGGGAAGACGGCCACATTGCCTCGTTGTTTCCGGGATCGGTGGCGCTGGCCGCGGGGCTCAAGGGGCCTAGCGAAACAACGAGCCTCTGCCTGCCGGTCCCCGATGGCCTCAACTGGCCACGGCTGACACTGACCCTGGCCGCCCTGTTGCGTTGTGACCTGCTGGCGCTGCTGGCCTTTGGAGAGGGCAAATGCGCGATCCTGGAAAGCGTGGATCGCCCCAATGCCCCGGCCTGCTGGCCGGTTGCCGCCGCTGCCCGGGCGGCGGCCCGCCTTGGCAAACCCATGCAGGTGTTCTGGGCACCTTAGGCTTCTGCTGTAAGGGTGGCGAAGGCTGAACCAGAAGCACTCTGCCAGGGAAGCACGGACCGTGCCTCACCGGGTCTTGTGGTTGAGCACGGTCCTGATGATTCTCAGGATAACCGGCCTGTCTCATCCAGTCCAGCCCCCGGGTCTTCCTCGCCAGCAGCCGAGAAGTGGTGGCTGGGCGGGGGGGTCTGGTCGTCGTGCTGCTTGGTCTGTGGTTGCGGGGGCGATCCGGGCCGCAGCGCGGCTGCCCGCCGGGCCATGTGGGCGATGGCTGACCAATCCCGGGCCATCAGGAGGTCCCTGGGCACCATCCAGCTGCCGCCCACGGCCACCACATTGGGCAGCTCCAGGTAGGCCGGCGCATTGTCGGGCCCGATGCCGCCTGTGGGACAGAAGGCCACCTCGGGAAAGGGGGCGTGGAAGGCCTTGAGCAAGGGCACACCCCCGATGGCCTGGGCTGGGAACAGTTTCAGGGTATCGAGGCCATGGGCCTGGGCGGCCATGAGTTCGGTGGCGCTGGCCACGCCAGGCAGCAAGGGCAGCTTGAGCGCCGCTGCGGCTTCAGCGATGGCCGGCAGAAAGCCTGGAGAAACCGCAAAGCGCGCCCCCCTGTCCACCGCCTGGCGCAGTTGGGCGGCTGTCTTCACGGTGCCGACCCCCAGCAGCGCCTGGGGTTGGGCGGTGGCCATGGCCTCCAGCACCGCCAGGGCGGACTCGGTGCGCAGCGTGATCTCGATCATGGAAAGCCCGGCCTCGCACAGGATCTCGGCCAGCGGAGCCGCCTCCTGGGGGCGCTCCAGGGCCAGGACAGGAACGACGGCCACCTCTTGCAGTTGCTGGCGCAGTTCGATCATTGCTTGCCTCGCATTGGTTGGGGAATGACAGCTGGGCCTGTATCCAGGCGCTAGACACCTCGATAAGCCACGGCTCCTTGATCGGCTGGCGTGCAGTTGGCGCGGTACATGGCAAAGAGCTCGCGTCCCAGGGAATTTTCGGTTGGTGGCAGCAGGGCTGCTGTCCGGCGCATCAGCTCATCTGTGGCCACGCGCACCTCCAGGACGCCGCGTTCGCAGTCTACGGTGATCACATCGCCATCCTGCAGGCGGCACAGAGGCCCCCCGGCCGCGGCCTCCGGGGTCAGATGAATGGCAGCCGGGATCTTGCCCGAGGCCCCGGACATGCGTCCGTCGGTGACCAGGGCCACCCGATGGCCACGATCCTGGAGCACGCCCAGGGCCGGGGTGAGCTTGTGCAACTCGGGCATGCCGTTGGCCCGCGGCCCCTGGTGGCGTACCACCACCACGATGTCGGTATCGAGCTGGCCTGCGCGAAAGGCGGCCTGCATGGCCTCCTGGGTCTCGAAAATACGACAGGGAGCCTCGACCCGCCGGTGTTCTGGGGCCACCGCCGAGATCTTGATGATCGCTCGTCCCAGGTTGCCGGTGAGCAGGCGCAGGCCACCTTCTGCCTCGAAGGGGTCAGCGGCGGAGCGCAGTACGGTGGGGTCGCCGCTGGCGGTGGGGCCATCGCGGTAGGTCAGGCCGCGCTCGCCCAGGACCGGTTCCCTGGTGTAATCCATCAGGCCCATGCCCATGATCGTGGTCACGTCCGCATGGAGCAGCCGTTCCTTGAGCAGCTCATGGAGACAGAAGGCGATGCCGCCTGCGGCGTGAAACCGGTTCACATCGGCCTCGCCATTGGGGTAGACGCGAGCCAGCAGGGGTGTGACCTGGGACAGGGTGTCGAAGTCTTCCCAAAGCAACGTAATGCCCAGCGCCTGGGCCATGGCCACCAGGTGGATGGTGTGGTTGGTGGAGCCGCCGGTCGCCAGCAGGGCCACCATGGCGTTGACGAAGACGCGCTCGTCCACCAAAGCACCCAGCGCCCTGGGTGTGGCCCCCTGCAGGCTGTTGGTGCATGCCTGGCGGGCCGCAGCCGCGGTGAGCGCATCGCGCAGCGGGGTATAGGGTGGCACGAAGGCCGCCCCGGGCAGCATCAGGCCCATGGCCTCCAGCACCAGCTGGTTGGTGTTGGCCGTGCCATAGAAGGTGCAGGTGCCCGGGGCATGGTAGGAGCGCAGTTCGCTTTCCATGAGTTCGTCACGACCCACCTTGCCCTGGGCATACAGCTGGCGGATGCGGGATTTTTCATTGTTGGGGATCCCGGTGGGCATCGGGCCGCCGGGAACAAACACCGCTGGCAGGTGTGGGAAAGCTGCAGCCCCCATGAACAGGCCCGGGACGATCTTGTCGCAGACCCCCAGCAACAGCACGCCATCGAACAGGTCATGGCACAGCCCGATGGCGGTGGCCTGGGCGATCACCTCCCGGCTGAACAAGGACAGCTCCATGCCGGGCATGCCCTGGGTGATGCCATCGCACATGGCCGGCACCCCTGCTGCAAACTGGGCCACGGCCTGTTGCTCGCGGCAGGCCTGCTTGATCAGGGGCGGCATGGCCCCCAATGGCTGGTGGGCCGAGAGCAGATCGTTATACGCTGATACAATGGCGATGGCGGGAGCCTGTCCCTTCTTGAGGAGTTCTTTGTCCTCGGGCAAGGCAGCGGCACAGTCATGGGCCAGGTTGGAGCAGGGCAGGTGGACGCGGCGCGGGCGCTCATCCCGGAGCATGGCGCTCAGGAAGGCTTGGCGCTTGGCGGCGCTGCGTTCGGTGATGCGTGTCGTCACAGCGGCGACGGTATCAACAGGAGGGGCTGGATTGTTCATGGGCGTGCTTCCTCGTGGTCAGGACCGCTATGGTCATCGGGTCGCATGGCCAGGGGAACGATTCTCAACCCACTGGCAGCAGCGTAAATCGACCATCTCCCAGGTCCTATCCCCCTATCCCAAAGATGGGCTTGAACAGGGATAATGCAATGATGATAAAAGATGAGGCGTCCGGCAGTCCAGAGTGCCTTCCCGATGAGGCCGTGCCCCATCCCGTCTGCCAGGTGGTGCTGGGGGTGACCGGCGGCATCGCCGTCTACAAGGCGGCCGAGGTGGTGCGTCGCCTGCGCCAGCAGGAGTTGGCGGTCCAGGTGGTGATGACCGAGGCAGCGCGCTCCTTCGTGCATCCCCTGACGTTCCAGGCGCTTTCGGGAAGGGCGGTACGCTATGCCCTGCTGGATGAAAGTGCCGAGGCTGGCATGGGGCATATCGAGCTTGCGCGCTGGGCACAGCAGGTGCTGGTGGCGCCGGCCAGTGCCGATTTCATGGCGCGGCTCGCCGGCGGTCATGCCGACGACCTCTTGACCACGCTGTGTCTGGCCACCGAAGCCCCCGTGGTGCTGTGCCCGGCCATGAACCGGGTCATGTGGCGCCACGAGGCCACCCAGGCCAACCGCCGCATTCTCCAGGCCAGGGGCGTGCGGCTCATCGGGCCGGACAGCGGCGCGCAGGCCTGCGGCGAGATGGGGGAGGGGCGCATGGTCAGCACCGAGGAAATCGTCCATGCGGCCACAGCGCATTACCATGGCGCGCTTGCCGGCTGTACGGTGCTGCTTACGGCAGGCCCCACCCGGGAGGCCATCGACCCGGTGCGCTACATCACCAACCGCAGTTCGGGCAAGATGGGTTATGCCATGGCGCGCGCTGCCCTGGAGGCCGGGGCCGAGGTAATCCTGATCAGTGGTCCCTCCCTCCTGGAGCCGCCCTGGGGTGTGCAGCAGGTGGCTGTGGAGAGTGCCGCCGAGATGTGTGAGGCGGTCATGGATCATGTAAAACGCTGCCAGATCTTCATCGGGGCAGCAGCCGTGGCCGACTACACCCCGGTCCAGGCTGCCATACACAAGCTCAAGAAGGCTTCCCAGGAGTGGCAGTTGTCCTTGCAACGTACCGCCGACATCATTGGAGCCCTGGGGTCCCAGCGGGCCGCCGGAGCACCCGGCCCCTTTCTGGTGGGCTTCGCGGCGGAAACCCAGTACCTGGAAACCCATGCCCGGGACAAGCTGCAACGCAAGCACCTGGACCTGCTCATCGCCAATCCCGTCAACCAGCGGGGTCTGGGTTTCGACAGCAACGACAACGAGGCGCGCTGCTTCTGGCCGGGAGGTGAGTGCGCCTTTCCCAGGCAGGGAAAACAGCAGCTGGCGCGTCGCCTCATCGTCCTTGTGGCGCAACTCTATCACAAAGCACACCAGCTGCAGTCGGCCGCGAGGCCATCTGTCTCCTGATGGCCTGATGGAGCTCGAGGTTTTGTTGCTGGATGATCGCCTCGGGGCCGAGTTCCCGTTGCCGCGGCATGCCAGCTGCGGGGCGGCCGGGCTGGATCTGTGCGCCTGTGTGGCAGAACCCGTGGTGCTCGAGCCAGATGCCAGCTGTCTCATCCCCACCGGGCTTGCCATCCACCTGGCCGATGGCGGTCATGCCGGGCTGATCCTGCCCCGATCCGGCCTGGGCCATCGCCATGGCATCATCCTGGGTAACGGCGTGGGTCTGATCGACTCGGACTACCAGGGCGAGATCAGGGTCTCCTTGTGGAATCGCAGCCAAACCCCCTACACCATCGCCCCTGGCGAACGCATCGCCCAGCTGGTGGTCATCAACGTCACCCAGGTCAACCTCAGGGTGGTGGAGGCTTTTGCGCCCAGTGAGCGGGGTGCTGGGGGCTTTGGTCATAGCGGCCGATTTTGAACAAACCATGAGCAAACCATTGGAGGTGAGCGGGATCGTCTATAGCCACTGGCAGGTCTCGACGAAGCAGTCCCTCACCACAACGACCGCCTGCCCAGGCCAGCGTGGTGCGCCATGGTGACCTCATCCAGAGCCTGGGCAGGGTCATGACCACCTTGAGGTGCATCATGAGCCTGCTCCCGTTGCCCATCGTTAGGCAGGTATGGTGGCGCGGTTGCACAGGCTGGCGCCACGGCGTTCCGCTGCTGGCCCTGGCATTGGCGGCCATGGCCGCCCAGGCCGAGCCCTTGCATTACAATCTGGTGAACCTCGAGGTACAGGCCACAGGCGAGGCCACGACCGATCGCATGCAGGCCACGGTAGCCTTGTCGCTCGATGGCCCCCATCTTTCCCGTCTGGCGGCTCAGGTCAACCAGCGTCTGCACAAGGCGCTCGATGTGCTGCGGCGCCAGCAGGCAGTCCAGTACGGCAGCACGGGCTACCAGACCGAACCGGTCTACGAGTACCCCAAGGAGGGTGGCCCCAAGCAGACTGGCTGGCGCATCATCGCCACGCTGCAGCTCAGTTCACAGGACACCGGAGCCATGGGTGAGTTGCTCAGCCAGCTGCAGGCAAGCGGCCTGGTGGTGCAGGGGCTTGGTTTCATTCTGTCCCAAAACAGGAGAGACCAGCTGGAAAACCAGCTGACGGCCCAGGGGCTCGAGCGCTTTCGCCAGAGATGCCAGTTGGTGAGCCAGGCGCTGGACGGCACGGGCTACAGGATCGTCCAGCTACGTATCAAGGCAAGTGCACCCCCCACCGAGCCGGCTCCTCGCTTGAGCGTGCGCGCCATGGCCGCCGATGCAGCCCCACTGCCCGCCACACCCAGCCAGCAGGAAATGATCGTTCAGGTGAGCGGCCAGATCGAGATCCAGGAGCAGTGATCCTGGGGCGGGTCATCCGGGCTCGCGCCCAGGGCGGGCCCGCAGTGCTGCTCATCGAGGATACCATGCCGTCATGATCAGGGAGTGCCCACTATGACCCGGCGACGCTCGCGCTCCCGTAGGCGCCAAGCACCGGCGTGGCTCATGTTGCTGGTGCTGTTGTTGCTGGTGGCGGCGTTGTGGTGGCTGCAGCAGCGCCCCGCACCGGGAGAAGCATGGCTCACCCGGATCACCGATGGCGACACGGTGCATGTGCGTCTGGGCGATGAGGACAGGACCTTGCGCCTGCTGTGGATCGATACCCCGGAGAAGTACGCAGGCGCAAGCCTCACCAGCGATGTGCGCCGCTGTGCCTTTCTGGGACATGGGGTACGCCAGCGCCTGCGGCTCATGGGACAGCAGGCCTCGGCCTATGCCAGAGGCATGCTGCATGTGGGTGACAGGGTGACCGTGGAGCGTCGCGGCACGGATTATTTCAAGCGCACGCTGGCTGTGCTCTACACCAAAGAGGGCACGCTCTACAACAAGGCCATCATCGCAGCCGGATATGCCTGCATCTATCGCAAGGCATCTTATCCCCCAGAGCTGGAAGGGATGATGGCTCAGGCCCGGCGGCAGCGACGCGGGCTGTGGGCCCGGGAACCGGCGCTCATGGCCTGCCTGTGCGGCTAGATTGGGCTGTCAGCGGAACAGGTTGGTGCGCGCCAGCTCCACCACCTCCGAACCACGTCCGTTGAGTACTGCCTTCATCATGAACAGGCCGAAGTGCGCCGCCTGGGCAAGGTTGGCCTTGGGGGGCATCACCAGCTCCAGAGGGTGAACGGCCACATCCAGCAGCGCCGGTCCCGGTGTGGCCAGCAGCCAGTCCAGTGTCTCGGGGAGGTCACCGGGGTCGGCCACGGCACGCCCCGCATAGCCCATGGCCTGGGCAAGTGCCGCAAAATCCGGATTGACCAGGTCGCAACCGGTATCCAGCTGACCCGCGGCGCGCTGCTCCAGGGCCACGAAGGCCAGGGACTGGTTGTTGTAGACCACCACCTTCACCGGCAACTGCAGTTGCCGGAGCGTGGCCAGCTCACCCAATAGCATGGTCAGCCCGCCATCGCCACACAGGGCGATCACCTGCCTTGCCGGGGCCGCGCTCTGGGCCCCGATGGCCTGCACCAGGGCATTGGCCATGGAGCCATGCACGAACGAGCCCAGCAGACGACGCTGGCCATTCATGTGCAGGTAACGCGCCGCCCACACCGTGGGCGTGCCCACATCACAGGTGAAAATGGCATCGGCAGCGGCGCGTTCATCAAGCATCCTGGTGAGGTACTGGGGGTGGACGTGGCTTTCCCCGGGCTTGCCCACCGCCAACTCGTCCAGGTCGCGCCGGGCGTTGCGGTAATGGTCCTGGGCCGACTTCAAAAAGCGACCAGGGGCAGGCTTGGGTTCCAGTCTGGGCAGCAACGCCTCGATGGTGGCCCCCACGTCACCCACCAGTCCCATGGCCAATGGGGCGCGGCGTCCCAGTTGCTCGGCGCGGCTGTCAATCTGCACGATGCTGGCATCCTGCGGATAAAAGTCACGATAGGGGAAGTCCGTGCCCAGCATGAGCAGCGCGTCACAGTCGTTCATGGCATGGTAGCCCGAGGCAAAACCGATCAGGCCGGTCATGCCCACATCGAAGGGATTGTCGTACTCGAGCCACTCCTTGCCGCCCAGGGCATGCACCACAGGGGCCTGCAAGCGCTCGGCCAGGGAGAGCACCGCGCCGCGCGCTGTCGCACAGCCACGACCGCAGAGCAGGGTGATGCGTTTGGCAGCGCGCAGCAATCCGGCCAGGCGATCCAGTTCCTGGGCTGCTGGCTCCAGGCGTGGCACCGTCTGCCTGGCAAGCCAGCCGAGGTCTCCCAGGGGTGTCTCCACGGTGGCCATGGCAAGATCGCCGGGGATGATCAGCACCGCCACGCCCTTGAGAGCGATGGCATGCTGCAAGGCCTGGATCAGCAGCCGCGGCATCTGGCTCGGGCTCGAGACGGCGGCACAGAAATGGCTGCATTCCGCAAAGAGTTGCTCGGGGCGGGTCTCCTGGAAATAGCCGCTGCCAAGCTCGCTGCTGGGAATCTGGGCGGCGATGGCCAGTACCGGCGCGCGGCTGCGATGGGCGTCATACAGGCCGTTGATCAGGTGCAGGTTGCCTGGCCCGCAGCTGCCGGCACACACTGCGATGTGGTCTGTGAGCTGGGCTTCGGCGCTTGCGGCAAAGGCGGCCGCCTCCTCATGGCGCACCCCGGCCCAGTGTAACCGCTCCGAAAGGCGCACCTCGTCCACGATGCCGTTCAGGGAATCGCCCACCACGCCATAGAGGCGTTCTACTCCCAGCTGTTCCAGGGCGGCAACGATCATCTGGGCCATGGTCGCTCTGCTCATCGCCTTGCTCCTTGTGGGGACCTCAAGGCTTCATGGTACCAACAAAGAGCATATTGTGGGCGACTATTGGGGGTGACCCACCGGGCACAAGGCTTGCATGAGTTGTTTGCATGGGCATTCTAGCCGCGCCATCAGACACATCCTGGGAGCAGGCGGGCCGATGATGCTGCTGGGTTTGCTGGTGTTGGTGCTGGGGCTGGCCCGGGGATGGCCCCCCCTGCCGGTGGTCACTGCGGCGAGCCTGGGTGTGGCCCTGGGGTCCGCCATGGCCGTGGAGCAATGGCTGGCCGTACTGGGTGAGCAGTTCAGCAAAAACCGCTTCGTGGCGTTGACCTGGCTCGTGCTGCCGCTGATCGGGGTGCTGGAGCGCTACGGCCTGCAGCATCATGCCAGGGCCATGGTCCAGCGGCTGCATCGCCTGGGCGCATCCCGGTTGCTGATCCTCTATCTGCTCATCCGCCAGCTGGGTGCCGCGGTGGGGCTGGCCAGCCTGGGAGGCCAGGCGCAGATGGTGCGCCCTGTGGTGTTGCCCATGGCCCAGGCCGCCTTGGAGCGTCATGGTCGGTGCCCACCCCATGTTCTGCAGCAGCTGGCGGCCCATGCCGCGGCAGTGGACAACATCGGGCTTTTTTTCGGTGAGGATGTCTTCATGGCCATGGGCTCCATTCTTTTGGCCCAGGCCGTTTTGGTGCAGCAGGGAATCCCGGTGGAGCCCTGGCAGCTGGCAGTTTGGTCCATGCCCACAGCCATGGCGGCGGCCGCCTTGCACAGTGGCCGCCTGCTGGCTCTGGGGCGGGCCTGGCGACGTGCTATGGACAAGGGGTGACCAACGCCCAGGCAACAGGCGGCCTCGATGCCCTGGAGCCTGCCTACCAGGTAGCAGGGCTTTTTCTGGCCTTGGTCGCAGCCGGTTGCTGGCTGGACCGCTCAGGAGAACACCGCCTGGGCCGCGCGGTATTCTGGGGGCTCTATGCGCTGAGCTTCCTGGCTGGCAGCTGGCTCGATGCCACGGCCAACGGCGCGCTGGTGGTGGCCCTGGTGGCCGCCTCCTGCCTGCTGCCGTCCCGCCCCGGCAGGTTGCCTGCTGGTCAGGCACCGGTGCTGCTGTCGGCACCATGGCGCCTGGTGCTGCCGATCTTCCTGCTTCCCATGCTGACCGCAGCAGGGGTGTTGGCCATCCACATCCTGGCCCAGCATGGCCTGCCGATCACCAGCCGCCAGCAGAGCACGCCTGTTGCCCTGGTGGCGGCCGCTTTGATGTCATTGCTGGCGGCCATGGCGCTGCTGCGCGCCCCCCTGGATATGGCGATCCATCAGGGGAGACGGCTGCTTGACGCCATTGGGCCTGTGGCGGTGCTGCCCCAATTGCTGGCTTCCTTCGGTACGGTGCTGGCCCAGGCCGGGCTGGGACAGACCATCACCGCGACCCTGGCCAGGGCATGGCCCCAGCCGGAGCCGTGGCTGGCCGTGCTGCTCTATGGTGGCGGCATGGTCCTGTTGACCGTGCTGCTGGGCAACGCCTTTGCCGCCTTTCCCATCATGACCGTGGGTGTGGCGTTACCCATGCTGGTGCAGCAGCACCATGCCGATCCAGCGGCCACGGCTGCTGTGGGCATGCTCTGCGGTTATTGTGGCACCTTGCTCTCGCCGCTGGCGGCCAACTTCAACCTGGTGCCCGTGGGGCTGCTGGGGCTCGATGATCGCCTCGCGGTGATCAAGGCGCAGGCTCCCACGGCGATCATGCTCTTGCTGGTCAACCTGTTGCTGCTCGCCCTGGTGATCCCCCATGGCTGAGCCGACCCTGACTGCGGCATGGGCCGAGCACCTCGCCGAGATGGCGTTGGGCCACGTGCAGCGCATCTATCCTTGCAAGCTGGATCACGTGCTGGCAGGCCCCGAGGATCTGCAGGCCCCGCAATCCCTGCATCCTGTGTTCCATGGTAGTTTCGACTGGCATTCCTGCGTGCACGGCTACTGGCTGCTGGCGCGGCTCTTGGGGCGCTTTCCCGGATTGCCGCAGCGTCCGGCCATCGAGACCTTGTTTGCCAGCATGTTGCGCCCCGAACTGGTGGCCGGGGAATGCGCCTATTTCCAGCAAGCCGCCCATGGAACAGCCGAGCGGCCCTATGGCTGGGGTTGGCTGTTGGCGCTGACCGCTGAACTCAGGCGGCTTGCCGCCCTGGATCCCAGGCACAGCGCCTGGCATGAGGCGCTGTGCCCCCTGGCCGACCTGCTGGCGCATAAATTGCGCGTTTACCTGGAACGCCTCGGCTATCCTGTGCGCTGGGGCAATCATGGCAACAGCGCTTGCGCCATGACCCTGGGCTGGGTCTATAGCGTTGCCTGTGGGGATGCCATCCTGCGGGCATGCATCGCATCCCGGGCACGGGACTGGTTTCTGGCCGACCGTCAGGTGGAGGGCATGGAGCCATGCGGCGAGGATTTTCTCTCACCGACGCTCACAACGGCGTTGCTCATGACCCATGTCATGGAAAAAGATGCTCTGCCATCCTGGCTGGATGGCTTCTGGCCTGGGCTCGCCGCAGGGCAGGGCGCTGTGCTCCTGGAGCCTGCGCTGGTGTCCGATCGCAGTGATGGCAAGCTGGCTCACCTCGATGGGCTCAACCTGAGTCGTGCCTGGATGCTGCGTCACCTGGCCCGGTGCTGGCCTCGGCACCAGCAAGTGCTTGGCCGGGCAGGCTGTGTCCAGTTGACCGCCAGCCTGCCTCATCTGGCCGATGACTACAGTGGCAGCCATTGGCTCGCCACCTTTGCCCTGCTGGCCCTGGATGCCGGCTCGCCCCTCTAGTTGAAGGACCGGCCAACATTACTGAATCCTGAATGCTGGCCCTCAGAGCTTCTGCAGGGCCTGGTGCACCGCCTCTTCGTTGACCACCTGCAGTTCCTGGCTGCTCATCCTGCCATCTGTTGTGGCCGCCAGATGGAAAAAGCGCAACGTGTCGTGCAGCATGGCCAGCCGCACGGTCAGCTCCAGGCGCTCCTCGGACAGGCCATAATGGTTCATCACCGCGTTGCGTTGCGCCTGGTCCAGGGATGCCGCCGGGGTCACGACCACGGTGACTTGTTCCTGCCAGGCGCGATCGGCTTCTTCGCCATGCTGCTCTTCTGTGCTCTGCCCCGGGGGGAAGGGTGGCGGGGTCTTGGTGATGCTGAGTGATGTCTTGGTGATGCTGTGTAGAGGAATGTCGGTAAAGCCCTTGGCCTGCTCGCTATAGCAGCGCGCATGCCAGCGATAGCCATTCCACACCAGGGTGTGCGGCCAGATCACGTCCAAGACCCTGTCTTGATGCTGCTCGAAGGTTGCTTCCAGGGCTTCCTTGTGCACGATGGCCCGCACCACATGACGCACCACCACCAGCGCGATGCTCGGCCCCAACGGCTCTACACAGGCTGTGACAGGCGGGGTGCGCAACAGGATGACCGACACCGATGAACGCGCGCAGCGCAGCGCCGAGAGCAGCGTGCTGCCATTGGTATCCGGCAGGAAGATGGGGTCGAATGCCTCGCTGGCCAGGTAGCAGCGCTGTGAGGGATCGTAGTGCAGATTGTGGGGGCGCATGGCCCGGTAGCGGGAGATATCCCGCGAGGCCTGCACCCGCTTGATGCCGAAGATGGCCTGCAGGTCGTTGGTCTGCAGCCGCCCGGTCAACAGGCAATTGGCCTCCAGCAACGTCAGGCGCTGGCGCACATCCCATTTCAGATCGATGGGCAGGTTTGCTTCATTCATGATGGCTGGGCCCATAGTTTTCCTAAAGTACTCTTCATAAGTGACCGATAATACACTTACCATTTCGGCAACGCTGACATCCTGCTCCAGGCGCCCATTTCAGTTCATACATTTCTGCTTCATTTTATATTATCCATGCCATGGATGCAATGCATATAACAGCAGCGCTCATCTGTTTTTAGCTATTTGTTGCTGTGCTGGCAAAGTGAACTGAGAACCATTATATGATGACAATAGAAATAAGGTCCAAGAAAATACGCGCACCACATATATGAGGCATAGACCTTTCTGAGGGTTGGCACGGCCTGCGCAGGAGGCAGGCAGGGGCATGGTGATGCCTAACGCTTGCGGAAGGCCAGCTCGGTAACACCTTGGCCCAGGCGTGCTGCGCGTCTATGATACTTGCTTTCCGGTCGGGGCAGGGTGGGCGTTGCCTCCAGGGTCCCATGGGCCTCTAGTACCTGCTGCATGGCCACGGCATAGGCGGCATCGTCGGTGGCCAGCTGCCAGTGTGCCCCGGGCTTGAGGCGCGGCACCACGGCAGCCACGAAATCAGGCTCGATGAGGCGGCGCTTGTGGTGGCGCTTCTTGGGCCACGGGTCTGGAAACAGCGTCAGCAGCCGGTCGATGCTCCCTGGTTGCAGGCGGGCCATGACCTGACGGGCATCCTCCACAGCGAGACGCACATGATGCAGCCCTTCTGCGGCAAGCGCCATGGCAAGCCGGCCCACGCCGGGTCGGTAGACCTCGATGCCTAAAAAAGCCATCTCTGGATGGGCGCGCGCCAGCTCCAGCAGTACCGCCCCATCCCCGCAGCCTACCTCCACCACCAGTGGGCAGGCCTTACCAAAAAGGGCTGAGGCATCCAGCATGCCCTCAGGGGCGGCAAAGGTCGGCAGGCAATGGTCGAGGGCGCGGCGCTGTCCCGGGGTGAGCCGCCCTTGGTGGCGCACATAGCTGCGAGGCAGCTGCCCAGGATCAGGCACGGTGTTCAGGAGCCAAGGCCCGCCGCTGGTGAGGAGCTGATCGCGGCATGGCGTTTGGGCATGCGCCCGGCGAGAAAGGCAAGGCGCCCGGCGAGGACCCCATGGCGCATGGCGGTGGCCATCAGTGCCGGGTGGCGCGCCTCGGCAAGGGCTGTGTTCATCAGCACCGCATCGCAGCCGAGTTCCATGGCCACGGTGGCATCCGAGGCCGTACCGACGCCGGCATCCACCACCACGGGCACGTGTACCGCCTCCAGCAGGCGTCTTATGGCCTCGGGATTGCCGATGCCCAGGCCAGAGCCGATGGGGCCGGCCAGGGGCATCACCGCAATACAGCCCGCATCCTCGAGCTGCCGCGCCACCACCGGATCATCGCTGGTGTAGGGCAGCACCGCGAAGCCCTGGCGCACCAGGATGCGTGCGGCCTCGATGGTCTGCACCACGTCGGGATGGAGTGTGTGCCGCTCGCCGATCACCTCCAACTTGACAAGAGGCTGTCCATCCAGCAGCTCCCGGCCCAGATGCGCCAGGCGCACCGCCTGGGCCACATCGTAGGCGCCTGCGGTATTGGGCAGGATGGTGTAGCGCCCGGCCAGCTCGGCCAGCAGGTCTGCGCCGCCCTGGCCGGTGCGGCCCACCGCCACGGTGACGATCTCAGCCCCGCTGGCCGCAAGGGCTTGGTGCATCTCTTCCAGGTTGCGGTAGCGCCCCGTGCCCGCCAACAGACGGCTTGTATAGGTGACGCCATTCAGGACCAGGGGCTTTGGGTCCTTGGCCTGCTGCGTGGCCGCGTCCGAGTCGTCGAGCCGCGCCATGGCCTAGCCCCCGCCAATGGCCTGGATGATCTCGAGGCGGTCGCCGTCTTGCAGCGGCACCGTATCATGCTGGCTGCGCGGCACCACCACGCCATTGAGCTCCACGGCAAGTCGCCTGGTGGCCATGTCCTGCTGCACCAGCAAGGAGGCGATGGTGGTCTGTGCCGGCAGCTTGAGGGCAGTGCCATTGATGACCACCCGGCAGATGCCTTGTGGGGCGTGCTGTGTTTCGTGCATTGCTGGACCCTTTGTGCTTTGTGGGCGCCTGCTGCAGGCAGGAGCAGCCTTGCGCCTCGTTCTGCTACAATGCTTATGTTGCATCCAAAGCGGGTGTAGTTCAATGGTAGAACCTCAGCTTCCCAAGCTGAAGGCGTGGGTTCGATTCCCATCACCCGCTCCAATCATTGACAACCATGGGGAGGAGCCAATGCATCAGCGGACAGGCATCATGGGTGCTCTGGCGCTTGGGCTCGCTTTTGCCGCATCGGTGGCGCACGGCTTGACGCCCACCGAGCATTTGGGCAAATCCATCTTCTTCGACCCCAGGCTGTCGTTCAACGGCAATCAGTCCTGCGCCAGCTGTCATGCGCCGGAGGTTGGCTGGACAGG
>WOZS01000037.1:0-18683 GCA_011620135.1 Gammaproteobacteria bacterium
CCGGGTCCTGGGTGTCACCACGGAAGGGGAACCCCTGCAGCGGCCCTGACAGCTCGAGCACACCCTGGTCGGCCCAACCTGCCCGCAGAGCCTGCTTGAGCCAGATGCGCACGTCTTCTTCCACCCAGGCACGGGGCAGGTAGTCTGTCATGGCGGATACATTGGCGCGCTGCAGGTGCAACCGGGTTTGGATCACCGGCGAGGCCGCTGCAGGCAGTTGCAACTGCAAGCTGAGATCGGCTGCCAGATCAGTGTTTTCCACATGGGTATCGATCAGCCGCAAGGCCGCCAGGCGCGTCCCGGCAAAATCCATCTCCGCCACGCCCTGGGTGGCAAAGCTCATGGCGTGGGCAAAGAGCATGGGGCTGGTCACCACCATGCGGCCCTGCCTGAGCTCGGCACGCAGGTGGTTGCCCTGCAGATGCACATGGCCATGGGTCTCTTCCATGCGGCCCCAGGGGCTTTGCAGGGTGAGCCCATCGGCCGTGGCCTGCAGGGTGACAGCGCCATGGGCTGGAAAGGAGGCGCGCACATCGCGTGCCACGCCGCGGTCGCCCAGGGCGGCCAGCGCCTCGCCGCCCTGCCCGGCGAACGCCTGGGCAGCCTGGGCCAGGATGCGCATGGGGATGCTTTTGGCTTCCACGAACAGCTCGCCACCGTCCATGGGATTGCCGACCACCTCAAAGCGCTTCATGGTCATTGCCTCGCCATGCATGCGCACGCCCACGTCACGCAGCACCAGATGGCCCACGGGGGAGCTGCCAGCGCGATGCTGCCACTGGAAGCCGCCTGCGATGCGCTCGAAGGGAACGCCGTGCTCACCCAAGGGCAGAATCAGGTTCTCGGCCTCGAGTTGCCCGCCAGCCTTCAGGAGCTGCCCCGAGCGGGCTTCCAGCACCATGCGCATCGCGCCATGGCCCAGGAATACCAGACCGGGTGGCAGCGTCCCGCCGGCCAGCTCCAGGTGCAGGTTGCCATCCATGGGGTGCAGATGGCCGGAACCGCGCCCCACGAAGGAAACACCGCCCAGATGACCAGAAACCATCAGGCGCTGCATGCCCCAGGCGGTGGTATCCAGCCTGAGATGCACCGATTGCAGGGGCAGGGTCTGCCGGGGGGTCTGGTAGACTATAGTGGCGTTCCTGATCTCGATGTGGCTGATCTGGCCGATGACCTGCATGAGCTGTCCTGGAGCGGCATCGGGCGCTATATGCAGCTGCAGGCCATCGGCCTGCAGGCGATCAGGCACCAGTGTCCAGACCCGCAGCATGTGCAGCGGGTTCACCCTGAGGCTCGCATGCTGCACGAAGCCTCTTGACCCCAGGTCCACGCCATCGGCGCGCAACGCCGGCCACATACCCTGACGTTGCGAGGAAAGCGAGGCGATGCGCACCTTTGTGTGCAGCAGCTTGCTGAGCGTGGTCTCCCAGAATGGTTTGGCGGCTGCCCCCTTTTCCACCAGGGCATAGAGCCCCCAGAGACTACCTCCTGTTGCCAGCAACAGGAGGCCAGTGAGCAGCGCAAGCCAGCGCTTCACGGGATGGCGGGCAGATCGCCGGGATTGCCATGATGATAGGGATGGCCAGCGAGCAAGGTGGCGGCACGATAAAGCTGCTCCAGCAGGACCACCCGGGCCAGCCCATGGGTCATGGTCAAAGGCGAGAGCGACCAGGTGTCCTGGGCCTCATGGCGGATGGCCGTGGGCAAACCATCGGCATCCCCCAGGACGAACAGGAGATGTTCGCCATCCATGCGGGCCTGCTCAAGGCGACGGGCCCATTGGCTGGTGGTAAGCAGCGTGCCGGTCTCATCCATGGCAATCGTATGACAGCGCCCGTTGCGCCGATGTTCCTGGAGCCGGCGTTGCAGCACGGCACCGCATGCCCTGCCCCTGGGTGAGGCGGGCACATCCAGGGTACATGCCACAAAGCCAGACAGGCGTCTTTTGTATTCTGCGCAGGCCGCATCCACCCAGGATGGCTGCCGGCTGTTGGGTGCTATCACCACGATTTTCATGGGCTTGAACCGCAGAGGGTGATCCAGTGCTCGGCGCGGGGCTCGGCCAGCAGAGCGTCCAGGAAGTCCAGGGCCTTTTCCAGGTGCATGGCAGCCTGCCGGGACAGGCCGGCTGCAGCCTCGAAGGCCATGCCGTGTATGGCCAGCAGAAAGGCGGGAGGCACCCGTTCCAGAACCAGCCCTGCCCAGGCCAGCGCCTGGGCAGGGCTGGGCCCATGGCGCAACACGCTGTCCTGCTCTGCCGCCGCGATGCGGCTCAGGCGAAAGGCACCCTCCTCCTGGAGACTGGCATCCACGAACAATGCCACAGCGGCATCCTCCATGATCAGCACATCTTCTGGACCCAGCAGGTGTTGGGTGCGCAGTTCAATGCTGTGCGGCGCACGTTGCCGGGCTGCCGCGGCCGCCCGCAGGCCCAGGGCATCGTCGCCACGCCACGGATTGCCAAGAGCCAGCAGCGCCACGGTGCTCATGCATGGACGATCTGCCCGTCATGGTCGCGCATGATGGCATCCAGGGTATGTCCGGCCCCATCCTGCAGCGTAATGATCAGCGGCATCTGCCCCAGGGCATGGGTGGCACAGGACAGGCACGGGTCATAGGCGCGAATGGCCGTCTCCACGTGATTGAGCAACGGTTCGGTGAGGACATGACCATCGAGTTCGTCCTGGGCCACCCGGCGGATGGCCTCGTTCATTGCCTGGTTGTTGTTGGTGGTGGACACGATCAGATTGGCGGCATTGATCAATCCATCGCTGTTCATGCCGTATTGGTGGATCAGTGTGCCGCGGGGCGCTTCCACAATGCTCACCGCATCCTGGCGCCAGGGGCCCATCTCGGCCTGGCGCGGCTGTTCGATGGCCTCATCGTCCAGAAGATCCCCGATGAGTTCGGTGGCGTGCAGCACCTCGATCAGGCGCGCCCAGTGGGTGGCCAGCAACGACTGGACGAAGCGTCCCTCCTGTTCCAGGAAGGCACACCGCTGGGCATCGGCCAGAGGTGTGCCCAGGCGCTCGCAGTTGACCAGGCGTGCCAGGGGGCCCACCCGATACCAGCCCTGCTCCTGACCCAGCTCGTGGAGAAAGGGAAACTTCATGTAGCTCCAAGGCTTTACCGCTTCTGTGATGCGCTGCCGGTAGGCCGCCGCGGGCTGGCCATCGAACACCATGGCGCCATCGGGGGCGCGCGCCCTGAGCACCCCATCATAGAATTCCAGCGTGCCATCGCCCTGGACCAGGCTCAACACGTTGCCCGGTACCGTGCCAAAGGCCCGATTGCGTTGCAGGTCCGCAGCATAACAGGTGCGGAATACCTCGATGCCCTCTTGGGCCCGTTCCAGCATCTCCGGGATGGCGGCCAGCAGGCACTGGCGTTCCTGGGCGGCAATACCCCTGTTCACCCCGCCAGGTATGGCGCAGGTGCCATGGATGCGCTTGCCGGAGACCGCAGCGATGACTGCTTGGCCGAAGCGTCGCAGGGCGATGCCATCCCTGGCCACCTCCCGGCGCCGATCCATGACATGAAAGAAGTCCCGCTCCTGTGCGGCGGCATCCATGCCGAACAGGAGATCAGGCGAGGCGAGGTGAAAGAAATGGGTGGCATGGGACTGCAGGATCTGGCCGATGTGCATCAGCCGGCGGATGGCCTCGGTCTCGGGCGGCAAGGGGCCTGCGCCTCCCAGGATATCCACCGCCTTGCCGGCCGCCACATGATGACTCACCGGACAGATGCCGCACAGCCGCTGCACCAGCACGGGCAGTTCTGTATAGGGGCGCCCCTCCACGAAACGCTCGAAACCGCGAAATTCCACGATGTGCAGCCGCACCTGGTGAATGCGGTTGGCCTCGTCCACCAGGATGGTGACCTTGCCATGGCCCTCGACGCGGGTCACAGGATCAATGACCACCCGGCGCAAGCCGCCCCGCTCTGCGGTCTCCAGGCTGCTGCCCTCAGTCATAGTGGAGCTCCTTATACGGCAGGCTGACTGGCTCATGGGCAAGCAACTGCTTCACGAACAGCGCGATGGCCTGGGCGGAGGGCGGGCAGCCGGGCAGCGTGTGATCCACGCGGATCACCTCGTGGATGGGGTAGACCTTGTCCAGCAGCATGGGCAGCTCAGGGTCGTTGGGAATCCCGGGATCGACCACATCCTGGAGATAGCTGGTGGCCAGCAATTCCGCAAGGGGGATGTTGTTGCGCAGGGCCGGAATGCCGCCTGTGACGGCACAGGCCCCCACGGCACACACCAAACGGCATTTTTTCCTGAACAAGCGCGCCACATGCACATTGTCCTCGTTGGCGCAGCCCCCCTCGATGAACCCGATGTCACAGTCGTTCATGGTACGGATATCGGTCAGGGGACTGCGATCCACCTCCACCAGCTCCGCCAGCTCGAACAGCGCCTCATCCAGATCCAGCAGCGACATGTGGCAACCAAAGCAGCCTGCCAGGGAGACGGTGGCCAGGCGCGCCTTAGGCATTGCGATCACCGGCCTGTGCGATATCGGCCCTGTCATAACGGCGTTCCCCGATGGGGGTCACATAACCCACACCCTTGCCGAGAAACACGCCCACAGGACAGATGCCCGCGGCATGGTCCGTGGCAGCGAAGCTGGTGCTGCCCAGCTGGCCGTTCGAGCTCGAGGCGGTGATGTGTGCTTCCCCGCCACGGCCCGCCACGACAAAGGCGTGCTTCTGATCCAGCTGGTCGCTGGCCCGCACGCACAGTTGGCACTGGATGCAGCGATTGAAGTCCAGGATCATCTGGGGGTGGGAGGCATCCAGGGGACGCCTGGGGAAGAACTGCGGGTAATGATTATCCAGCAGGCCCAGCCTGTATCCCAGGGCCTGCAGCATGCAGTTGCCGCTGGCCTCGCAGGATGGGCAGATGTGATTGCCTTCCACGAACAGCATCTGGGTGAGACGCAGGCGCAGGGTGTGCAGCTGTTCCGTGGCGCTGGCGACCTCCATGCCGTCTGTCACCTTGGTGAGACAGGAGGGCAGCAGGCGTCCCTTGCTTTCCACCAGGCACAACCGGCAGTTACCCTGGGCGGGCAGATCGCCATGGAAGCACAGGTGGGGAATGTAATAGCCGGCGCGGCGGCAAGCGGTCAGGATGGTATCCCCCGCTTGTGCCTCGATGGTCATGCCGTCGATGACAAATCTCATGGCGTGTGGCCTCCTGCCTGGCGCAGGGCGCGCGCCTGCTCCAGGGCCGTTTCCAACTGCACGAATGCATCGGGCGAGGCAATGGGGAAATGCTCCGGGAAATACTGCAGGGCATCGCCTACCGCCCGTCCGGCGCTTTGTCCCAGGCCACAGTGACTGGCCCGTCCCATGAGCAGGCCCAGCTCCTTGAGTTCGCTGAGATCGGCGGCATCGCCGTGCCCCAGGGTGAACTTGTGCACCAAGTCGCGCTGCAAGCGGGTGCCCACCCGGCATGGCGTGCAGAAGCCGCAACTCTCATGGGCAAAAAAGCAGGCGAAATTATGGACTATGCCGCTGATGGAGCGGCTCTGGTCGAAGATCATCACCGACCCTCCCGGTGGCAGGGCCTCGAAGGCGATGGGCTCACCAAAGTCATGGGGGGCCACCAGCGCGCCCGAGGCTCCGCCCATCTGGACGGCCTGGGTACGGTGCGCCCCGGCCAGCTGCAGCAGCTCTTGCAGCGGGGTGCCCATGGGCAATTCATAGACACCGGGGCGGCTGCAGTCGCCGCTCACCGAAAAAAGCTTGGTGCCCCGGGAGGCCGCTGTGCCCACCGCCGCGTACCAGGCGCCGCCATGGACGGCCACCAGGCAGGCGGCGCTCAATGTCTCCACGTTGTTCACCACCGTGGGCAGGGCCTGGAACCCGGCCTCCACGGGATAGGGTGGCCGGGGACGGGGAACACCGCGCTTGCCCTCCAGGGATTCCAGCAACGCCGACTCCTCGCCGCAGACATAGGCCCCGGCACCAAGGCGGATCTGGATGTCGAAATCGAAGCCCTGCACGCCCAGGATACCCTGGCCCAGCAGGCCGGCACGGCGCCGCGCGGCCAGCTTGCGCTGCAATATGGGCAGCAGGTAGCGGTATTCACCGCGCAGGTACACAAACCCATGCCGGGCGCCCACGCACCAGCCGCAGATGGTCATCCCTTCGAAAAGGGCAGCGGCGTGGCGTTGCAACAAGACGCGATCCTTGAATGTGCCGGGCTCGCCTTCATCGGCATTGCAGACCACCACCCGTTCAGTCACGGCGGCCTCGCGCACGCTGTGCCACTTGCGCGCCGTGGGAAAGCCGGCACCACCCATGCCCCGCAACCCGGACAGCTCCAGTTCCTCGAGAAAGGCCGCGGCACCCTGGGTCATGGCCTGGCGCAACGCCTCGCCCTGCCAGGCCTGCTGTTGCAGGATGCGGTCGGCACGACGCACATTGGGCTTGACGCGACTCAACGAACCAGGCCAGCGCGCCACGGGGATTTCCTTTTCCATCAGATGGACCACCTGCTCCAGGCGATCGTCCTTGAGCGACGGGATCGGCGCGCCGTCGATCAGGGCTCCTGGGGCTTGATCGGACAGGCCGATGCAGGATGTGGTGCTGAGTGTGCCCAGTCCACCCTTGAGCAAGGTGCCCAGGCGTTCCTGTACCGCCGCGTTTCCCGCATGGCGCTCGATGATGTTGTCGGCCAGGCGGCAGTCATAGAGCCCGAAGGGTTCCTGGTGGAAAAAGGCATAAAAAGAAACCACACCGGCCACCTCGCCATGGGTGAGCCTCATGGCAGTGGCAACGGCCGCTATGGCCTCATCCGGCAGATGACCCATGTGGCGCTGGACATGGATCAGTACCGCCAGCAAGGCATCGCGACCAGTACCACAGCGGCGCATGGCGGTGCGCACCACAGTCTGGATGGTTTTGCCGTCTGCCGCCTTGCCTTGCGCTGCTGTCATCCGACTGCGCTGTCCATGATGTTCCCTCTAGGAGGAGGATGTCTTTGAGATGGCGCGAGGCCGTGTGCCGCTTTCCTGCAGGAGTGCTTCCACCTTGGGGCGGGCTGCCTGGGCGGCTGCCTGGTCCACAAAACCCAGCCGCATGCGCCGGTTCAGGCAATCGTCGGCGCTCAACGCCCATTCATGACGCATCGCCCAGAGTACCTCTGCTTCGATATAAGGGTACCCCGGGACCAGTCGTTGTGCAAATCCCGAGCGGGCCAGTGCCGCCACCTGACCGGCCAGATCGCCATAGGTCCAGTGCAGGTGGTCGGCTATGTCAGCCTCCAGCCCTCCTTCGAGCAGCGTCATCCTGTTTGCGGCCCTGAAATGTTCGCCACCCAGCAGGGGCAGGGTGGCTGTGCGGCAAGGAATGGCGGACATGCCCAGCTCCACCAGGGCGCGGTCCACGGCGCTGCGGGCCACCAGGCGATAGGTGGTCCACTTGCCCCCGACCACGGTCAGCAGGCCCGCCGCACTCACCTCGATGGCATGCTCCCTGGAAAGATGCGCCGTATGATGGTGTCCATCATGGCGCAGCAAGGGACGCACCCCGGCCCAGACAGCAGTGGGCGAGAGCTCCTCGATGGGAAAATAATGCTTGACCTGTTCATTCAGGTAATCCAGGGCATGATCCTCGACCGCGGGCGGCCGGCCATGGGGCCAGGGTTCATCGGTGGTGCCCACCAGGGTATGACCCAGCCAGGGCAGGATGAACAGCACGCGGCCATCTGTGGTGCGCGGCATGATGAAGCCGCAACCCGATGACATCCATGATGTGCGATAAACGGCATGTACCCCTATGCTGGGGCTGACCAAGGGCTCGCTGTCGGGGTTGTCCATGCGGCGGATGGTATCCACCGAGGCACCTGTGGCATTGATGACACAGCGCGCCTGGATGGCAAAGCGCTGGCCGCCATGATTGTCCAGTACCGCCGCCCCCGCCACCCGGCCATGGTTCCTGAGCAATGCCGTCACCTGGACGGCATTGGCCAGCACGGCGCCATGCATCCTGGCGGTCTGGGCGATGGTCAACGCCAGACGGGCATCGTCGAACTGCGCCTCGTAATAGGACCAGCCACCCAGGCGCTGGCGCAGGCCGCTGAACCGCCTGGCCACGGCTGCAGGCTGCAGGTAGCGCAACGGGCCCACCTTGCGGCGTCCGGCAAGCATCTGATAGGCCCCCAGACCTGCCCCATAATAGGCGGCCTGGGTCAGGCCCGTGACCGGCATGACCAGTTCCAGGGGGCGCACCAGGTGGGGGGCCAAGCGCAGCAAGACATGGCGCTCGCCCAGGGCCCCCAGGACCAGTCGCAGCTGGCCGGCGTCCAGGTGGCGCAAGGCCAGTTCCAGATAGCGAATACCGCCGTGGATGAGCTTGGTGGCCGCGCTGGAGGTGCCGCAGCCGAAATCCTCCTGCTCCACCAAAGCGACGCGCAGACCGCGGCTTGCCGCGTCGAGACAGATGCCGACCCCTGAAGCCCCTCCACCGATCACCAGCACATCGAAGCGTTCCCGTTGCAGGGTATCCAGTGTTTCGTCCCGACCGCCAGGCGCTTTCATCACCCCACACCCTGCCCTTTGTCCGACTGCCCGCCCCCCCACGTCACGATGCCCATAGAGCTTGAGCCCTCAGCACCAGGCCCTGCAGCAGGCCAGGGCCGCTGCCCATACCCGCCAGCCTTCCTGACGCCATGCCTCATCGCGCCGCGGCATCACGCGCCGTTCCTCCTGGATGATCGAGCCGGCCCCAGCAAGGTCGAAGAGACCCAGACCCACGCCGGCCAGCAAGGCTGCGCCAAGCACCGTGGTCTCCAGCATGGCCGGCCGCACCACCGGCACCCCCAGCACATCGGCCTGGATCTGCAGGAGCTCGGCATTGCCACATGCCCCGCCGTCCACCCGCAGCGCCTCCAGGCGCGGTGCCCCACCCTGGGTCATGGCCTGGACAACCTCTGCGATGCGCCAGGCAATGCCCTCCAGGGCGGCGCGCACCACATGGGCCGCCCTGGTATGCAGGCTCAGGCCCAGCAGGATGCCTCTGGCCGCAGGGTCCCAATGAGGGCAGGCCAGTCCGGACAGGGCGGGCACCATCACCACCCCCGCGCTGTCCGGAACGGCAGCCGCCAGGCGCTGGGCGTCATCCAGCTCGCGCAGGATGCCCAGGTCCACCAGCCATTCCACGGCGGCACCCGCCACGAAAATAGAGCCCTCCAGGGCATAGGCCAGCTCATCACCCACATGGTGGCCGATGGTGGTCAGCAGGGCCGGATGATTCCTGGGTGATGATCCTGTGTTCATCACCAGGAAGGCGCCGGTGCCATAGGTGGTCTTGGCCATTCCCGGGCTAAAGCAGCCCTGACCTGCCAGGGCTGCCTGCTGGTCGCCCACCACAGCCCCAATGGGCAGCGGCCAGCCCAGCAGGGCCGGCTCCACCTCCCCCCAGGGGCCCGTGGAAGGACGCACCTCGGGTAACAGCGCCTGGGGGACAGCAAACAGCCGCAGCATGTCCATATCCCATTGCATGGTATGTATATTGAAAAGGGCAGTCCGGCAGGCGTTGGTGGAATCGGTGGCGTGCAGCCGCCCGCCAGTCAGGCAGAACAAGAGAAAGCTGTCCACGGTACCAAAGGCCAGCTCGCCTTTTTGGGCACGCTCCCTGGCGCCCGGGATGTTTTCCAGGAGCCAGACCAGCTTGGTGGCCGAGAAATAAGGGTCCAGCAACAGGCCGGTGCGTTCCCGGACCAGGTTCTCCGCCCCTTCCTGCCGCAGGCGTTCACATAACGGCGCACTCCGCCGGTCCTGCCAGACGATGGCCGGTCCCACGGGCCGTCCGGTGGCCCGCTCCCAGAGGAGCGTGGTTTCGCGCTGGTTGGCCAGCCCCAGGGCCACCGGCCGCTGGGGGGCAATGGCCTGCAGGGTCCGGCGCAAGACCAGCAAGGAGCTGCTCCACAGCACCTCGGCGTCCTGTTCCACCCAGCCGGGCCTGGGGTGATGCTGCGCCACCGCCTCCCGCGCCTCGGCCAGCACCCTGCCAGAGCTGTCGCAGACCATGGCCCTGGTGCTGGTGGTTCCCTGATCGAGGGCCAGCAACATCGCCATCAGGTACCCTGGCTCTGGCTCTGGGTGATGGTGTTGCTCCTGCTCCCGGACGGCAGCGCCCCGGGCTGCTCCATCAGAAAATAGGTGGCATTGAGGCTTTGGTGGCAATCGCCCATCTGGCGCTGCAGGTCGTCGAGGTAGCGAGCCCGGTCCTGGCTGTCCTCTGCCAGATGCGGTAAGTCGGCCTGCTTGAGGACGCGCATCAGCCTGCGCACCAGGCGCAGCGGGTGGTCGTGCCGTGGCAATCCCTCGAGGCTTGTGGCAATCGTGCCATAGGCGTGATAGACCGAGCGCGGAAAACTGCCGTGCAGCAGCAGGAAACCCAGAGCGGCGACGGCGCTGACCCGGGGATGGACGGCACGCCGGTAGGCCTCATAGGCCGACAGCGAGCGCAACACATGCATCCATTGGATGGTGGCGAAAGGTGATGCGCCCATGTCATGGCCTTCCTGGCGGTCCAGCAGGTCCGTGGAGCGCACATCGAGGATGCGGCTTGTCATGTCGGCACGTTCCATGTTGCGCCCGATGCGCAAGAAGGCATAAGCGTCGTCGTGAGTCATGGTGCCCATGAGCAATCCTGTGATTTCCTGCACCCTGGTGATGATACCAGCCAGATAATCGTAGCGCCCCCGCCGGGTGAGTCCAGCATCGAGGCCTTCCTGGGCGAACAGGTAGAGGCTGTTCAGATGCTCCCAGGCGTCCGCGGGCATCAGATCCCGGGTCGTGCGCAGGTTTTCCCTGGCAGAAGCCAACGAGGCCAGCACCGAAGAGGGATTGTCGGTATCGCCCAGCAGGAAGCGCAGGGTATTTTTCTCGTTGACTGCGCCATATTTGGCGCGATACTGCTCCCCAAGCCCGGTGATCTCCAGGAGCGGTTCCCAGCCCGGGGTATAGCCCCTGGGCAGGTCCAGGAACAGGTTGGTGTTGACCGTGATGCAGCGGGCGGTATCTTCCGTGCGCTCCAGATAGCGGGCAAACCAGTACATGTTTTCTGCCACGCGGGAGAGCATCATGGTCCTTCCACCACCCAGGTATCCTTGCTGCCGCCGCCCTGGGAAGAGTTCACCACAAAGGAGTTCCGGCGCAACGCCACCCGGGTGAGCCCCCCTGTGGTCACATAGGTCTGGGCGCCGGACAGGATGAACGGCCGCAGGTCCAGGTGGCGCGGTTCCGGATGATGGTCCGCCAGCGTGGGTGCCGTGGAAAGCTGCAGGATGGGCTGGGCCACGAAATTGCGCGGCTCCTTGAGGATGAGCGACCTGAGCTTGTCCAGCTCCTTCGGACTCGCCTGGCTGCCCACCACGATGCCATAGCCACCCGACTCATTGGCGGGCTTGATCACCAGTTGGTCCAGGTTGGCCAGCACATGTTGACGCTCCTTCTCATCGGAACACAGATAGGTGGGGACATTGGGCAGGATGGGGTCCTGGTCCAGGTAATAGCGGATCAGCCGTGGCACATAGGCGTAGATGGCCTTGTCGTCGGCAACCCCCGTGCCCGGGGCATTGGCCAGCGCCACGTTGCCCGCCCGCCAGGCCCGCATCAGCCCCGGGACACCAAGCATGGAGTCGCTGCGAAAGACCTCCGGGTCCATGAAGAGATCGTCGATGCGCCGGTAGATCACATCCACCCGCTGCAGACCCTCGATGGTGCGCATGGCCACCACATCATCGTCAGAGACCACCAGATCCGAGCCCATCACCAGTACGGCACCCATCTCCTGGGCGAGATAGGCGTGTTCGAAATAGGCCGAGTTGTAGATGCCCGGACTCAGCACCACCACCATGGGGGATTCCACCGAGCGTGGCGCCACCGAGGCCAGGGTATCGAAGAGCTGGGCAGGGTAGCCGTCCACCGGCAAAATGGTCTGGCATTCGAAAAGCTCTGGAAAAACACGCTTCATCACCATGCGGTTGGTCAGCATATAGCTCACGCCCGATGGGACCCGCAGGTTATCCTCCAGCACGTAGAGCGTGCCATCCTTGTCGCGCACCAGGTCACTGCCGCAGACATGAGCCCAGATGCCCAGGGGCGGGTGGATGCCCTGGCAGGGCGCGCGATACTGGGGCGAGGAGTGGATCATCTCCGGGGGGACGATCTTGTCGCGCAGCACGCGCTGCTCATTGTACAGGTCGTCGATGAACATGTTGAGCGCCTGCACCCGCTGCCTGAGCCCGTCTGCGGTGCGCTGCCACTCCCGGGCCGAGAGAATCCTGGGGATGATGTCCAGCGGCCAGGAGCGATCGATGGTGCCCCCTTCCATGTACACCGTGAAGGTGATGCCCATCACCTTGATGGCGAGCTCGGCGGCATGCTGGCGTTCCACCAGCTCTTGCTCGTCGAGGCCGGCGAGATAGGTGAGCAGGGCCATGGCATCCGGGCGCGGACCATCGCTGGCTACCAGTTCGTCAAAAAACTGCTCCTGTGGGTATTTGCTCCAGTCCACATGCATGCCCTCCCCCTCCGTGGATCTATACTACATGATGTAGGCAGTGTATTTGATTGTGGACCTGTCCTGTTACGGGTCCGAGCCATGCGCCTTGGCCGTTTGTGCCGCTCTTGAGGAGAACCGATCCATGACCACCACACAACACCTTTCCCTGCCACACACCTTTGCCCTCACCGATCGGGTGGCCATCGTCACAGGGGCCAGCCGCGGCATCGGCGAGTCCATCGCCAGGACCTTTGCCGCAGCGGGCGCCAGCGTGGTCCTGGCGGGCCGCAAGCCGGAAGCGCTGCAGGCTGTGGCGGCCAGCATCCGGGAGCAGGGTCATCGAGCCCATGCCGTGCCGACCCACATGGGCAATCTGGAAGCCATCGATGGCCTGGTGGAGGACACCTTGGCTACCTTTGGCCGTCTCGATGTGGTGGTGAACAACGCCGCCACCAATCCTGTGTTCGGACCGCTGCTGGACATGTCCCCCGATGCCTTTCGCAAGATCATGGAGGTAAACGTGCTTGGGCCTTTCGAGCTTGCCAGGCGCGCTGTCCCTGAGATGCAGCGTCAAGGCGGCGGCGTGGTCCTGAACATGGCCAGCATAGGCGGCCTGGAGTCCGCGCCCATGCTGGCTTTCTATGGCGCCAGCAAGGCCGCACTGATCAATCTCACCCGTTCCATGGCCAAGGAATGGGGGGCTGCGGGTATCCGCGTCAATGCCATCTGCCCCGGACTCATCAAGACCCGCTTCAGCGCCGCCCTGTGGGAAAACGAAGCGATCCTGCAGCATAGCCTGGAGCAAACCCCTCTCAGGCGCATGGGTGAACCCGAGGATATCGCCAACCTCGCTCTTTTCCTGGCCTCGGATGCCGCGGCCTACTGCACCGGCGGGGTGTATCTGGCCGACGGCGGTACGCTGGCCTGAGCCACGGCATGTCCTGCCGCGACGGCGGCCACATGCCGCAACACCCTGCCTGCGCTTCAGGCCGCTCACCTCATGGCAGCCAGAGGCCCAGCCGGCGGTGCCATGTCTCGATGCTTTCTGCCGGATATTCCAGCACGTCGTGATCGGCCGGTCCCCGGGGGACTGTCACCCAGGACGGCTTGTCGGCCAAAAAGATGTTCCAATGCTCCGGCGGCTCGGGCAGCGGGCTATCGATGGCCGAGGCAAAAGGATGCACCAGCTCCGGCCAGCGCGGGTCCCATATCCACAGGGCAGAACCGCACTGCCTGCAGAAGTGCCGTTTTCCGGGGCTCGTGGCCACCGGTTGCTGGTCGTGGTGATCATACAGGCGGGCCTGGTAGACGCTGATGTGGTTTTCCCCGGTCACAGCCAGGGTCTCGGCTGCGCCCATGAGGTTGATGGCAAAGCCGCCGCCGCCTGCGGTCTTGCGGCAGATGGAGCAGAAACAGCGCATGTAGGGATAGGGCGTATGGGACTGGACCGTGAAGCGCACCTCACGACAGTGACAGGATCCTGCGAGCTCCATGGCGGTTTTTCTCCTGCAATGCACACCCTTTCCTGTGACCATCTGGCCGCAGGAGACCGGCCAGGGATGGTGCCCAGGCCGTCTCCTGTGCGGATTGTCTCACAGTTTTGCGCCCAGGGCTTCCTGGGCAAAGTGCACCAGCCAGGCGGGTGCCTCCTGGGGTGAGCGGGTGCCATGGCACAGTGCCAACACTTCCCGGGTTTCCTCGCTGGGATTGGCCAGGCGTTGCGCCAGCAGACAATAGAGGATGGCTTGGGCACGGTTCACGCCAGCCTGTTGCATTCTTTGTGCCACCGCCTCATGCAGGGCAGGGTCTCCCTGGGCCGGCTCCTCGTTTTCCAGGGCATCGGCTGGCGCCCCCAGGGCATTGATGGCCCGGGCAACCAGGGCAGCACGCTCCTTGGAAGACAGAGGGCGCAGCACGCTGGGCATGAGGGCGCTACCCACCCAGGCGCGCCCGGCGGCAAGCCCCACCGGCCATTCCGGGCGCTCGTCCACAGGCTCGATGGGCAGCGAGCCTGCAAAGCGCACCGGCACCAAGGGCAGCTCCAGGGCCACGGCTGTATCCACCAGGGCAGTGCTGATGCGGCTCACGCTTTCCCGGGCGCGCTCCTTGTGCACGCCTTCCACATGGATCAACAGCATGCTGTTGTCGTTGCGCAAGGCGCGCAATGCGTCCTGGAAGGCCTGCCACATGGCGTTGACGTCCTGCTTTTCCACCAGCAAAAAGAGCTCTGGGTCAGCAACGCCGGGGCGCTCGGCCAGCGCGGCGAACACCCGCCCCCAGAACTCGTGGCGTACCGTGTCCCGGGCCATCACCCGGCAGCGCCGTCCACTCATGGCGGTCATGGCAATGGCAAAGAAGATGCCTTCGAGGTCGATCTGGTGGTTGGCCACATACAGCACCGGCGAGCTGCCCATGAGGCTCAGGACAGCGGGGTCTTCCAGGAACAGGCCGCCTGCGAACTGCTGCAGCGCAGCGGTCATCAGGTCGCGCCCCAGCCATTCCCCCAGGGGCCAGAGGGTGTCCAGCGCTGCAATCCCCATGGCGCCATCGAGCGTCACAGGAGCCGCCTCGGTGATGCGCACGCCCTTGGCGTTGCCCTTGAGCTGCATGGTGATGCAGCGCCCCGGCGAGGTGGGGCTGCGCGCCGTAAAGGTGTTGTTTCCTTCCTTGGCAAGGCTCACCCAGGCAGGATGGCCCATGGCCAGCCGTGCGGCATGCTCGCGCAGCGCCACGGCGGCCAGCAGGTCTTCCTGGGGCTCCAGGGCATAAAAGGCGCGCAGGTGCTGCTCGGCAAAAGGTTCCAGATCCTTGTGCTCCAGGATGGTGGTACCCTTGCCATCCAGGTGCGACAGCAACGCCTCGGGGTGATAGCCATGGCGATGCCACCAGCGGGCGCGCGCCTCACGGGGCAGCCGGTCCCATGGGGTGGGCTCCTGGAGCCGCCAGACCACCGTGTACTGGGCCCAGGTGCGCCCCTGGTGCATCAGCTGGTGCCAGGTACGCACCTGATCTCCCGCCTGGCTTGCCAGGCGGCTCTCCAGACGCACCTCCTCTGTGATGCGGATGCTGGGACGGAAGAACTCGGCTCCTTCCAGGGCGCAAGGCACCATGACCTTGTCCCGGGGTAGGGACGTCCACCAGTCCTCTGCCGGGATCACCGACTGCAAGGCGGCATCCAGCAGGGCGGGAAACAGCGCGCCGGGCGCAAACCCCGCAGGCTGCAGCAAGGCGCTGGCTCCTGTGGCCCCCAGCGTCAGCGCGGTCACCGTCTGCCAGGCCGGCCCATGGTTCAGCAGCCCCTGGGTGTAGGGATGGGCAAAGCTGGTGCCATGCTCCAGTGCAGCAGCAGCCCGCGGGCCCAGCGAGCACTCTTCTGCCACCTGGAAGCAGGCCCAGGCCAGCACCACGGCAGGTTCATGGAGGCTGGTCATGGCGCAGTGCATGCGGTTGGGGCCCTGGAGGCGTGCGGTCAAGGTATAGGGCACCCTGGCGCGGCCCTGCCACAGCCCGGGCTCCCAGCCTGCCTGCGGCATGGCGACGATGACCCGCCCCGGCAGGCGCTCCAGCACCGCCTGACCCAGTCGCTCCAGCAGCCACATGGGTGGCACCACGGGCCCCCAGTCGGCCGCGTAATCGGCCAACAGCGGCTCCGCGGCGGCATCGAGCAGGCCGGCTGCCGCCGGGGCCGCTTGGCTGGGCTGCAGCACCAGCCCCTGCAATTCGGCCACCAGCCGCCCATCCTGGTGGAAATGGGCGGCAAGGGATAACAGAGGGGCATCCTGGCCTGGCTGCACGCTGACATCACAGAGCAGCTCGCCGCTGCCAGGGTGGATCTCATCGTGCACGCGCAGGCTGATGGCCGCGCCGGCAGCCACCCAGCGTCTTGCCTCATGGCCCAGGGCGCGCGCCAGCAGGGTGCCTGCCTGGGTGGCCATTTCCAGATAAAAGCCACAGGGCCAGCGTGGTGCGCCGAAGGTATGGCAGGTAAAGAACCACAGGCCATGGTTCATGGCCATGCCCACCCGGGCCATGCCCAGGCCGGCCTCGCCACCCTGGGGCCAGAAGCCATGGGTCTGGTCCAGCAGCTTCATCATGCCGTCGGGCAACAAGGCGGGCTCCAGGGCCAGGGCGGCAGGTTCTTCTTGCGGTGCGGCAGGTGCCTGGGGGGCTTGGGGTCGCGGGGTGCTGCGTACCGCCATGGTCACGGCGACCTGAGCCACGGTTGCTGTTTCGCTGGTCACGGTACTGTCCAGCACCATGGTGTCATCCTCGCCCATGGAGGCCAGCTGTACGCTGGTACTGAGTTGTGCCGGGGTCTTCTCCAGCGCCTGGGGCATGCTGAGCCGCAGTTCCTGGATGTCGAAGCGCCTGTCGTCCTGTTCATCCAGCGCCGCACCCAGGGCGGACAGGAGCCAGCTCGCGCCCTGGATGCCATGTTCGGCCAGCGCCCAGAGGGGTACGCCAGCGGCCTGCTGTTCCTCGGCAAGCCAGCGCTCGGCGCCCACATCCCAGCTCAGCTGCGCTTGAGCTCCTGGGGTGAGGCTCCAGAGCCGCTGGGGGGCCTGCTCGATGCGCGAGAGCAGCAGCACAGGCGGCCCCGGCAGGCGCGGACAGGCCCGCGTCCAGTCGAAGTCCTTGTAGGTTGCGCCAAAGGCATCCGAGGGCTTGCCCCAGGCCAGGTGCAGCAGATGGGCCCGATCCAGCAGCAGGCCATCCACCCGGGCTGCGGTGAGATCTGTGAACTTGGGCAGCATGCGCACCCGGCTTTCCATGGGATAGCCCGGTACCAGCCGGCCGCCACAGCCGCTGCCGTGGAAGGCGCGCAGGCCATCCACGGTGCTCATGCCCTGGGCATGGAAGGTGGGCACGTCGCTGGTGCTCACGTCTTCCACGAACAGCTCATAGATGACCTCCCGGGCGCCAGGCACGGTCTGGCCCCGGGCGCGTACATGGGAGATTTCCTCTATCAGCGGCTCGAAGCGCCAGCCGTCTCGGCCTACGGTATAGCCCATGGCGGCACAGGCGAAGATGGCCAGCTGGGCGATGGCTTCCATGGTGAGCGTGCCGGGCATGCAGGGGTCACCCTTGAAGTGGCCGTCATAAAACCATTCCTCGTCGGTCAGGCGCTTGATGGCCTTGATGTAGCCCCGGCCCCAGGGGCCGCCCCGGATGTCGCACTCCACCACCTCGTCGATGAGCAGCATCAAGCCACGCTGCATCCGCGGGGTACGGGTGTGGTTGAGTGTCTCGGCATAGAGCGGCCCGAAGCAGTCCACCGCGCGGTCCTCGCTGAAGGCAAAGACCTCATCCTTGGTGAAGCTGCGTTTGCCGTGGTCCAGCAAGCCGCCGCCGGCGGGCGGGTCCAAGGGTCCGTTGAGCCGCGGCGAGCCATCCTTGACCGGGTCCCAGAGGATGCCGCCCGAGCTCTTGAGGATTTCTTCTGTGAAAAAGCCCGCCTGGCCATTGCGCACCGCGGAGATCATCTTGCCGTCCACCCAGCCATGGGAGTTGAAGAAGAACAGGCGGATGTCGCCCAACGTGGCATAGCCGCCGCAGTTGATGTCCACGATCATGCGCTCGCCGATCTTGAGCGGACCTCGGTAGGGAATGGCGTCGATGCCCAGGAGGCGGTAGACCTTCTGGCCCCGGTTTTCCAGATCCACGCCCAGCCAGGAGATCAGCAGCAGGTCTGCCTGACCCATTTCCAGCGCGATGCCAGGAGGCACATGGCCATGGTGCAGGTACCAGTTGTCCTCTTCCACCACAGACTCGGTCCACAGCTTGCCCTGGGAGCTCATGGACAGGGGCTCGGCAGCGATGCCAAGCACGCTGTCGGCCAGCAGCAAAGGCGGCATGGGCATGCGTACGATGGGCTCGTACTGATCGATGGGTTCGAATTGCGGTCCCATGATTTTGGAGATCCGGTCCGAGGCGAGGATCTCCAGCTCCCGGCGGCCCCACTTGGGCCCGGGCAGCTGCTCGGGCACGGCGTCCCGGAAGGTGTAATTGAAGATGGCCCTGAAGGCCTGCAGGCCGAGGCGTTCTTCCGAGGAAAGCGCCATGGCGCTGATCTTCTTGAACCAGTCGGGCTCCGCCACCTTGGCCTTGTCCGGGCGTATGGCCGGTGCTGGCTTCATGGCGGCAGCAGGCGGGGGCGCTGCGGC
>WOZS01000037.1:18783-38163 GCA_011620135.1 Gammaproteobacteria bacterium
GGCGGCGGGCGTTGACGGCGCTGGGGCGGCGGGGCTCATGCGCTGCATCACAGGAGGGCTGCTGCCCTGGGCCGCCATGGCCTGGGCGCCCAGGCCGGCCAGGATGTCCATGGCTCGGGCTTGCTGACCCAGGAACTGGCGGTGAGCGGCACTCACCTGGCCATGAAAATGACTGATCTGATCCACGATCTGGCGGCGCCAGACGGGCGTGCCCATTCCATCGCCCGCCCCTCCCTGGGCCAGCGGCAGGTCATGCTCTGGCTGGGCCGGGGCTGGGATCGCCGGCGGCACGGGAGCGGCTTGCGGTGCTGGTACGGGTTGAGGGCCAGCGGCAGTTTCCGGGGGCAGCGCCACATGCGGGGCTGCGGTCATGGTTTCCATGGCGGGCAAGGTCTCCTGATGGGATGATGGGGGTGTCGGCTGGGCGGTTGCCGCTGGATGAGCGGCTGGGGCTGCGGACACAGCGGGCTGGGGATGCTCCCTGGCGGCTCGATGGGTATTCGAGGCCGCAGCCTGTGGCTGGGCCACGTCCAGGGGGGGAAAGACCACGGGCTTGAAATGGGCGGGATACACCAGCTCCTTGATGGGTTTCGCCTCGGGGTATTCGCCGGCCAGGCGCTGCAACAGTGCCTCGCGTTCCACCTCCACACCGCAGACCTCCAGCTGTGCCAGGGCATGCACCAGCTGTGCCAGACCGGCATGGGGCCGATCCAGGTGCACCGCCACATGGTCGCGCTGGCCCAGGATGTCCCCGATCCAGTTGGCGCATGAGCCGCGCGGCCCGTTTTCAATGAAGATGCGCACCCCATCCTCGTAGGCCGCACGGACCACCCGGCGAAAGTCCACAGGGGCGGTGGCTTGGTTGGTGAGGGCTGCTGCGATGCGCTCGCGCTCCGCGGTGTACCACCCGCCGCTGGCGTTGGAGTAGAAGCGCACCCCCGGTACGGCTACCGTCTCGCGGTGGTGAATCCGGTACCAGGGTTCGCGCCAGTTTTCCATGAGCGGGCAGTGGGCGATGATGTCGTGGCCCAACGGGAATATGCGCTTGCCGCCGAGGCGTTGGGCCACGCGCTCGCAGGCTGCCCCATCCCCGGCGATCACACAATCGGTAGCGCTGTTGATCATGGACAGATACACCCGCTCCTCACCCGCCAGAGCCGCCTGGACCTCTGCCACAGGTGCCAGCACCCAGAAATTGCGCCAGTTGATGGGGCCTGCCACGCCCCAGCCTCGCTGGGCCACGGCAAACTCGCCGGTGATCTCCCGGCTGTACATGCCGGAGCTGATGATCTCTTGCAGCATGGGCCCCAGGTCCGTGCTGTGCCAGGCACCCATGGCCAGTACCGCGTTGGTCTCTCCAGAGGAAACACCCAGCACCGCCTGGGGCTTGAGCTTGAGCCATTCACGGCTCAACAGGGCATGAACCTGACACAGAAAGCTCGAACCCAGCAGCACCTGCGCTGGGTCGTGCATGATGGTCTCGTTGGCCGGATCGAGCCAGCCCTGGGCATAGGCCAGCGCAGGAAAGCGCGCCATGGTCGCGTCCAGCAGCTCGGGCAGCGCCAGCAGCAGCTCGCGGCCCATGCCCGGGTAGGCGGCCGCCGCCCCTGGGAACACCAGCGCCATGTCCCCTGCCACGGGCTGGCTCCTGAAATAGGCATTGCGGCTCAAGCGGTAGGCTGGCTGGTCCACGGCCAGCGCCTTGCTGAGGCGCGGACGTTCCTGCTCATGGGCTGCGGCATCGGCTGCCACATGCACCAGGCGGCAGGGGCCTGCGCCGCCCTGTGCGCCCTTGGCCAGCGCCTGCCGCAAGGCGGGCAGGTCGGCGGCCCCATAGCTGAAAATCCTCGGGAGGCGCTGCTGGCTGGGCAGCATGATGCCGCCGGCATCAGCCTCACGCAGGTGGACCGTGGCGCGCTGGCTGCCCAGGGCGCTGACATGCACATCCAGCTGGCGGGCAACCGGACTCAACCAGGGCAGGGCGGGCTTGCCGGGCTGGCCCAGGCTCATGCGCCGGTAGAGGGCGGCAATGGCGCTGGCCACATGGAGCAGGCCAGAGGCGGCGTGGGCATGGCCCAAAAGGGCCGTGACCGTGGGCAGGCCTGGGTCTGCCGCGTCGAGGCCAATGGCCTCGCCCATCACCGCCATCTGCTGCCAGGCCTGCAGGGCGGCTTGCGTCTGAGGGTTGTCCGTTGTCTCGGCCTGGAGACCCTGCAGGTGGGCAGGCAGCGCCAGCGAGAGGCGCTCGCTATCCACGATGGCGAGCACGGCACGGCCCTGCTCCCGGGCCTCATCGAGGCGCATCAGCGCCAGTACCACCGCCGCATCGCCCGGGACATGGCGCTCAGCTGGCAGCATGGCCCGGGCTGCGGTCTCATGCACCGGCTCGCAGCACAGGTCCACAGCACCCACCAGCGCGACATCCAGCAGGTTCTCGCGCAGGGCGCGGCTGGCGATCTCCAGGGCACGGATGCCGGAGAGTTCCTCTGCCATCACCGCGTAGCCCGGGCCCTGCAGGTTGAGCAGCAGGCCGATGCGGTTGGCGACGATGTTGGGCATGGTGCCCACGGTTGCGCCTACCTCGAGTTGGCGTGCACAGGCTTCCCGCAAGGCGGCCAACCACGCCTCGCTGATCTCGAGGCCATGCCTGCGCCATGCCAGGACCCATTCCTCGGCATGGGCCCAACACGGATAGCGGGCGATCTCGGCATCGCAACCCATGCCGATGAACACGCCGCTGCGCGCGGGCTCCAGGGCGCCCAGCCGCGCGGCCACATGGCGGGCGGTCTCCAGGACCAGCAACTGCTGGGGCAGGGTCTCGGAGAGATCCTTGGGCGGGTAGCGCAAACCCTCGAAGGCCAGTCGCACCGCCTCGATGCGCCGTGGCGTGGGCTCGCCGGAGACCAGCGCCTGCATGAGGGCGCGGTAGGGCTCAGGGCCGCCTGCGGCCACCTCCAGGGCCACCACGGCAAGGGGCGTTGCGGGCAGCGCCTGGCTGCGGGCGGCCGCAGACCTGCCCCGCCACTGGCTTGGGTCCCATTCCTCCACGATCACATGGGCGTTGTTGCCGCCAAAGCCAAAGGCGTTGATGCCGGCGCGCCGTGGACCATTGCTCTGCCAGGGCTCGGGCTTTTGCAGCAGGTGAAAGCCGAGCTCATCCAGTTCCTTGATGGGTTGGGCCACCGGGCGGTTGGGCGGCATGACCTGGTGCTCCAAGGCACCCAGTAGCTTCATCATGGCGGCAAGCCCCGCCACGGTGATGGTATGGCCCATGTTTCCCTTGAGGGAACCCACCGCCGTGCCCCGGGCAAAAACCTCATGGCAGCTCTTGAGCTCGATGCCGTCGCCCACCACCGTGCCCGTGGCATGGCATTCCAGCAGCGTGACCGATTGGGGGTCGAGCCCGCTGCATTCGTAGGCGGCGCGCAGCGCGCGCAACTGGCCGTGCACATCCGGCACCAGCAGGCCGCCGGCGCGGCCATCGTTGCCCAGCCCCACGCCCCGGATCAGGCCATAAATGCGGTCTCCTGCGGCCAGGGCATCGTCCAGGCGCTTCAAGACGATGGCCGCAGCCCCCTCGCCGGGGATGAGACCATCGGCATGGGCATCGAAGGGCCTGCTCTGGGCGCTGGGTGACAGTGCCTGCAGCACGCCGAAACCAACATAGACGATCATGGGATCGCCGTGGTTGACGGCGGCTGCCAGCGCCATGTCGGCCCTGCCCTGGTGCAGCGCCTCGCAGGCCTGGCCGATGGCATAGAGCGAGGAGGCGCAGGCGGCATCCAGGGCAAAGGCTTCACCAAGCCCCAGGGCTTCTGCGGCCAGATGGGCGGCATAGCCGCAACTGAAACGGTTGGCTGGTGATACCCTGGGCAGGCCCGCCCAATGGGCGGCATGGCCCTGCCAGGGTGGCTGCAACTGGGCCTCCAGCCAGATACGCTCGGCCAGCGTCGTGTAGGCCGGGGGTTCATAGCCCAGGTTGGCGAGATACAGCGCCGTTTGTCTGCTGCCCATGGCCATGCCGGCATCCCGCAAGGCGGTGCGCAGCACATGGAGTGTCCATTGGAACAATGGGTCCAGCGCGCGGATGTCCTGTTCCGCCACCGCATAGCCCGTCGGGTCGAAAAGCGTTGCGAAGCCGCGCACGAAGCCGCCCCGGGGGCTGGCCGTGGCGCGCCGTACCGCGGCCTGGCGCCTGGCCATCTCGGCCTGGAGACGCAAGACTGTGGCCGCGCTGAGCCGGAAGTCTTCCGGGGTGACCTCGGAGAGCAGGTCCGCCCCGGCGCAAAGCGGCTCCCACAAGGCCGAACTATCCAGCACACCAGGCAGCAGGCAGGCACGGCCCACGATGGCGATGGGGGCAAAGGTCATGCCTTATTCCCCCCCGGCCCGGGGAACCAAAACCTCGCCTTCCCCGGATGGTGCCGCCGCCTGCCAGTTGGCGGTCATCACATACCATTCTGTGCCATTGACATAGCCGAGCACCCGCCCGGTGTCATCCAGAAACCAACCCGTTCCAGTTACTCCCATGCGCCCCTTGCGTTGCAGCATGACGCGGCATGTCACGGCAGCGGATGGCTGACCGTCCAGCCATACTAGCTGCTCTGTCACGCTGGGCAGGATTCCCTTGCCCAGCTGTTCCCTGGCCCACATCCAGGCTACTTGCAATGCGCCATCCAGCAGCAAGGGGTCGGTCACCCAGTCTTCCTGGGGCCAACCCAGCATGAGCAAGCCGTGCAAGGTGGCATCGCAGCGGCCCTCTTCCAGGGCGGTGATGCGTGCGATGACCGCAAAGGGCCCTGTATGGAACAGTTCCCGGCCGTAGAGCCCGGCGCCCTCGATGGACACGGGATGGGTATGATCCGCCGGGGGCGGCGGCGGGATCTGTGCAGGCAAGACCGCGGCCATGGGCAGTTCGGCGCTGTAGAAGGCCCGGCCCTGTGCGTTGATCAACTGCGCCTTGATGCGGCCCTGCTGGGGTGGCTGCAGCACCACGGTCAAGCGCTCCAGGCGGTTCTCGAAGCCCTCCAGGATGCAGCCCTTGAGCAGGCGCAGGGTCTGTATGCAGTTGAGCGCCAGCTCCGGGAAGCACGCGCGTCCGGCGCGCGCGAACCATTCAGCGGCAATCACGAAGGGCAGCACCACCTTGCCCTGGATGCGATGGCCGTCCAGGTAGGGAAACAGCTGCTGGCCCACCAGGATATCGAAGCGTCTTTCCATGGCTGGGCGCTCCAGCATGGCCAGGAGCGCATTGCGGTCGATGGGGCCGCTCAGGATCACCGCCGGGGCCGTGCTGTCCGCCAGCTCCGCCACGAAGGCCTGGGCGCCCTGGTCGAGGCCGATCAGTATGAGACCGCGCTTTTCAAACTCCCTCTTGAGCGCCGGGCCCACCATGCCGCTGTCCCAGGCACCCCAGCCGATGGATTTGACCACGCAGCCGGGGCGGCGCCGTGCTTCTTCCAGGGCCACCTGGTTCAGCACCTCGTTGGCCATGCCGTAATCCGACTGGCCTGGGTTGCCGAAGCGGCCCACCACGGACGAAAACAGGGCGATCAAGCGGATGGGATCATTGTGCGTCGCCGCCAGCAGGTTCTCCAGACCCTGCACTTTCGTGGTGTACACAGCCTCGAAGTGCTCGGGTTTTTTATCCACCAATCGTTTGTCCGCCAGGACGCCGGCGCCATGGATGATGCCGGTGATGGGGCCGAGCTGGCCGCGCACCGCCTCCAATGTGCGCTGGACGTCTGCTGGGTCCTTCACGTCGCAGGAGAAATACAAGACCTCGCTGCCCGCCTGGGCCAGGGCCTGCAACGTGGCGTGCATCTCGCGCTGCGCCAGTACGGCATGGACATGCCGGTTCAGCTCGGCGGGTTTGATGGCCGTGCCCTGGGCGCGGTAATACTCGAGGCCTGCCTTTTTCAGGGCCGCCTCGCCTGTGAGGCCAGCGGCCCAGTCGGGCTCTGCGCTGGCCAGGGCGCTGCGCCCCAGCAGCGCCAGCCTGGGCTGGGCGGCGCGGGCCAGCGCCACGATGGAGGCTGCCGTCACGCCCCGCGCCCCGCCGGTGACCACCAGCACATCATGGCGGCCCACGGGCAGGGCGTCCCGCCGGGCCGAGCGTTCCTCGGGGATCAGCTCCAGGCGCCTGCCGTCGGCCTTGAGGCCAATCTCGTAGGCATTCCCGCCGCGCAGGAGTTCTCTGGCCAGCTGGCTGGCCATGGCAGTGGCATGCCGCCCGGCGCGCTCGATGTCGATGGCGCGCACGCAGGCCCTGGGCCATTCGAACATGGCTGTCTTGGCAAGGCTTGCAAAGCCTCCCAGATAGGCCCGCCCCGCGCTGTCATCGCTGCCGAAGGCACCCCCGGTATCCTGCACCAGCACCAGCGCGCCACCCTGCTGCTCCTTGTGGCTGGCAAGCCGCGCGGCCAGCAAAAAGGCTTCCCGTGCCGCAGCACTTGCGGCTTCCGGCGAGGCGTCGTCCTGCAGGCCATGCAGCGAGATCACCACGGCGGCCTGGTCGGGCACCTGGTCCACCGCCAGCGCCACGGCACGCACGCCGTAGGGTTCGAGGGCCGCAGCCAGGGCCGCAGCCAGCTCCTGGTGACCTGTGATGTAGGCCGGGTCGGCATCCAGCAGGCCAGGCAGCACGAAGCATGGTTCCCCCTTGGGTTGGGGCGCGAACACATAGCGCAACAGGCCATGGGAGGCGGCGCTGGCCCCAGGGGCACTCACCGGGCTTGCAGGCGCTGTGGAGGTGCGGGCGGCACCCGGGGCAGCGCCAGAGGCGGCGGCTGGGCCCGGACCAGCCGCCGCCTCATCAAAAGAGTGGTTGGCCTCCTGGGTGGCGGCGGCTGGGGCCGTCAGCAGCGCTGGCGTGCCACCTCCTTGGATGGTCTGGCTCTGTGCCGCGATGAAGTCTGCGATGTCGCCCAGGGTGCGCAAACCCACGAGCATGCTGGGGTCTTCTGGCTCGGGCAGCCCGGGAAAGCGCTCCTGGACGGTCGCCAGGATCTCGACGCGCTTGATGGAGTCGATGCCCAGATCGTTTTCGATGTCCATGGAGGGCTCCAGCATATCCATGGGATAGCCGGTCTTCTCCGCGACGATCTCCAGCATCACCTGCTTGAGGTCGGTGCCCGGTGGTATGCCGAACTGGCTTGCCAGTTCTTGCGCATTGGCTGGCATGGCCGGCATGCCCGTGGCGCCGGCCATCTGGCCCTGGGCATTGGGGGCTGCCTGGGCCACGGCCGTGGCGGAGCCTGCCGAGGCACCCAGGCTGGCGGCAGCGAGCCCATCGGCAGACCGTGCCAATGCGCCACCTGTACCGATCTGCTCCTTGTATTTGTCGATCAGGCCAGCCACATCGCGCAGCGTGCGTATGCCGGTGAACTCGGATGGATCCACATCGGGCAGCTCGCCAACCTTCTCCTGTACCGAAGCCAGGATCTCGACGCGCTTGATGGAATCGATGCCCAGATCGTTTTCCAGGTCCATGTCCAGGTCCAGCATGTCCAGGGGATAGCCAGTCTTTTCGGCGACCACCTCCATCATCATGGTCTCCAGGTCAGCACGACTCAGCTGCTGGATGAGTTGGCCGGTGACCACCCGGTCAGCCGCCGCCATGCCGGGCTGTTCGTTGCTGCTGGTGGTCACGGCGGTTGTGGCCGCTGCCGTGGACGGCAGCGGCTGGGAGGGTTCCTGGGGCATGGGTTGCCAGGCGGGGTTCTCTGGCCGGGGGGCCGCAGCGCTGGGTTGGGGTGCAGCAGGCGCCGGCTGCTGGGCCGCGGCGCGTGCCGGCTGCTGTTGTGCAGGTTGTTCCTGCGGCCAGGGGGCCGTGGGCTGGGCCATGGCGGGATGACCTGGCTGGACGAAGCGGCCCTGCTGGAGCATGAAACCATTGAGCGCCGCCTCGAGACCGCTCAAGGACCGTTCTGCCACTTGCAGGAACATGCGATGGGTCTCGGCGGTCTGCTGCTGCAGCGATTGGACGGCCTGCACCCAGGCCGGGATCTCGGCTGCGGGCATCATCGGCATGCCCTGCTGCGGCCAGCCCGCCGCCGGCGCCTCATGGCGGGCCATGAGCATGGGTTGGGGAGCAGACTGAGGTGCTGGCGGTGCGGGCTGCTGTGGCGCAGGTGCGTAGGGTGCGGCAGGGTCGCCCGCGCCGTTCCAGTGGCCGTTGCTGCTGCCGGCATGGGTCTGCTGGGCTTGGGGGGCTTGATTCTGGGATGACATGCTTGAGATTCCTCCGGGCGCTGGGCTGGGCTGGTTCATTATAGGAGTCTGTATGGGAGCCTGCATGGCCGCTCTGGGTTGCGGCACAGGCGGTTCCAGGATGATTGAGGCGGTCTGTTCATTTTGGGCATGGACTGGCTGAGACGCCTGCTGCCGTACCCCTGGGGCGGCAGCGGGCCGGGGCGTTCCAGACTGGGGCTGCGCTGGTCGCGATGCGCCCGGCTTGTGTTGTGGCCCATGACCCTGTGCCGCGCTGGCCTGGGGGGATTCGTCGCCAGGAAAGGCGAGGCGCCCGGCGTGAACATGGGGCGGAGGCGGCGGCGGCAGCTGTGATGCGGCCTGCACATCTTCAGGTGTTGGATAGCGCTGCCCCATATTGCCGCCACCGAGCATGATCCTCATGCGCGGCGGCTTTTTGCTCCTGGGATCGGCGGGCATGGCGATCCCTTCCAGCAAGCGGTCGAAGCGCAGGGGAACCCCCAGGACGGCAAGCTGGCCCAGCGCCTTGAACAGGGCAGTCACACCGTCTGCGCCTTTCTGGTCCAGGCTGATGGCCGCAAAGGGACGCTCGCCCAGGCAGTCCTTGACGAGTCCACTCAGCGCCTGCCCCGGGCCGACCTCCAGAAAAATGCGCACGCCAGCGCCATACATGGCCTCGATGGTTTCCTGGAAGCGCACCGGTTGCGCCAATTGCCGGGCCAGGGTTTCACGAATGCTGGCCGGATCGTCGCTGTAGGGTTCCGCCGTGGCATTGCCATAGACAGGCAGGCGCGGTGCGGCTATGGGCAGGGTATCCAGGAACTCGCGCAAGGGCGCGCTTGCCTGGGCCACCACATGGGAGTGAAAGGCGCTGGCCACCGGCAGGCGGCGGCTTTTGATGCCCTGCTCCCTGAGGCGCACCTCGGCCTCCTGCACAGCAGCGCTGGGTCCGGAGATCACCGCCTGCCTGGGCGAATTGCGGTTGGCCACCACCACATCCAGGCCCCAGGGGGCCAGCATGGCCTCCAGGGCATCGGGGGCTGTCATCACGGCACTCATGGCGCCATCGATGGCGGCGGCCTCATGCATCAGCTCACCGCGGCGCCGCGCTGCCCGCAGCAGTTCCATGGGACCAAAGACGCCCGCTGCGCACAGCGCCGCAAGCTCACCGAAGCTGTGCCCGGCCAGGCACGCCGGCTGCATCCCCAGCCTGTCCAGCAGGGCAAGCAGGCTGGCGCTCACCGCACCGATGGCGGGTTGTGCCCATTGGGTGGCGGTGAGCCGGGCTTCCTGAGCCTTGCGCTCTTCTGCGGTGAAGGTCGGTATGGGGAAGACCACCTGGTCGAGCCGCAGGCCATCCCAGCTCAGGTTGGCGGCCTGGTCCCACAGTGCCCTTGCGGCATCGAACTGCATGGCCAGGGCGGCCCCCATCTCCAGGTACTGGCTGCCCTGGCCGGGGAACAGCCAGGCCAGCTTGCCGGGTGCTGCGGCCGTACCGTAGGACCACCCCTTGGGCGAGCTGGCGGGTTGCCCGGGATGCCCGGCGATGGCGGCTTTTGCTTGATCCAGCCTGGCGGCCAGCTCTGCTGCGTCTGTGGCTTGCACCGCCAGGCGGTGAGGCTGTGCTGCATCGAAGGTGAGCAAACTGTTTCGCGCCGCAAAGGTAAAGCCATCTTCCAGGGCAGCGCGCTCCGCCAGCTCCATCATGGCCGCCAGCAAGGCGGTATGGGACTCGGCTGCCAACAGGAACAGCTCACTTTCCATGACCAGAAAGCGCGGCCTGATGGGACCGGGCCCGTGGTATTCCTCCAGCACCACATGAAAATTGGTGCCGCCGAAGCCGAAGGAGGAGACGCCGGCGCGCCTGGGGTCTGGGCCGCCGTGGATCCAGGGACGGGTGTGGGTGTTCAGATAGAAGGGACTGCTGGCGAAATCCACAAGCTCGGTGGGCTGTTTGACCTTGAGCGTAGGCGGCAGTACCTTGTGATGCAGTGCCAGAGCCGCCTTGAGCATGGAGGCAATGCCCGCTGCCCCCTTGGTATGGCCGATCTGGGACTTGATGCTGCCCAGCGCGCACCATTGGCTGTGCTGGCTGTCGGCCTGGCGGAACACCCGGCACAGCGTTTCGACCTCTGCGGCGTCACCGGCTTTGGTGCCGGTGCCATGGGCTTCCATCAGCTCCACAGTGGCGGGGCTCACGCCAGCATGGCGATAGGCGCGCTCCATGGCCTTGATCTGGCCTTCGGTCTTGGGAGCGTAGATTGCCGTACCGGCGCCATCCGAGCTGGAGCCCAGGCCACGGATCACGGCATAGATGGGGTCGCCGTCGCGTTCGGCGTCTTCCAGGCGGCGCAGCGCCATCATGCCCAGGCCCTCGCCCAGGATGGTGCCATCGCCATCGTTGGCAAAGGGGCGGCAGTCACCCGTGAAACTCATGGCCGGTGTCTTGGTGAAGCACATGTACTGGCCGATGTCCATGGAGGTTTCCACGCCCCCGGTGATCACCATGTCGGCCTCGTCCAGATAGAGCTCATGGAGCGCCATGGAGAGGGCGGCCAGCGAGCTGGCACAGGCGGCATCCACCGTGCAGTTGGTGCCGCCCAGATCGAAGCGGTTGGCCACCCGTCCGGCGATCACATTGTTGAGCACCCCGGGAAACATGGCTTCCGAGCCTGGCGGAAAAGCGTCGGCGACCTTTGCGAAGACCTCATCTATTTTTTCATCACTCGATCCTTCGATTCCGCGGATGATCTTGGTCCACAAGGGCCGCTGCAGGCCGCCGTACATGATGCCTGCGAGCTCCAGCGTGCCGGTGGCCCCCAGGATGCAGCTGATGCGCTGGCGGTCGATGTGCCCGTAGCGCTCGCCCATGTTCTCCACCAGACGATCCATGAGCCACAAAGCAAGCAGCTGGCTTGAGTCGATGTCTTCGAGCTGCTTGGGCAGCACGCCGTAGGTCATGGGGTCGAAAGGCACATCAGGCAAAAAGGCGCCCCGCACGCAGTAGGTCCGGTCGCGTGGCGGATGCATCAGGTCGTAGTCGGGCTCGTAATAGTCGCTGATCAGCCAGCGCTTGCCCGGCACATAGGTGATCTGGTCAGCCTCCCTGACGATATCCCGCCAGAATTCGGCCAGGCTCCTGGAGCCCGGAAACAGGGAAGCCATGCCGACAATGGCAACCGGCGGGTATTTGCTCTTGGTCATGCGATCCTCTTCCACAGGTCAGATCAATCGTAATATTGAAGAGCCAGGCTCAGCGGAGCGCGGCCAGCCGGGCAGTGTGGCATGAAAATATCACAAAAAACCCGCACACCAACCTTAACGCAAGGGGCGCGGTGCAAAGGAAAAGGCAGCCTGGGGCATGGGCACGCCGTAGCTGCGCAGCTGGTGGGCGCGGGTCACCTGGGCGGCACCTTCCATGAGGTTGTAGCCGATCTGGGCCACGGTGCGGTGCTCCGGAGCCTCCAGGAAACTGCCGGCTACCCAGTTATTGAAGGCAGCCATGGCCGGGCCACACCACAGCTGATAGTCCAGGGCGCGGCTCTCGTCACCGATCATGGGCCAGCGGCTGGACTGTCCAAGATACCAGCGAAAGGTGAGGGCCATCCTGTGCTTGGGGTCCTTGAGGGCCCTTTCTGCTTCCCTGGGGGCCCGGGTCTCGAAAAAGGCCCGGGTCTCGTCCCAGACCTCGTTGAGTGGCTTGCGGAAGACCTGGGTCTCGAGACGCTGCCGGATGTCCTGGGGAATGGCCTCCAGGGAAGGATAACGCACATAGATATCATACAATTGCCCGGCGCGACTGGCAAACATGGTGCCTTTTTTGAGCACCTGGACCTTGACCCCCATCTCGAACATGTCCGCAGACGGGCTCATGGCCACATCGCCCACGTCCGCCTTGGCCAGCATGGCCCGGGCGATGGGCGCGACGCCGGATTCCACGGCACCCTGGTTCACAGAGCCTGTGACCACATAGGCGGCCCCCAGGGCAAAGGCGCTGGCCACAGCCTGGGGGGTGCCCAGCCCGCCTCCGGCACCCAGCCGGATGGGGTGGCCATGCTGGGCCACCAAGCGGTCACGCAGCGCTGCGATGATGGGAAAGGCGGCCCCCAGCACCTGGTTGTCGGTATGGCCGCCGGAATCACCCTCCACGGTGACGTCGCTGGCCAGCGGCACATGGGCGCCCAGCTGGGCCTCCTGCTCCGTGAGCTGGCCCCGGGAGACGAGGTCCCGCAGGATGTTCTGGGGTGGCGGGGCCATGAAGTGGCGAGCCACCTCGGGACGGGAGATCTTGGCCACCAGATGGTTCTGCCGGGTGATGCTGCCGTCTGGCCCAACGGCCAGTCCCTTGCAGGCATAGCGCACCACAGCAGGTGTCAGCCCCAGGAAGGCCGAAGCGCATACCAACGTGACGCCATGGTGCAGCAGCACGTCCACCACGGCTTCTTCCAGCATGGCAAAGCCCGGGCTGTGGATCAGATTGACGCCCCAACCCCGCTGTCCGAGCTCGGCGGCGATATGCTCCACGGCAGCCTGTACCTCGTCGGGCGGCAGGCCGGCTGCCCCGAAGAAACCCAGCAGACCCGCGCGACCTGCCTCGACCACCATGCGGGCGGTGGCAATGCCCCTGGCCATTTCACCGACCACATAAGGGAAACGCACCCCATGGCTGGCGCAGAAGGAGCGGTCTCCCAGCCATTCCGGGTACAGGGGAGGCAGGATGCCCAGCAGGTCATAACCACCACCTGAGGCCACCATGCCACCAAACGCCACACCCACATGCTGGCTTTCCGGGTGGCGCACCACATGGGCCGTTTCCCGGAAGTGGCGTGCTGCCTGCGCCAGGGCCGCCGCATGCCAGGCCACCTCCGGGCCATGCCATGTCAAGGCTCCGCAAAGGACTGCGGCATGTTCCATCCCTGCTGACCGTACATTCATCCCGAGACTGCTCCTGATGGCATGACTGGTGTTCTGCGGACACTCCCTATCACGTCATGGGTATGGAGAAGGGGCCTCTGGGTTCGAGGCAGGACCTTGCCCCTTACCATGAAGGGATGGCCATTGCGCCGCTGTATACATGGCTGCTAATTTTTTTAGCGACCTTTATGGCGAGGGTGTGAGCGTGTTTGGTTGTACTGAAAAGCAAGGCTCGTCAGTCTACCATGGGCCCCAGCAGCTGGGGAGACCCCCATGATGAGGAGCATGAGGGGCTCATGAGGCCGCGGCAATCCACATCAGCGCCGCCATGCGCCCCGTGGTGCCATCGCGGCGGTAGGAAAACCAGCGGTTTGCATCATGCATGGTGCACCACCCGGACATGACCACCGACCCAACGCCACAGGACTGCAATGCAAGACGCGCTACCTGCGCCAGGTCCGCCAGATACGATCCCGGGCCACAGGGCTGCAGCGCCTGGCTGGAAAACGGCAGGGCTTGGATAAGCCGCGCTGCCACCTCCTGGCCCACCCTGTAGTGCCTCTGGCTGATCCCGGGACCCACCCAGGCCAGCAGGTCATCCGGCGCACCACCCAGCGCCGCAACGCCACGGGCGATGATGCCCGCGGCAAGCCCCCGCCAGCCGGCATGCAGCGCGGCGATGGCACGGCCCTCCTTGTGGCACAGCAATACCGGCAGGCAGTCCGCGGTGAGGATGGCCAGCACCTGGCCTGGCGTGTTGCTCACCAGGCCATCTGCCTGTATGCCGGGTTGCCAGGCGGAGGCTGGCAGCACCAGATTGCCATGCACCTGGTCCAGCCAGCAGGGTTCCTGGGGCAAGCCCAGCCGTTCCTGCACCCGTGCCCGGTTCCGGGCCACCGCCTGGGGGTCATCTCCCACATGTCCGGCCAGATTGCAGCTGGCATAGGGTCCCTGGCTTACCCCGCCGCGCCGCGTGGTCATCCAGGCCCGCACCCGGGATGGCGCGGGCCAGTCCGGTTGCAAGAAGCAGTCCCTCTCCATCAGCAGGCGGTATGGGGGACATGCGGCGCCAGGGTAGCCTCCCAGCTGGCCAGGTCCTCCGGCAGGGGGCTGTGCCACAGCATGTCCTCCCCGGTGACCGGATGCTGAAGACCCAGGGTGCAGGCATGCAGCGCCTGGCGAGGCAGGGTGCAGCTGCTGTGCCGCGAGCCATAGACGGGATCACCCATGATGGGATGGCCAATGTGGGCCAGGTGGACGCGGATCTGATGGGTGCGCCCGGTTTCCAGCTGGATGTCCAGCCGGGTGACATGCCGGTAGCGGGCTGCGGCCCGGTAATGGGTCCGTGCCGGGCGGCCCCGGGGTATAACCGCCATGCGGGTGCGACTCACCGGATGGCGGGCAATGGGGGCATCGATCGTGCCGGAACCGGGGGGCATGCCCGCCACCCAGGCCACATAGCGCCTGGTGATGTGCCGTTGGGCCAGGGCCGCGGTCAGCCGCAGGGCTGCTGCTTCATCCAGCGCGACCACCAGCAGACCGCTTGTGTCCTTGTCCAGGCGATGGATCAGCCCGGCGCGGGGCAACTTGACCAGATGGGGCCAGCGATGCAGCAGGCCATGCTGCAAGGTGCCATGCCCATTGCCGGCCCCGGGATGCACCACCAGGCCCGCTGGCTTGTCTATGACCGCAAGCCAGGGGTCTTCATGGACCACCCCCAGGGGCAGCGCTTCTGCCGTCACAGGCCCCGCCGTGCGCTGTGGCCGGCAGCCGGCGTCCAGAAGCAGCTGTTCCCCTCCCCTGAGCCTGGTGCTGGGCCGCATGACCTTGTCGCCAAGCCGCACGCCGCCGGCCTCGATCCATTGGCGCAGCTGGGTGCGCGAATAGTGGGGCAACAGCTGGGCCAACGCCCAGTCCAGGCGCTGCCCATCCAGATGGGAAGGGATAGCCAGTTCTTCTGCCATGGATCACACCGCAACTGCTGACATCCAGACCCAAAAGGCGGTAGGATGGCGTATTTTCAGGAACTCACAGGGAAAATCATAGGGAATGGTACACCATGATCCATAGACACTCGATAGGCACTGGGGGCGCGCGCTGGCGCGGGCTGGGACTCGTCGCGCTGGTCCTGCTGGCTGGCTGTGCTTCTCACCGGGGAAACAAGGACGCCGCTGTCCAGGCTGGTCCCGAGACGCTGTACCAGCAGGCCATGGCTGCGTTGCGTTCCTACGATTACAATCGGGCCGTGGAGCATCTCAACGCCCTGGAGGCCCGCTTTCCCTTCGGGTTGCATGCTCAGTTCGCCCAGCTGAACCTGATCTATGCCAATTACCGCCTTGGCGAGCGGGAGGCGGCACTGGCCGCGGCGGAACGGTTCATCAAGGAGCATCCGCGCAGCCCCTACCTGCCCTATGCCTACTATATGAAGGGCGTTGTCCGCTTCGATGACGCGGTGGGCTATATGGAGCGCAATACACCGCGGTACCTGGGACTCGGGGGCACGGCACGAGACCCCACACCGGCCCAGGAGAGCTTTGCCTCGTTCCAGGAACTGCTGCAGCGCTTTCCCAGCACTGAATATACGGATGATACCCTGCTGCGCATGCAGTTTCTCAAGAACCGCCTGGCGGAGCACGACCTGAACATCGCCCAGTATTACTTCAAGCGCGGCGCCTATGTGGCCGTGGCCCGCAGGGCAGCCGAGATCGTGCGCCTCTACCAGGGCACGCCCTCTTGCATCCAGGCGCTGGCCCTGATGGCTGAGGCATACCGCAAGATGGGCATGACCAAGGCCGAACGGGAGGCACGCGCCATTCTCATGGCTTCCGGCTACCGGGGTTCATGAGCCGCGTGCATTGGCCTGGCCAGACCCCAGGCGACTGTTGGCGACGCAAGGTTGCGTGGCACAGAGGAGAGCGGCACTGGCGGCTGCCCGCCGCGGGCGAACTCAGCGACGACCGGCCGCTGCGGGCACTGGACGCCGCGATGCGACGCTTCCGGCCAGACCAGCTGGTGATCGCCTAAGCCCGCTCGTCGTGGTTGCGCCTCGGCTTGGTCGATAAAGTGCGGGACGCATACTCGATCCTGGTCATTCACGTCGAGCCAGGACAGCGCGCGGTTTGCGTCACGGCGCGGACCTGACCGTCGACTGATGGATTCCACACCGCAGCTACGCCAAGGATTGTCGCAGCGACAGCTGATGATGATCGCCATCGGCGGCATCATCGGCGCCGGATTTTTCGTCGGGTCCGGTGTCGTCATCGGCAAAGCCGGCCCCGCCGCTTTTCTCACCTATGCGCTGTGCGGCCTGTTGATCGTCCTGGTGATGCGGATGCTGGGGGAGATGGCCGCGGCGAACCCGTCGAGTGGCTCATTCTCCGCATACGCCCGGCAGGCGTTGGGAGGCTGGGCGGGCTTCTCGGTGGGCTGGTTGTATTGGTACTACTGGGTGATCGTCGTTGGTTTCGAGGCTGTGGCCGGCGCCAAGGTCATCACCTACTGGTTCCACGCGCCGGTGTGGCTGCTGTCGCTGATCCTGATGGTGTTGATGACGTCGACCAATCTGTTTTCGGTCTCGTCCTATGGCGAGTTCGAATTCTGGTTTGCCGGGATCAAGGTCGCGACCATCCTGATCTTTCTGCTGCTCGGCACGATGTACGCGGTGGGGCTGTGGCCCCACCATCACGCGAATTTCTCCAACCTGTACGCTCAAGGCGGGTTCTTCCCGAACGGTGTACACGGCGCCTTCGCCGCCGTCGTGGTGGTGATCTTCTCGATGGTCGGCGCGGAGGTCGCCACGATCGCTGCCGCAGAAACACCGGATCCCGAGTGTGCGATCCAGCGGGCCACCAACGCGGTGGCGGCGCGCATCGTGATTTTCTTTGTGGGGTCGGTCTTTTTGCTGACGGTCATCCTGCCGTGGAACACCATCCAAGCCGGGTCATCGCCGTTTGTCGCCGCGCTGCAGCAGATCGGCATCCCCGGTGCCGACCATGTGATGAACGCGGTGGTACTCACCGCGGTGTTGTCCTGCTTGAACTCCGGCCTCTATAGCGCGTCGCGGGTGCTGTTCGTGCTCGCCGGCCAACACGAGGCGCCGGCGCAGATGCTCAAGATCAGCGAACGAGGGGTGCCCTACATCGCGATCGTATGCTCGTCGGTGGTCGGATTCCTGTGCGTCATCCTGGCCTGGCTCGCTCCGAACACGGTGTTCTTGTTCCTGCTGAACTCCTCGGGCGCGATCGTGCTGTTCGTCTACTTGTTGATTGCGTTGTCGCAGATCGTGTTACGCCGTACGACGCCGCCGGCCAAGCTGCGGGTCAAGATGTGGTTCTTCCCCGTGCTGTCGATCCTGACGGTGCTAGGGATCGTCGGGGTGCTGGTGCAGATGGCCTGCGACCCCTCTGCCCGCACTCAGTTCTGGCTGAGCCTGCTGTCCTGGGCTGTGGTGGTCGCGGTGTACTTCGTGACCAAACGCGCTGCAGCGCGGGCCGATTAGCCGGTTTTAGTCAGAGGTTACCCCGGCGGGTGTCATGCCCTTACCAGCCATCCTGAACCTGATTGCTGCCCTTTTCCGGCCAAGCAGAAAAAGGGCTATTTGTCAGGCAGTGGTTTCAGCCTGGCCGGGGTCGACTCCAACATGTTGGGCATGAGCTCCGGGGTATGGGTAACCCGGACGGCATTGCCGGTGGTGATCATCACCCGGTCACCGGGCTGGAAGGTTTCCCTGCCGGTCTGCACATAGGCCAGCGTGCGCCCATCATCCAGCTTAACGGTGATCTCCAGGCCGTTGGCGCGGGTCATGAGTTCTTCGCTGGCCGCCCCCACCAGGCCGCCGACGATGGCTGCGCCCACCCCGGCGGCGGCTTGGCCAAGACCGCTGGCATTCCGTCCAGCTGCAGCACCGCCCAAGCCGCCCGCCACAGCCCCGATACCGGTGCCGATTTGGCTCTTGGTGCCCTCGATGCGCACCGGGCGCACCGCCACCACTTCACCGTAGGTCACAGTGGTGGGGCTGCGGGCCTCGGCTCTGGTGTAGACGGCGCCGGATTGCGAGGCAGCACAGCCCGCAAGGACCAGCATGGCCGACAGGAGTATGGCGTGTTGCTTGTTCATAAAAATAACGCATTCATCGTTGGGAATGGATTGATAGAGGTAGTGTAAGTAGTGTAACAGCAAATGACACCCCACGCCCCTATCAATCGCCGCCGTCATGCCGGGCAGCACCAACCACAAAACGCCCTGCTGGCTGCATCTGCCCTTGCCCGCCGCTGGAACAGCAGCGTCAAACCCCAGGACCAAAAAAACCAAACCAGGAGAATCCGTTGACAATAACAGGAAAGAGCAATATCCTGATTATCAAGGCTAAGCCCCAAGTGTGGGGGAAGTAAGAGGAGCGAGCATCATGAACAACAGCATCCCGCAGCAGAAATTGCCGGTGCGGCGGCGCAATCTGACCTTTGATATGCAAGGGATCGACTTTTCCAGGTGGCATCCCCGGGGACCGCAGGATGGACACCTGTTCAGCGCCCTGTCCATGACATTCCCTGCAGGCGAGCAGTTTTTCGTGGACAGCGTACGCAACTACATGGACAAACTGCCCAAGGACAACCCGGAGCTTCTGGAGCAGGTGCGCGGTTTCATGGGCCAGGAGGCCATGCACAGCCGCGAGCACAGCCGCTGGAACGAGGCCATGGAGGAAGCCGGCTATCCGGCCAGAAAACTGGAGCGCATCACCAAGGCGTTCCTTGGATTGGCTTATGAATGTTCCCATCCTTTCATGCTTGGCCTGACCATATCGGCAGAGCATCTTACTGCCATATTGGCCAACCTGGCTCTTGAGGAAAAAACCATGCTGCTGGATGGCGTGGAGAAGAAGGTGGCCGACTTCTGGCAATGGCATGCCATCGAGGAAACCGAACACAAGGCCGTGGCCTTCGATGTCTACCAGGCCTGCGTGCCCAAGGAGATCGGCCGAGTCAATGCCTATCTGATGCGTGTATTCACCATGCTGCTCATGACGCTGGGCATTACCCTGGCTGGGGCAGGTTTTCAGATCACATTCCTGGCGCATGACAAAACCATCGGCGACTGGCGGGGCTGGTGGCGTTTTGCAGGGTCCTTGTTTGTGCGCCCCGGCCTGCTGCGCAGATTGGTGATCCCCTATTTGAGCTGGTATCTGCCCGGCTTTCACCCCTGGCGGCACGATAACTCCTATCTGGTCCAGCAATGGAAATCGAAATACGAGCAGACCGC
>WOZS01000027.1 GCA_011620135.1 Gammaproteobacteria bacterium
GCGTGTGCTTGTGACTGCAGCACATGATGAGTCAGGATCGCCAGGTTGATGAGGCCGCCATGTAGGCATGGTGGCCATTGCATGACAGGCTTTCGGAAGAGTAATGAGGCATTATATGGCCTGTTGCTTTTGGCTTGCGAGATTGATCCCTGGCATGGGATGCGCGCCAGGCAGCGCTTGTGCCTGGCTTCTCCTGCACCAGCCGGCTCTTGGGGCGGGGGCACAACGGGAATAACAGAGACCAAAGGTAGGCGTTCGATTCCGGGATCGGCTGGCAGCCTCCTTGTGCTGTATACTTTCAGCCTGTCGCCTTGCGGTCCTCGTTGTGTTGCCGAGTCGTGCATTGCTATGCTGCTCAGTCACCGGCATCGGTTCTTGTTCGTCCACATTGCCAAGACCGGCGGCACCAGCGTGCGCGCGGCGCTCAAGCCCTTGCTGTGGCACGATCCCTGGTATTATCCGGCCTGGGTGTGCCATCGTCTCGACCATCTATGCGGCCACCGTCTGGCAGCCAAGCTGCCGCGCCACGCCAGGGCCATCTGTGCCCGGGAGATGCTGCCGCAGGCCATCTTTGATGATCTGTTCAAGTTTGCCTTCGTGCGCAATCCATGGGACCTGCAGGTGAGCAGCTATCTGCATCTCCAGCGCGAGCGGCCAGCCGTGCTGGCTGCCTGTCCGGATTTTGGCTCCTTTCTGCGCCACAAGTTCGACCCGCAGCGCCCGCCGCAGTACCATCTGGATGTGACCGCCATGCCACAGAGCGACTATGTGCTGGACCAGCATGGCCGGCTGCTGGTGGATTTTGTGGGCCGCTACGAGCAGCTGGAGAATGATTTTGCAACCGTCTGCCGCCATCTGGGGCTCGAGCAGCGCCACCTGCCGCATCTGCGCGAAGCCAGGCAACGCAAGCCCTACCAGTCGTATTACGATGACGTGTCAGCCGAGCTGGTTGAAGTGCACCACCAGGCCGACATCCAGCGTTTCGGCTATAGGTTCAGTTGAATAACTGCTGAATGACTGAATGGATAGCCCTCTACGGGTTGCCGGGTCTTTATTGCACCTCGGGCCAGCCCATGACCAGGCCATGCAGCTGATACCAGGGATAGCGCGAGCCGCAGGGCAAGGAGCGTATCATGGGCTCGCTGACCACGGCACTGGCCTTACCTGGGGTGCGGTGGGGCGGCATGACCCCCTGGGGCAACAGGGCGGCTATGCTGCCATCCTGGCGCTGGAAAAGCAGACATTGCCCTTGTTGCCGGGGCAGCAGTATACCCTGCCAGAGCTGCAGCGCTGGCATTGCGGCGTTTGCCGATGCAATGCCCAGTACTTCCAGCGTGGTGCCCTGCATGCAGATGGACATGGCCACCACGCGCCCGATCACCTGGACATGGTCGCCGGTGACAAAGCCGCCCAGGTCCCCCACCAGGGTATAGAGCACGCCTGCTTCATCACGGAAGGCCTGGCACTGGATGCCCTGGTCGGTGAGCACACCGCGGCGCATCAGGATGGGGCGTGACGCATCGGCTTGGCTGTATGGCAAGGGCTGCGGTGTCCTCCCGGCGGGTGCTGCGGCGGGAAAGGCGATCATGGTGTCGGGCGCGGCAACCGCGCCCAAGGGCAGCGCCCAACTGCACGCAGCGCCCATAAGCAGGGCTGCGCGCAGTCCGCAGGCTATCGCCAGGAGGCGAGCCGAATGACTCAACCGGCCACTTTCATGAGCAGGCCCATCTCTTCCATGGCCGAGCGTGGTACCACGAAATCGGTCATGTCCTCGATCTTGGCAAAATTGTCGCGCACATCTTCCAAGGTGAGGTTCTTGTTATAGTAACCCAGGCAGGCACCGATGAAGATGCGCGCCACCCGGCCGCCGGCCGCCGAGAAGATCTCGCCGGTGACGGGGCATTCCTCGTGGACCAGATAGGCCACGATGGGAGTGACCAGTTCGGGATGCATCTGCTCGGCCAAGGGGCCCAGCAGGTCTTCGGTCATGCGGGTACGGGCGCCCGGGGCCAGCACGTTCACCTTGATGTTGCGCTTGGCACCTTCCTGGGCCCAGACATGGGACATGCCCACGATGCCCATCTTGGCGGCGGCATAGTTGGTCTGGCCAAAGTTGCCGAACACGCCGGCGGCCGAGGTGGTGTTGACGATGCGGCCGTACTGCTGCTCGTCATACATGTATTTCCAAGCCGCCTTGGTCACCCACATGGTGCCCACCAGATGCACGTCGATCACCGCCTGCCACTCCTCGGCGGTCATGTTCTTGAATGACTTGTCGCGCAGGATGCCGGCGTTGTTGATCAGGATGTCCACCCGGCCATAGGCATCGATAGCGGTCTTGATGATGTTGGCAGCACTCGCTTCCGTGGCGACGGAATCATAGTTGGCCACGGCCTCGCCCCCCTTGGCCTTGATTTCGTTGACCACCTCGTCGGCTGCGGAACGGGAGGTACCGGTGCCATCCATCTTGCCGCCGAGGTCATTGATCACCACCTTGGCGCCCCGGGAAGCGAGGGTCAGGGCGTGGCTGCGGCCCAGGCCATGTCCGGAGCCGGTGATCACCGCCACCTTGCCATCGTATCGAAGTTCTGCCATGAGTCATCCTCCTTCAAACATTCAAATTGATATCTGTCAGTACCTGAGCGCACCTATTTCCAAAGCATTCCAAAGCCCTGTTCCCGGCGCTAGCGCAGCAGGTGTCCCAAGGCTCTGAAGTATGTTTATGCTAGCATAAATCTGCCTATGGGCAAAGAGCGGCCCATCCCGGAGAGCAGCGAGAACACATCAAGGAGGTCACGACAGAACATGATGGAGCCATTCGAATCCACGGTGGATGTTACCTCGGAAACATACCGCCGACAGCGCGAGGGCATGCTGGACCTGGTGGCCCAGGTGCGTTCTCTGGAGGCCAGGGTGCGGGCTGCCTCGGCCAAGGCGCGGCCCAAGTTCGATGCGCGCCAGCAGATCCTGCCCCGGGAGCGGGTGGCGCGCCTGCTGGATCACGGTGCGCCCTTCCTGGAGCTTGCCACGCTGGCGGGCTACCGTCAGGACGAGGACGATCCGGACAAGACCATCCCTGGAGGTGGCTCCATCATCGGCATCGGTTATGTGAGCGGCGTGCGCTGCATCATCGTGGCCAGCGACAGCGGCATCACCGCAGCAGCGCGCCCCGGCGGCCAGAAGGCGGTGCGCGCCCAGCACATCGCCCTGCAAAGCAGGCTGCCGCTGATCAACCTGGTGGAAAGCGGTGGCGCCAACCTGCGCGACTACCAGATGGAACATTTCGTCTATGGTGGTGAGATGTTCTACAACATGGCTAGGCTTTCGGCGGCCGGTGTGCCGGTGATCTCGACTGTGCATGGCAACTGCACCGCAGGTGGCGCCTATATTCCAGGCATGTCGGACTATGTGATCATGGTGAGGGGCCGCGGCAAGGCCTTCCTGGCGGGCCCACCGCTGGTCAAGGCTGCCACCGGCGAGGATGCCGACGAGCAGAGCCTGGGCGGGGCCGAGATGCATGCCACCATCTCTGGGCTTGCCGAATACCTGGCCGAGGACGATGCCGATGCCATCCGGCTCACCCGGGAGGTCATGGCTTCCCTGGACTGGGGCCGGTCCGTGGCCGAGCCTGGGCATGCCGACGAGCCGCTCTATGATCCAGACGAGCTGTGTGGCGTGGTGCCGCTGGACTACCGCAGGCCCTACGACATGCGCGAGGTGGCTGCCCGCATCGCCGATGGCTCGCGCTGGTCCGACTTCAAGCCGCTCTATGGCGCCGATATGGTCTGCCTGCGGGCCAAGGTGGGCGGCTATGCCTGCGGGTTCATCGGCAACAACGGCCCCATTACTCCCAACGGGGCCACCAAATGCGCCCAGTTCATCCAGTTGTGCTGCCAGACGAACACCCCGCTGGTGTTCCTGCAGAACACCACAGGCTATGTGGTGGGCACCGATCCCGAGCAGGGCGGCATGATCAAGCACGGCTCCAAGATGATCCAGGCCGTCTCCAATGCCACGGTACCCCGTATCACCTTCAACATCGGGGCGAGTTTCGGTGCTGGGAATTATGGCATGTGCGGTCGCGCCTACAAGCCCCATTTTCTCTTTGCCTGGCCCAATGCGCGTATGAACGTTATGGGCGGCGAGCAGGCGGCCACCACCATGTCCATCGTGGTGGAAGCCAGCATGAAGCGCCGCGGCATGGAGATGGACCCTGGCATGCTGGCTGCCATGAAGCAGGAGATCGTGGATCTGTTCAACCGCCAGGAGGACGCCTTGTACGCCACGGCCCGCGGTCTCGATGACGGCATCATCGACCCCCGGGACACGCGGCGCGTGCTGACCTATGTGCTGTCCATATGTGCCGAGGCCGCAGGGCGCAGCATGCATCCCAATACCTTCGGCGTGGCCCGGCTGTGATCGATCGAAAAACAATTTTTAATGAGGAGAAGACCGTGGCGTTCGAAAAGGTTCTGATTGCCAACCGCGGCGAGATTGCAGCACGCATCGCCAGGAGTGCCAAGGCCCTGGGTCTGCGTACCGTGGCGGTGTATTCCGAGGCCGATGCCGGCGCGGCCCACCTGGCCACCTGCGACGAGGCGGTGGCCATCGGCGGGCTGAGCACCGCCGAGAGCTACCTGGACCAGGAGAAGATCCTGGAGGCTTGCCGCGTCAGCGGCGCCCAGGCCGTTCATCCCGGCTATGGTTTCCTGGCCGAGAATGCCGATTTTGCCAGGCGCTGCCATGATGCCAGGATCGTCTTCGTGGGCCCGCCCGTGGAAGCCATCGCCCTGATGGGCAACAAGGCCGAGGCCAAAAGGCGCATGGTGCAAGCCGGCGTGCCCTGTGTGCCCGGCTACCAGGGCCACGACCAGAGCGATGCTGTCTTGCGCGAGCACGCCGCCGAGATTGGCTATCCGCTGATGGTCAAGGCAGCTGCCGGTGGTGGTGGGCGCGGCATGCGCCTGGTGACCAGCGCAGCAGGACTCGATGCCGCCTTGCAGTCGGCGCGTTCCGAGGCCAGGAATGCCTTTGGCTCCGATGAGCTCATCCTGGAGCGCGCCGTGTTGCATGCCCGCCATGTGGAGGTGCAGGTGATGGCCGACGGCCATGGCCATGTCATCCACCTCGGCGAGCGCGACTGCTCGGCGCAGCGCCGCCACCAGAAGGTCATCGAGGAAGCGCCATGTTCTGTGATGACAGAAAGCCTGCGAGCGGCCATGGGTCATGCTGCCGTCCAGGCGGCGCAGTCCATCGGCTACATGGGTGCAGGCACGGTTGAGTTTCTGCTGGCAGAAGACGGGCAATTCTATTTTCTGGAGATGAATACCCGCATCCAGGTGGAGCACCCGGTGACGGAACTGGTGACCGGGCTCGACCTGGTGGCCTGGCAGCTGCGCGTGGCTGCGGGCGAGAAGCTCACGGTCAGCCAGGAGCAGGTCACGCTCCAGGGCTGGGCCATGGAAGCACGGCTCTACGCAGAAGACCCCTTCGATGGTTTCGTGCCCCAGACCGGCACGGTGCTGGATGTGCGCTGGCCGCAGGGCGAGGGCATCCGGGTGGACCAGGCCCTGGCAGCGGGCATGGCGGTGACACCCTACTATGATCCCATGCTGGCCAAGGTCATCGCCTGGGGGCCTGATCGGGATGCGGCGCGCCGCCGACTGCTCCATGCCCTGGAGGATGCCGCCGTGCTGGGCGTGGGCACCAACCGTGCCTTCCTGCAGGCGCTGCTGCGCCATCCGGTCTTTGTGGCGGGCAAGGCCACCACCGACTGGATCGACGGCCAGCTGATGCTTGATCCACCCAGGCGCCCCGAGGCCAGCGAGGTGCTCTGGGCGCTGGCCGCTGTCCTTTTCCACGTGCGCCGTGCCGCAGCGCTGCCCCTGGCGCCGGGCCTGCGCTACTGGTGCAGCGCTCTGGACATGGATGCACCCATCAAGCTCAGCTGCCGCGAGCGCATTGAACCCCTGCGCATCCGTGCTGTCTCCCCCAATGTGTTCCAGGTGAGCCGTGGCGAGCAGTGCGATGCGGTCCAGGAGGTGGCCACGATCCGCCTGCTGGCGCCGGGCCATGCCGGTGTCATCAGCTTTGCCGATGGTGCGGGCCACAGGAACACAGTCCATGCCGCCTGGGAGACAAGCGAGGTGCTGCACCTGGCTGCAACGGGTTTCGAGGGGTCTTTCCGCGATGTATTGATGCTCTCTCCGGCCCAGCGGGGCGGCACGGCAAGCGGCCATTGCATGGCCCCCATGGCCGGCAAGATCCTGGCTGTGAAGGTGGAGCCCGGCGCCAGGGTCAAGAAGGGCCAGGCGCTTTGCATCATCGAGGCCATGAAGATGGAGATGGAGGTGCCAAGCCCCATCGATGGGGTGGTCCAGGAGGTTCTGGTACAGCCTGGGCTGCAGGTCAAGCCACGCACGTTGATGGTGCGCATCGAGCCTGCAGGACAGGAGGCGGCCTGATGCGCGCTGTGGTGGTGGCGCGACCCGGGCCACCGGATGGCCTGGAGATCCAGGATGTGCCCATAGAGCAGCCAGCGGGCAGCGAGATCGTGGTGGCCGTCAAGGCCGCAGCCCTCAATCGGGCCGACCTGCTGCAGCGCCGCGGCCTCTATGCGCCACCCGCCGGCTATGATGCCGCCCGGCTGGGGCTGGAATACGCCGGCGAGGTGGTGGCCTGTGGGGCGCATTGTGCGTTGCGCCAGGTGGGCGACCGGGTCATGGGCCTGATGCCCACCGGCGCCCAGGCCGAGTTTGTCACCGTACAGGAACGCGAGACCATCATCGTGCCCGATGGCGTGGCTTGGGAGGTGGCAGGGGCCTTTCCAGAAGCCTTTCTGACCGCTTATCGCGCGCTGGTCATGGAAGGCGGCTTCAAGCCCGGCGGCAGCTGTCTGGTGCGCGGGGCCACCTCGGCGGTGGGCCAAGCGGTGGTGCAGTGGGCCCGGTTGCTGGAGGCTACTTGCGTGCTGGCCACGGGACGCAGCATGGAGCGCCTGGAGCGCGTACATGGTGCCTCGCCGGACGACTGCTTCGCTGAGGGCTCCGGGGAGCTGGCCCGATGGGTCAAGAGCCGTTCTCCCGGTGGTGTGCAGGTGGTGGTGGACCTGGTGGGTGGCGAGACGCTGGGCGAGCATCTGGCATGCCTTGCGGAGGATGGCAGCTGGGTGTTGGTGGGTCTCCTGGGCGGCATGCAGACCTCCCTCAATCTGGGTGCCTTGCTCTTGCGGCGCCTGACGCTTCGTGCCATGACCATGCGCTCCTTGCCGCTGGAGCAGCGCATTGGCCTCTCACAGACGGTGGGGGAGCGGGGTGCTGCGGCCCTTGCCGCCGGCACGCTCCAGGTGACGGTGGACCAGGCGCTGCCTCTCACGCAGGTGCGCCTTGCCCACGAACGCATGGAAGCCGGCTGCCATTTCGGCAAGCTGGTGCTGCTGCCCTAGCTGGCTCGGGAAACGCCATGGCCTGTGCAGTGACCCCACAAGATGCCTGGTTGTGCCCATGAAGATTCTCCACACCTCGGACTGGCATCTGGGGCGCATGCTCCTTGGCATGACGCGGCACGATGAATACGGCCGCTTCCTGGACGGGCTTGCAGACACACTCAGGCAGCATGCAGTCGACGTGCTGCTGGTGGCGGGCGATGTCTTCTGTCATCACCGGGCCCACGGGGGCTGGCAAGTCAACCATTCTCGATGCCATCTGTCTGGCCCTCTATGGCCGTACGCCGC
>WOZS01000072.1:0-22472 GCA_011620135.1 Gammaproteobacteria bacterium
GGTGTGTCGCTTTGGGTACTCAGCCAGAACCAACGAGCCGTTCGGTTCTATGAGGTCTTCGGTTTCAAGCGAGTTCCTGACAGCGAGAAACTGTTCGAGCGTGGTGGCCGCCAAGTCGAGGAAGCACGCTTTGTGCGGAATGACGCCTAACCCTTCACTCGAGCGGACGCTGTGCGACGCTCAGCTCAAATGTTGGGCATTGCAAAGGAGCATCTATGCCGTCCATTAATCTGTCCACTGGCACAGTCAATTATTCTGAGCACGGGGCGGGCGTGCCGTTGGTCTTGCTGCACGCCAATCCCGGCGACAGCCAAGACTTCGAAGCAGTTATTCCTGCCCTCGCCAAACAGTATCGGGTGCTGGCGCTGGATTGGCCGGGCAACGGTCAGTCCGATGTGTATCGGCCCAGGTTGACTAGACACAGTTTTGTGACTCAGGCGGTCAGTTTCATCAGCCTTGCCTGACGGGCTGCGATGGACAGCATTCTCGGTTGTAATGGTCTCTTTGAAGTCAATGACAGCATCACGCGCCTCAGCAATGTTACGGTAGATGCGCCCGTGGGTCGCCTGTTCCTTCTGCAGGGAGGCTTTCTCTTTATAAGAGTTTGATAGACCGAAAGCAGGGCGAGTCAAGAATGGGAGGCTGCTGCAGCGTGACGATGCCGCCATGGATCTTGCGTCCGGGCTACGGCGATGCAGGCTGCCGCAGCCTGCAGATCGGGGGCTCTGTGGTAGGGGACATGACCGTCGGCCACCAGAGGTCTGCTGACCGTGGCTGTGATGAGGATGCTGTGACAGCCAGCCCGCAGGCCCGCTGTCACATCGGCCAGGGTATCGCCCACCATCCAGGAGTGTGCCAGGCTGAGACCCAGCTCCTGGGCGGCTTGCAGCAGAAGGCCGGGAGCTGGTTTGCGACACCTGCAATGGATGGCATGGGAGGGCATCACCCCGTCTGGGTGATGCGGGCACCAATAGAAGCCGGCCAATGTGGCGCCGCAGCTGACAAACAGTTCGGCAAGCCGCAGCTGTACGCCTTGCAAGGCGGCCTCGCTGAACAGGCCGCGGGCCACGCCGGACTGGTTGCTGACCACCACAAGAGGGCTTTCAAGCCGGGCCAGCAGCGCCAGCCCCTGGATCACACCTGGCTTGAGGGTGATGCGCCTTGGGTCGATGTTGTAGGGGATGTCTGGGATGAGCGTGCCATCCTTGTCCAGGAAGATGGCGGGCCTGCCTTGTGCTGGCATGTGGCTGGGTCTCTGGTCAGGCTTTTCTGGTGATCAGCCTGACCACATACAGCAGCACGATAGCACCGACAGTCGCCATGAGGATGGTGCCCAGCAGGCTGTAGGCCTTGATGCCCAGCATGCCGAAGAGCAAACCACCGACGCCCGCACCCACGATCCCGATGAGGATATTGCCCAGGACGCCGAAGCCCACTCCCTGGGTGATCTTGCCGGCGAGCCAACCAGCCACAGCGCCGATGAGCAATGAAGCAAGCAGCCCCTGAGCATTTATCATGGCGATTCTCTCCTATGCGTTTTGCTGGTGGATGGCCTTGGGCAAGTTTCTTCATGCCCTGGAAGGCCTATCGGGATATGGTTTTCGGCCCTGCTTACGGGTTTTTCATTCTGCCATGCCGGTTTTTTTCCGTCTAGATGGCCAGTCTTGCATGCAATGAGACACTAGACCTTGCGCTCCCGGCCCTGCCAGTACTTGTCGCGCAGCAGCCGCTTGTAGAGCTTGCCAGTGGGGTAGCGTGGCAGCTGGTCTATGAATTCGAAACTCCGTGGCACCTTGTAGTGGGCCATGCGGTCGTGGACGTACTGGCGCAGTTCCTCGGCCAGCTCCGGACTGTGGGCTACGCCGGGAACCGTCTCCACCACGGCCTTGACCGACTCGCCCCAGTCCTCGTCGGGGATGCCGAACACGGCCACGTCACCCACCTTGGGATGCTGATGCAGCACGGCCTCGATCTCCGCAGGATAGATATTGACACCGCCTGAGATGATCATGTCCGCCTTGCGGTCCGAGATGAACAGCCAGCCGTCCTCATCCAGGTAACCCATGTCGCCCACGGTGAACAGGTCGCCCTTGCGGTTGGCCGCGGTCTTTTCCTTGTCATTGAAGTACTCGAAGCTTGCCAGCACCGAGGACATATAGATGGTGCCTGTCTCGTAGGGTGGTAGCTCCTTGCCCTGATCATCGAGGATCTTGATGGTGGAACCCGGCCAGGGCTGGCCCACGGTACCGGGCTTCTTGATCCACTCATGGGGCTTGACGTAGGTGCCGCCTCCTTCTGTGGCGCCGTAGTATTCATAGATCACAGGGCCCCACCAATCCAGCATGGCCTTCTTGGTATCCACAGGACATGGCGCAGCGGCATGGATGACGCTCCTGAGGCTCGAGACATCGTAGCGTTTGCGCTCCTGCTCAGGCAGCTTCAGCAGGCGGTTGAACATGGTGGGCACCATGTGGGTGACGGTGACGCCCTCCTCCTGGATGAGGCGCAGGGTGTCTTCCGGGGTCCACTTGTCCATGAGCACCAGCGTCTGCCCCATGTGCAGGGCACTCATGCCGAAGGTACCAGGGGCAGCATGGTACAGGGGGCCTGTGACCAGGTGCACGCCGGTGCCCGGGGTGATGTCGAAAAGCATGCCCAGCAGCTGGGTGATGGCGGCATCCTCTTCAGGGGACCGGCCGGACAGCGCGCGACGCACCCCCTTGGGTCGGCCCGTGGTTCCCGAGGTATACAGCATGAGGCTGCCTGCCTGGCGATGCTCCGGCGGCGCGGTGGGCTGACCGGCCAGCAGGTCTTCGTAGGGGCGGAAGCCCTCGATGGTGCCCTGGGTGGCAAAGCAGCGCTGGCGGTCGAAGTGGATGCGTTCCACAGCACCTGCGGCCTGCTGGGCATAGCGGGCATTGGCGATGAACACCTTGGCCTCGCTGTTTTCCAGGATGTAGGCGGTCTCCTCGGCGCTCAGATGATAATTGATGGCTGTGAGATAGAGACCGATCTGATGGACGGCCATGAAAACCTCCACCCAGGCGGGTTCGTTGCCCAGCTGGATGGCCACCGTATCGCCCTGCTCGAGCCCCAGGGCCAACAGGCCATGGGAGACGGCGTTGACCCGCGCCCCCAGCTCGCCGAAGGTCAGTTTCTGGCCTTCTGGTGTCACCAGTGCCAAGCGTGCTGGCTCTTCCTGAGCCCATTGCCAGAATGATTGCGCTGCCATTCCTCTCCCTCCTGAAGCAAAAAGCGCCCAGCTCCTGAGCATTCTTTAATATACGCCATGGCATGATTGTTTCAGGTAAAGCTTAGCATAAGCTGTGCTGGTTTTCCCAGCAGCGGGTTCATGGGGGAGGGGCCCGATCTCCAATCCCGTCGATGGCGCGGCGCAGGTAGGTGATGGCTGTGGTCAGCGACAGGAAAACGGCCACCGAGAGCAGCACCATGCCCAGCTTCTGCCAGGGTGATGGGGCGGCAACGACCAGCATGAGCAGCAACGCGGTCATCTCGCAGGCGGTCTTCACCTTGGCAGCCGGCGTCACGGCCAGCACATGTCCCAGGCCCTGACCATTGGCCCAGGCGCGCAGTGCCGAGATGGAGAGATCACGCCCCAGCAGCGCGAAGGCGCACAGCACAAGCCATGGACTGGGACGGTCGGCCACCAGCAGGACCAGGGCCGCTGTGGTCAGCAGCTTGTCGGCGATGGGGTCCAGCAGGGCGCCCAGCGCGCTGCTGGCCTGCCAGCGCCGCGCCAGGTAGCCATCCACCCAGTCACTGGCCGCCAGGAGGGCAAACAGCAGGGCCGCCCACGGGTGACCATGTCCCGGTAGGCTTGCATAGAACAAGACAAGGAACAGCGGGATAAGCAGGATGCGCAGTGCTGTGATCTGGTTGGGCAGGGCATGGCGGTTCATGGCATGGTGCCGGGATGGAAATGATGGTAGACGGCTGCGGCGATGCGATGGCTGATGCCGGGGATGGCGGCAAGATCCTCCAGGCCCGCCCGGGAGAGCCCCCGGAGGCCGCCGAACTGGCGCAGCAGAAGATTGCTGCGCTTGGGCCCGATGCCGGGGATGGTCTGCATCGTGGTGCTGCGCTGGGCCTTGGCGCGGCGTCTCCTGTGCGCGCCGATGGCAAAACGGTGCGCCTCGTCGCGGATGGTCTGCAACAGCTGCATGGCGGTGCTGTCGCCGGCCAGGGGGAGGGGCTCACCATGGCGGTAGAGGGTCTCGAGGCCCACCTTGCGTCCGGGGCCCTTGGCGATGCCCAGCAGAGGCAGCGTGTCCAGTCCCAGCTGCTGCAGTGCTGCCTGGGCTTGGGCCAGTTGGCCGCTCCCGCCATCCACGATCACCACATCCGGCAGGGGCCCTTCCTCCTGGAGCAGGCGCGCATAGCGTCGCCTGATCACCTCGCCCATGGCAGCATAGTCGTCGCCCGGGGCGGCGTTGCGGATATTGAAGCGCCGGTAGGCTGGCTTGATGAAGCCATCCGGCCCCAGCACCACACAGGAGGCCACCGTGGATGCGCCCATGGTATGGCTCACATCGAAGCATTCAATGCGTTGCGGCGGCTTGGTAAGCCCCAGGGCCTCGCCTAGGGCGGCCAGGCGGCGTGCTTCCGAGCTTGATGCGCTGCGCAGGGCGAGCGTGCTCGCCAGGTTGGCCCGGGCCAGCTCCAGGTGGCGGGCCTCGACACCCCGGGGACGGGTGGTCAGCCGTACCGGTGCGCCGGTACGGCTGCGCAGCATGGCGACCAGGTTCTTGGCGTCGTCCACGGGGCCATCCAGGATGATCACCGGCGGCACGGGCCGCTCCAGATAGAGTTGGCCCAGCAGCGTGGTGCGCAGCGCGGCCTCATCCAGTTCCGGGCCATCCTGGGGCAACCTGGGCGTGAAGATCTCGCTACCCAGATAGCTGCCATCCTTGACCGCCGCCACACAGGCAAGATGGCCGGCCTCGGCAGGAGCGATGGCAATCACATCGAGGTGCCCCTGGGGCAGGCGCATGTATTGCCGGTTCTGCACGGTGCGCAGTCTGGCGATCTGGTCGCGCAGCGCCGCAGCCTGCTCGAAGTCCATGGCAAGGGCTGCCTCGTCCATCCTGGCTGCCATGGCATGAATCACCTCGGTGGTGGCGCCCTGCAGGAACAAGGCGGCATGATGCACGTCCTGCCGGTAGCGCTGGGCCTCGACGAGGCCCACGCAGGGTGCCGAACAGCGGCCGATCTGGTATTCCAGGCAGGGCCTGGTGCGATGGGCAAAGACCGTATCCCGGCAGGCGCGCAGGCCGAACAGCCGGCCCAGTTCCTTGAGCGTGCTGCGCGCTGCCCCGGCACTGGGGTAGGGACCGAAGTAGCGGTTGCCGGGCCGCCTGGGACCGCGGTGCAGCGTGATCCGGGGGAAGGTGTGCTGGGTGGTGATGGCGATGCAGGGGTAGGTCTTGTCGTCGCGCAGCAGCACGTTGAACCGGGGCATCTCGGCCTTGATGAGGGTGTGTTCCAGCAGCAGCGCCTCGGCCTCGGTGCGGGTTATGTTGAGGCGCAGGTCGCAGACCTGCTCCATCAGGTGGCGGTGGCGCACCGTGGGCGAGGTGGCCCGGAAGTGGCTGAGCAGCCTGCTCCTGAGGCTTTTGGCCTTGCCCACGTACAGCACCTCGCCTTTTGCCCCCAGCATGAGGTAGACGCCGGGGGCATCGGGAAGATGGGGCAGCTGCTGCTCGATTGCAGGATGCATCAACTGACGGCGGCGATGGATGGCTTGGCGCGGGCCTGACGCATGTGCTTGATCACCTCTTCCCCAAATCCACTGCAGCTCACCAGCGTGGCGCCAGGCATGAGGCGCTGCACATCCTCATGGACCGTTACTTTTTTGCCTTCCTGGTCTTCCACGGTCTGCCGCGGTGGTGCCGTGAGCGCGCCGCGTACCCGGGCAAGATCATAAGTGACGGTGCGGGCTGCGATGGCGCTCGCCACCCCCTTGAGGATGAGGTCGGCGGCCTCGCACCAGCCCAGGTGACGCAGCATCATCTCGGCCGAGAGGATCAGCGAGCCTGGATTCACCTGGTTCTTGCCGGCCAGTCCCGGTGCTGTGCCATGGGTGGCCTCGAAGACCGCCACCTGATCGCTCATGTTGGCACCCGGAGCGATGCCGATGCCGCCCACCTGGGCCGCCAGGGCATCTGAGATGTAGTCGCCGTTGAGGTTGAGGGTGGCGATGATGTCGTAGTCCTGGGGGTTGAGCAGGATCTGCTGCAGGAAATTGTCGGCGATCACATCCTTGACGATCACCTTGGCGCCGGTGCCGGGATGGTTGATCTCGCAGGTGGGGCCATCATCCACCACGGTGGCGCCGAACTCCTCCCGGGCTACCTCGTAGCCCCAGTCCCGGAAGGCGCCTTCTGTGTATTTCATGATATTGCCCTTGTGGACCAGAGTCACCGAGCTGTGATCACCATCCAGGGCATAGCGGATCGCCTTGCGCACCAGGCGCTTGGAGCCCTCCCGGGACACGGGCTTGATACCGATGCCGGAGCTGTTGGGGAAGCGCAGGCTCTTGACGCCCATTTCCTCTTGCAGGTAGTGGATGAGCTTGATCACCTCCCGACTGCCCGCCGGCCATTCGATGCCTGCGTAGATGTCCTCTGTGTTCTCGCGAAAGATGGTCATCTTGGTGTGTTCCGAGTCCTTGAGCGGCGTGGGCGTGCCGGGAAAATAGCGGATGGGCCGCACGCAGGCATAGAGATCCATGCGCTGGCGGATGGTTACGTTGAGTGAACGGTGGCCGCTGCCAACGGGTGTGCCCAGGGGGCCCTTGATGGAAACGGCATAGCGCTGCAGGGCATCCATGGTTTCCTCGGGCAAGAGCTGCCCCTCGCCATAGAGCTTGACGGCCTTCTCGCCGGCGTAGACCTCCATCCACACCAAGCGCTTTTCGTTCTCATAGGCCAGGTGGATGGCCTCATCCACCACACGACGCATCACCGGCGTGACATCGATGCCGATGCCGTCACCCTCGATGAAGGGCATGATGGGCTGGGCGGGTACATCCAGGGTACCATCGGGATGGACGGCGATGGCCTCCCCCTCCTTGGGCAGGACGATCTTCTGGTACTTCATAGGTGCTCTCCCGAGTTGTATGGCGCATCGTTTTCCAGCCATGGAACCCGCCTGAGTGCTGCGGCTGTGAGCATGGCTTGTTCCCCTGCCGGGGCCATCATCATGAAACCCCTGCAGGGTTCCATTATACAGGAGGGTCGCCAGCAGACCGTTGGCTGCCGTTGCAATATGACCGCCTTGCAATCAGGGTGACTATTGCGCCTGTCAATCTTTTGCTATACTAAATACCTCTAAGTAAAAGCGCTCCACAGAATTTATGATAAAGATGCCGGCTCGAGGGAGATACTCGAGCTGGCATAGGGATTGAACAATGAGCGAAGCCCCGTCCCGTCAATACTATAAGCACAATCACTTACAGCAGTTGCGTGGCTTCTGTTATGCGGCGCAGAGCGGCAGCATCTCCAAGGCCGCTGAACGGATGGACCTGAGCCAGCCGTCGGTGTCGCTGCAGATCCAGGCGCTGGAGCGCGAGTTCAACACCGTGCTTTTCGAGCGGCGCGGACCGCACATCAAGCTCACCCCGGCAGGGCGCGTGCTCTATGAGCTGGCCATGCCGCTGGTGGAAGGTATGGAAAAGCTGCCCGAGCATTTCAGTGCCCGCTTTAGCAGCCTGGACTCCGGCTATATCGACATCGCCGCAGGCGAGTCCACGCTGCTCTATCTGTTGCCGAGCGTGCTTTCCGAGTTCGCCAGGCGCTATCCGGGTATCCGCTTCAAGCTGCACAATGTCACCGGCCGCGATGGCATGAAGCTGTTGCGCTCCGACGAGGCCGACATGGCGGTGGGCTCCATGCTGGAGGTACCCGACGACATGCTCTACTGGCCGACGCACACCTATGACCCCATGCTGATCACACCCTGCGACCATCCGCTGACCAAATTGAACGAACATATGGATCTCAAGGCCATCAGCGAATATGGGCTGATCCTGCCGCCACACCACCTCAGCACCTGGCGCCTGGTGAAGCTGATCTTCCAGCAGCATGGCCTGGAGCTGAAGGTGAGCCTCGAGGCGGGCGGCTGGGAGGTCATCAAGAAGTACGTGGGCCTGGGCTTTGGGGTGTCCATCGTCACCAGCATCTGTCTGACCGGAGAGGAACGGGACCTGGCGGCCATTCCCCTCAACGACTATTTTCCAAGGCGCACCTATGGCGTGGTGATCCGCAAGGGTAAGTTCCTCACCCCCCAGGTACAACGCTTCATCGAGACCATGGATCCACATTTCTTCGAGCGCACGGGTACCCCCACCGAGAGCGACATCCTGCCTGGGCTGCGCAGCGCCATGGCAACAGGGCTTGCCGAGAGCAGCAGCCCCTGAGTGTTCATCGCCAGGCGTCCTGCCTGGGGATCATGGGTGCGGCTGGAGCCTACCTATGGCTAGCCTTGCATAGCCGAACCGGATGTGCGCTGAGCCGCCAGCTTGGGTTGGATGTCATGGACCCAAGCCATGGCCATCTGCCTGATGGGCGCTGCCGGGATCAGGAAGATGCTCGGCCATGTCCCAGAGCCGCTCGATGGCATAGAAGGGCCTGATGGCCGCCTGGAAGACATGCACCACCACCTCGCCGAGGTCCAGCAGCACCCATTCTGCGGCCTGCTCGCCTTCCATGCCGATCAGGCGAAAGCCCAACTTTTCTGTGGCTTCCTGGAGGCGCTGGGCGATGGAGCGCACGTGCCGTGACGAGGTGCCGCTGGCTACCACCATGTAGTCAGTGACAGTGGTCAGTTCATGGACATCCAGCACCCGCGTATCCAGCGCCTTTAAGTCTTCCAGGGTATGGCGTACCGTATCGAGCAGTGTCTCAGTCAGGGCCTGATTGCTCATAGAGCCTCTCTTGGCAGATGTGATGCCAGACGGGTTCTGGCACCAGGTAACGGCTGCTGCCTCCATGGGCGATTTCCTGGCGTATCTGGCTTGATGATATCTCCAGTGGTGTCACACTGAACAGATGGATATGACCATGGGTCGTGCGATGGAGTTCCAGGGGTTGCGCGGTGTGATGGCGTGACAGGAAGTCGGCCATGAGGTCATCTTGCACGGTGCGCCATGGTGGCCGATTGGCTACCACGATATGCACCAGGTCCAGAATCCGCTCCCAATGACGCCAGCTGGGCAGGCTCAGAAAAGCATCGAACCCCATGAGCAGGCACAGGGAGCGACGCGGGTATTCCCTGCGAAAGGTGAGCAGGGTATCGATGGTGTAGGAGATGCCACCACGCTCCAGTTCCCGGGGATCGGCCACGAAGCGAGGTTCCGCGGCAATGGCCAACCGCAGCAGGTGCAGGCGTACAGCGCCCTGCAGCACCGGCGGTGGGCGGTGGGGTGGGTGGAAGTTGGGGATGAAAAAGACGCGCTGCAAGCCGACGCCCTGCATCATCTCCAGAGCAGGACGCAGGTGACCATGATGGACAGGATCGAAGGTGCCGCCCAGGATGCCCAGCGGGCCTTCCATGGCAATGGCCTATTCCCGGACCTGGCCCTGGCCGAGAACGATCCACTTCTCGCAGGTCAGTCCTTCCAGGGCGATGGGGCCGCGGGCGTGCAGCTTGCCTGTGGCAATGCCGATCTCGGCACCCAGGCCATATTCGGAGCCATCGGCAAACCGCGAGGAGGCGTTGACCATCACAGAAGCAGCATCCACGCCACGCAGGAATTGTTCGGCCCTGGCGAGGTCCTGGGTGAGAATGACCTCGGTATGCTGGGTGCCATAGCGGGCGATATGGGCCATGGCCTCGTCCAGGCCGGCCACCACCCGGACCGCCAGGATGGGTGCCAAGTATTCCTCGTGCCAGTCCTGTTCCGTGGCCGGCTGCACCCACGGGACCAGGTCGCGGGTGGCCGGACAGCCGCGCATGGCGCAGCCCGCTTCCCGAAGCTTATCCAGCATGGCGGGCAGCCAGGAGGCCGCGATGGGTGCTGCCACCAGCAGGGTCTCCATGGCATTGCACACACCTGGGCGGCTCAGCTTGGCATTGCAGACGATGGCCATGGCCTGGTCGAGGTCGGCGCGGTCGTCCACATAGATGTGGCAGTTGCCGCTGAGATGGCCCATGACAGGAACCCTTGATTCCTGATGCAGCGCTGCAAACAGGGCATGGCCACCGCGGGCGATGAGCAGATCGATCCACTGGGGTGAGCCAATCAGCTCCTGGATCAGGTGCCGCCCATCACAGGGCAGCATGACCACCGCCTCCATGGGCAATCCGGCCTGGCGCAGGCCCTCCTGAAGACAGGCATCCAGGATGCGGCAGGTATGCAGCGCCTCGGTGCCGGCCTTGAGGTAGATGGCGTTGCCCGCCTTGACGGCCAGGGCCGCTGCATCGATGGCCACATTGGGACGTGACTCGAACACCATGGCCAGCACGCCCAGGGGTACGCGCATGCGACCCACCGTGATGCCCGAGGTTTGCCTGGTGAGCTCGCGTATCCGCCCCACAGGATCGGGCAGGTACGCCACGTCATGCAATCCCTTGATCATGCCGGTGATGCGGGAGTCGTTCAGCGTGAGGCGTTCCTGGAAGGCGGCAGGCTGGTCGCTGGCCTGGGCCACGTCCAGGGCATTGGCCTGGAGAAGGAGCGCACGCTGTGTCTCCAGGGCTGCGGCGGTGGCCTGCAGGAAGCGGTTCTTTGCGGCACTGTCCGCCTGGGCCAGGGCGGTGGCCGCCTGGCGCACCGCCGGCCCCAGGTGCTCCCGTAGCGTGCCTGTTGCCATGGGGGGGGTGGGTTGTGCTGTCATGCCATGGTGTTCCTCGGTCTTGCGGTCAGCTTCAGCAACCAGAGACGCAGCGCAGGCCAGCCCTGGCCCTGGCGGATGGAGGCATCCACATGGCCTGCCTCGAGCAGCATGCGCTCCAGCTGCATCCTGGCGTGCCGATTGATCTGGCCCTGGGGGGGCGTGGCAGAGGAAGCCGGCTGCAGGGCGGCGCGTATCCTGTGCAATACGGCCCCCAGCAAGGCTTGGGGCGCGGTGCCGTCCTGTTCCAGTCCCTGCAGCAGCCGATGGGCCAGGGCCGTCTCGCCCCGCAGGGCCGCCTCGGCCAGCATGAAGACATCGCCATGCTCGCACGGGGCCTCCTCGAGCTGTGCGCCTGTGATCTGGCGCTGGCCCAGCATGCGACTTTGCTGAAGAAAATCCTCGGCCATCATGCAGTTGCCAGCGAAGCGCTGCGCCATGGCCTGTACAACGTCCGGCGTGGCGGACAACTGCAGGGTCTCGAGGCGCTGTCTGAGCCAGGAGGCCATGGCCGCTCCCCGGGGGGGCCAGGCATACAGGGCACCGCCATGGCGTTCGCAATGGCGAAACCAGGTGCTGTGGCGACAACTGGCAGCTGCCATCGAGGCTACCAGGACCAGGATGGGACGCTGGACCTGCTCCAGGCAACGCATGAGTATTTTCTGGCCTGCCTGGCTAAGGCGGTCATCCAGTATATGGATCTCATAAAAACAATCAGGGGAATCGAACAGGGAACCGGTGCCGAGGTCGTTTTCCAGAGCCTGCCAGTCGCTCTCCTGGGTTGGGATGGCGGTGCGCCTGGACTGGCCTGCAGCTGCCGCACGGATGGCCGTTACGGCTTGCAGTACCGTCCACGGCTCACCGGCTAAGGCATAGCACGACAACAGGGTGCTGGCCTTGGTTTGCTGCAGGCTATCCAGCGTCAGTTTCATGGATGATCCGTGGGCTCATTCCGCGGCAGGCTCGCCGAGGATCCTGGTATTGGCAGGAACGGCGGTCTGCTGGGGACACCGGGTTGTCTTGACGCCGGCCAAGCGGCTCAGGATCTGGCCAGCCAGGTTCTGGGCGGCTGCCTCGGCGGCCTGTTGGGCCTCGGCCTGGGTGCCGAGCCAGGCGGTTTCCGTGGCGCTGTAGATGCGGCTTGCCGATAGGGTGGTGGGGGGGATGAGGTTCTGGTCGCCGCATTGCACAGCCAGGCGAACGGTGTGCACCACCTCGTACTCCCGGGCCGTGCCCCGGGCATCCATGGAAAGAATCCTGTAATCCACCCGCTCATCGGCAAGGTTCACCAGGGGAGCGCGGTCATCGGTGCTGATCTCGATGTCCGAGCGGCGCAGGGCATGCTCCACCTCGTAGCGAAAAGGTGGGTCCGCATTGAGTCGCACGGCCGGCAGGATGGTGGTGGTGCTGCCGCGCAGCTGGAAGCCGCAACCCGCCAGGGCCGTTGCTCCCAGTACAGCCAGCAGCAGATGCGGATATAGGCCATGCCAAAGCTGGCTCATACTGCCTCCTGTGCAGATGTGGTGGCGACCACGTTCACCAATCGTCCTTGGACCAGGATCACGCGCTGGATGACCAGACCTTGCAGATGCCTCGAGATGCTCGGTTCTTCCCGGAGGGCTGCCATGATGGCAGCCTCGTCGGCCTGGCTGGGAGCCTGGATCTGTCCCCGGCGGCGGCCATTGATCTGCACGGCCATGGTGACCCAATCGCGGCGCATGGCCTCCTTGTCGGGTTCCGGCCAGCGCGCCTCATGGCAGGCGCCAGGCTCTCCGAGTCGCTGCCAGAGATGGTGGCTGATATGGGGACAGATGGGGCTCAGCATCACCAGGATGGCGCGCACACCCTGGCGGATCACCCAGTTGCGCTCCATGGCAGGCACGGCCGCATCGGCATGGAGGCGAATCAACGTATTGCACAGTTCCATCATGGCGGCGATGGCCGTGTTGAAGTGCCGCCGCGTCCCCATGTCTTCTGTGACCTTGGCGATGGTGAACTGGATGGCCTGGTAGGCAAGCTGGGCAGGCGCGCCACCGGGAGCGATCGGGGCCTGCTGTGGTTCCTGGGCCAGCAGGTTCTCCTGGGCCAGCAGGTCATGCCCCAGGCGCCACAGCCGGCGCAGAAAGCGCGCCGCACCCTCCACCCCCTGGTCGGACCATTCCAGGCTCTGTTCCGGTGGCGCGGCGAACAGCACGTACAATCGTACGGTATCGGCCCCATAGCGTTCGATCAGGGCATTGGGGTCCACCACGTTGCCCTTGGACTTGGCCATCTTGGCGCCGTCCTTGAGCACCATGCCCTGGGTCAGCAGCCTGGCGAATGGTTCATCGATCTGGACCAGGCCGGTGTCGCGCATGGCCTTGAGAAAAAACCGGGCATAGAGCAGATGCAGCACCGCATGCTCGATGCCGCCGATATACTGGTCCACGGGCAGCCAGGCGCGGACACGCTCATCCACCATGGCCTGCTGCTGGTCAGGGCAGCAGAAACGAGCAAAATACCAGGAGGATTCCATGAAGGTATCGAAGGTATCGGTCTCGCGGCGCGCCGGGGCGCCACAGCGCGGGCAGGTGGTCTCTACGAAGGAGGCCAACGCCGGCAATGGCGAGGCGCCGTTTTCCAGGGGGCTCAGGTCCTCGGGCAGCAGGACGGGAAGCTGATCTTCCGGTACGGGGACCGCATCGCAATGCCGGCAATGGATCATGGGAATGGGGGCTCCCCAGTAGCGTTGCCGGGAGACCCCCCAGTCGCGCAGCCGGTATTGCACCCTGGCCTGACCCAGGCGGCGCTCTGCCAGCGTCCGGATGATGTGCTGCTTGGCGGTGGCCGAATCCAGGCCATCCCAGGGGGGTGAATTGATCAGGATGCCAGGTTCCGTGAAGGCCGCCTGGTCCAGGGGCCAGGCGGAGCCATCAGCTGGCGCGATCACCTGGCGGATGGGCAGGCCATACTTCTTGGCAAAATCGAAATCCCGGCTGTCGTGGGCCGGGACGGCCATGATGGCACCGGAACCATAGCCCATGACCACGAAATTGGCGGCATAGATCGGCAGGGGCTCCCCGGTCAATGGATGGCGGGCCACATGGGGCAATGGCACACCGCGCTTTTCCATGAGTTCCATGGCCGATTCCGCCACACTGCCGGTCTGGCAGGAAGAGATGAAGTCGGCAATGGTTGGGTCGCTGCGCGCTGCAGCCATGGTCAGCGGGTGCTCGGCAGCCACCGCCACATAGGTCATGCCCATGATGGTATCCGGCCGGGTGGTAAAGATCGTGAGCGGTTCGTGGCCGTCGATGGCAATCCGCACCTCGGCACCCTCCGAGCGGCCAATCCAGTTGCGCTGCATGGACTTGACCGCCTCGGGCCAGCCATCGAGGTGGTCGAGTCCGGTCAGCAGCTCATCGGCATAGGCGGTGATGCGCATGAACCATTGCGGCAGTTCGCGGTGTTCCACCACCGTCTCGCAGCGCCAGCAACGCCCATCCACCACCTGTTCGTTGGCCAGCACGGTGTTGTCGTGGGGGCAGAAGTTGACCATGGCGCGTTTGCGATAGACCAACCCACGCTCCAGGAGGCGCAAGAAGAACCACTGCTCCCATCTGTAATAGCCTGGATCGCAGGTGGCTATCTCCCGGGACCAATCATAGGCAAAGCCCAGGCGCTGGAGTTGGGCGCGCATCTCGGCGATGTTGCGACGTGTCCAGGTGGCAGGAGGCACGCCGCTTTTGATGGCAGCACGCTCAGCCGGCAGGCCAAAGGCATCCCAGCCGATGGGCTGCAGGACATTTTTTCCCAAAAGCCGCTGGTACCTGGCGATGGCATCTCCAATGGCATAATTGCGCACATGGCCCATGTGCAGGCTGCCGCTGGGATAGGGGAACATGGATAGGCAATAGTAGTTCTGCCCGCCTTGACCTTCCACGGCGCAAAAGGCTCTGCTGTGCGCCCAATCCTGTTGCGCGGTCGTTTCGATATCACAAGGGTCGTATTGCGGCTGCATGATACTCTTTAAGTCAACTATACCTTGGCCCTACAGGCTTGCAAAGCGCAGCACTCAAGCCGGGTTCAGTGCCTTGACCAACGCTGCTGTTGCCAGGCCGAACAGTATCCAGGCGGGCAGGCTCGCCATCCATGCCCAGGCGTGTTTCTTCCAGATGGCCCTGGCTGCCAGCCCATGGCTTGCCGCCAGGATCAGCAGCACGCCGCTGACCCGCAGCAGGGTGGGAAAATCATCCTGAACCAGTGGTTCGCCGGCATAAAACAGCATGACGAAAATCACGACCGTGCTGCACAGGCCGATGGCGCCAGCGAAACCCCCGATCAGCAGGTGCAGGCCAAACCAATAGGGGCGAAGGGGCGGCCATGGAGCAAAGTTCTGGGCCATGCGAGGAACCAACAGATGCTGCGGTACGGCAAGGGGTGTCTAGTTGGGTCCCATGCGCATGCCGCCATCGAGGCGCAGCACGCTGCCGTTGATCATGTCGTTTTCGATGATGTGTGCAGTCAGGGCGGCATATTCCTCAGGCAGGCCGAGACGCTTTGGGAAAAGGGTCTGCGACAGCAGGGAGTGGCGCACCTTGTCGCTCATGCCGCCGGCCATGGGTGTGCCGAAGATACCGGGCGCAATGGCAGCCACCCGAATGCCGAAGCGCGCCAGTTCCCTGGCCATGGGCAGTGTCATACTGGCGACCGCCCCCTTGGAGGCTGCATAGGCGGCCTGGCCGATCTGGCCCTCGAAGGCGGCCACCGAGGCGGTAAGAATGATGACACCCCGTGAGCCCTCGCTGCGGCCTTGGCTGTCTGGTTCGTTCTGGGTCATGAAATGGGCGGCCTGACGCACCACATTGAACGTGCCGATGACGTTGACACGCAGGACCTGTGCAAAGGTCTCGAGGTCGTGCATGCCCGCAGGTCCGAGGATGCGCTGCGCCCAGGCTATGCCTGCACAATGCACCACAGCGGCAAGCGGTCCCACCTGACGATGGGCATTATGCAACGCCAGATGCATGGTTTCCTCGTCGGCGACATCCGCATCGCAGGCAATACCACCGATCTCCTGGGCCATGGCACCGGCCTTGTCGCCATCTCGATCCAGCACCACCACCCTGGCGCCCTTTGTGCTCAGGAGCCGGGCCGTGGCTGCACCGAGCCCCGAGCCGCCACCTGTGACCACCACTGTTCGTCCCTGTATATCCATAGCGGATATTGTACTGAAACACCGTACCGTTGCAAGTCCTGGAAAAGTGGATGTGGTTGACGATCAGCCCTATTCATGGGTAGCCTGTCAAGGAGTATCAATCTAGTCTAGCGAATGCCAATATTAAGGATATTTCCTTAGGGAGTTCATGAATGCCATCCGACAAAGACCCCACAGGAGCGGATCTGACCCAATTCACCCAGGCCAACGGCGCGGTAGTGGCCAATGACGAGAACACCCTGCGAGGTGGGGCCAGGGGCCCTGTTTTGCTGGCAGATATGTGGCTCCTGGAGAAGCATGCCCATTTCAACCGCGAACGGATTCCAGAAAGGGTGGTGCATGCCAAGGGCTCCGGGGCCTATGGCACATTCACGGTGACCCATGACATCACGGCATTCAGCAAGGCCAGCCTGTTCAGTGCCGTGGGCAAGGAGACGCCTGTACTGCTGCGCTTTTCCCAGGTTGCCGGAGAGATGGGCTACGCCGATACCGGACGGGACGTGCGCGGTTTTGCCATCAAGTTCTATACGGAAGAGGGCAATTGGGACTTGGTGGGCAACAACACCCCCATTTTTTTCGTGCGCGACCCCATGAAATTCCCGGATTTCATCCATTCCCAGAAACGCCTGCCCCAGGAGGGCTGGCGTTCGCCCACCATGCAGTGGGATTTCTGGTCGCTCCATCCCGAAAGCGTCCACCAGGTCCTGTGGCTGATGGGGGATCGTGGCACGCCAAAGAGTTATCGCCACATGAACGGCTATGGCAGCCACGCCTACAGCCTCATCAATGCCAGGGGCCAGCGCGTCTGGGTGAAGTTCCATTTCAAGACCAACCAGGGCATTGCCAATTTCTCAGACGACGAAGCCAACGCCATGACCGGCAAGGATCCGGATCACCACCGGCGCGACCTGTTCATGGCCATCGAGCAAAGGGACTATCCCAGTTGGACGCTGTTCATCCAGACCATGACCGACGACCAGGTGGCCGCATGTCCTTTTGATCCCTTCGATCTCACCAAAGTCTGGCCCCATGGCGATTTCCCGCTGCAGCAGGTGGGTACCTTGGAGCTCAACACCAATCCGGGCAATTTCTTCGTGGACATCGAACAGGCTGCCTTTGCACCTTCCAGCCTGGTGCCGGGCATTTCCTATTCTCCAGACCCCATGCTGCAGGCGCGCCTGTTCGCCTATGCCGATACCCACCGCTACCGCCTCGGCGTCAACAACCATCTGCTGCGGCCCAACCAGCCGCGCTGTCCCATGCAGATCTACCATCGCGACGGCCTGATGCGCGCCGACGACAACGGCGGGGCAGCTATGCCCTACCACCCCAACAGCTTTCCGGGTCCTCAAGTGATGCCCGAGGAGTACGAGCCGCCCATGCCGCTTGCCGCAGGGGAGATGCGCCGCTTCGACCACAGGATTGGCTACGACGATTTCAGCCAGCCGGCACGCCTGTTGCAAGTGATGAAGGAAGATGGTCGTGAGCGGCTCATCCAGAACATCACCGGCCATATGGCCGAGGTGCCCGAGGTCATCAAGCAACGCCAGCTTGGTATCTTTCGCAGCGTGGATGCGGCGTTTGCCGAACGTCTCGCCTTGTCCCTGAGCAAGGCCGTAGGGTTGGCAGCGGGCGACTGATACCCATGCCGGCCTGTGCGATGAGGTTGCAGCAGAACCTCGATCAGGCGCGCTCGATGGGGAAGGCCAGCACCTCGTCGATGGAGTTGCTGTGACAGGCGATCATCAACAGGCGATCCAGACCCAGTGCCACGCCGCTGCAAGGCGGCAGGCCTGACTGCAGGGCAGCCAGCAGGTGTTCGTCCATGGGCATGGGGTCCAGGCTTAGGCCCAGACGCCGGGCGTTGTCCGCGGCGAAGCGCTGCTGTTGTTCGGTGGCATCGCGCAGTTCCAGGAAGCCGTTGGCAAGCTCCATGCCATGGACAATCAACTCGAAACGTTGAGCCCGGGGCGGTGGGCCGGGATCAATCACCGCCAGGGCCGACTGATCCGGAGGGAAATTGGTAATGAATACTGGCTGGTCATGGCCCAGTCTGGGGACCACCATGGTACCAAAGAGCAGGTCCTGCCAGACGGCTGGTGCCGGAAGGTCTTTTGTCCAGCCCACAGCCTGCAACACAGGCCATAGCTGTTCCGGATCGGCATCGAGATGCACGCCGCAGGAATCAAACAGCGCCTGTTCGTAGTCCAGTATCATGGCCTGGGGCAACGCCAGTTCCCCAAGGGTGGCGTGCAGCAATTCATCCACCTCGCAGATGAGGTCCTGCAAGGTGAATCCCGGGCGGTACCACTCCAGCATGGTGAACTCGGGATGATGCAATCGCCCCCGCTCGCCATCACGAAACACCTTGCTGATCTGATAGATGGGGCCCAGACCTGCGGCCAAAAGGCGCTTCATGGGGAACTCGGGGGAGGTGGCCAGAAAGCAGGTCTTGCCACCCCAGGAGCTCACCAGGCTGTGGATGGCGGGATCCGTGGTGGCATGCCGGGAGAGCAGTGGGGTTTCCACCTCCAGCATACGGCGGGCCTCGAAAAAGGTGCGGATGTCATGCAGCAATGCGGCACGCCTGCGGATGGTGGCCGCATGGGCCACGGGTTGCCAGGCGTTTATTCCTTGACCCGGGAAATATAGGTGCCTGTGCGGGTGTCCACGCGGATCACCTCGCCTTCCTCGATGAACAGCGGCACGCGAACCACGGCTCCTGTCTCCATGGTGGCCGGCTTGGAGCCCCCTGTGGCCGTATCGCCGCGGATGCCGGGTTCTGTGGCCTCGATGCGCAGGTTGACGAAATGAGGGGGTGATACCGAGAGGATCTCGCCATTGAACAGCGTCACGGTGACCGTATCTTGCTCCCTGAGCCATGGTTTGGCCTCGGCCATGGCCTGTTCTGTGGCCGTGAGCTGTTCGAAGGTGGTCGGCTCCATGAAATGGTAGAGGCCATTTTCCTGATAGAGGTACTGCATCTCCTGTTCGATGGCATCGGCTTCTTCCACCGTTTCGTTGGATTTGAAGGTTCGTTCAATGACCCGGCCATTCTTCAGGTTGCGTACCCGTATCCTGGTGAAGGCTTGCCCCTTGCCGGGTTTGACGAAATCACTGTCCACGATGGTGAAGGGGTCGCCATCCAGCAGAATCTTGAGTCCTGGCTTGAGATCATTTGCTCCGTAGGTTGCCACATTGGCCTCGCTGTCAGTGACCAAGCCGCTCCAGGGCGGCGATCCGTTCGCTGATGGGGGGATGACTCATGAAAAGCCGCACCAGGCCGCTCTGGCCGCCGGCGATGCCGAAGGCATTGAGCTCCTTGGGCAGTCCCTGGCCGCTGTGTTCGGCAAGGCGGCGCAAGGCGCCGATCATGGGTCGGGCTCCCAGCAGGTGCGCCGAACCGGCATCGGCGCGAAACTCGCGCCACCTGGAAAACGCCATGACGATCATGGTGGCCAGGATGCCAAAAAACACCTCCAGGACCATCACGGTGAGGAAATATCCCATGCCCAGGCCGCGCTCCGTATTGCGAAAGACATACTTGTCGATGAAAAAACCCACGACCCGGGCAAAGAAGATGACAAAGGTATTGACCACGCCCTGGATGAGGGTCAGGGTGACCATGTCGCCATTGGCGATGTGGCTGATCTCATGGCCGATGACGGCCTCTGCCTCTTCACGGTTCATGGAGCGCAGCAGGCCGCTGCTGACCGCCACCAGGGCATTGCTGCGGCTGGGGCCGGTGGCAAAGGCGTTGGGGTCTGGAGATTCATAGATGGCCACCTCGGGGGTCTTGGGCAGCCCCGCATCGGCAGCCAGGCGGGAGACCGCACTCACCAGCCAGGCCTCGGTCTGGGTGCTGGGTTGCTGGATCACCTGGGCGCCTGTAGCCATCCTGGCCATGAACTTGGAAAGCATCAAGGAGATGAAGGACCCCCCAAAGCCGAACACCACAGCAAAGATGGCCAATGCCTGGATATTGAGGCCGTATCGGTGCAGGTAGCCCTCGACGCCCAGGAGCTTCAGGACCACCGTCAGGACCAGGATGACGGCGATATTTGTCGCCACGAACAGCAATACCCTCTTCAACACGTTCTATATCCTCCATCTGGAGCTGATGTTCGTACAACAGCATACGCCACCAGAGCAATGGCGCAGGCTTTGTGCAGCGGAGCGGCGTGAACTGGCATGGTATACTTCCAGCCAGATACAACCCTTCCCTCAGAGATCTTAGAGACGCCTTTTAGCATACCATGGACCAGCCGGCTGTTTGCTACCATGTGACACATACCACCATGTATGTCTATGCCAAAGACGTGGTGTTGTGCCACAACCAGTCCAGGCTCATACCCCGCACCCTGCCCCGGCAGCATTGCAGGGCAAGTGTGTTGCACGTGACGCCCAAGCCGCATCGGATCGATCGCTATGAGGATCATTACGGTAACGCGGTGCAGTATTTTTCCATCGATACCCCTCACCGCAGGCTGGCGGTCACAGCGTGCAGCGAGGTGTATTGTCTGCTGGATCAAGGGCAGCCGGCACTCGAGGCCAGTTCTCCCTGGGAAGAGGTGGTAGCCGGCCTGGCGCGAGGCCAGGACAGGCAGTGGCTGGCCGCCTATGAATTCACGTTGCCCTCGCCGTTTGTGGAGACTGGGCGCCTTTATGCCCGATTGGCCCGGGCCCACTGTGCACCGGGCAAGCCCATACTCCAGATTGCCCATGATCTCATGATGCATATTTATCACACCTGGAAATATGACAAAGGATTTTCCACGGTACACACCCCCCTGCAGGAGGTGGTGCGGCATAAAAAAGGGGTCTGTCAGGATTTTGCCCACGCCTGCCTGGCCAGCCTGCGCTCTCTTGGTCTGGCGGCGCGTTATGTGAGCGGCTATCTGGAGACGGCACCGCCTCCGGGAAAGGAAAAGCTGGTGGGGGCCGATGCCTCCCATGCCTGGATCGAGGTCTATTGCCCTCGGCTGGGCTGGGTCGGTTTCGATCCCACCAATGGGACCATCCCATCCAGCCAGCATATCATCGTGGCGATCGGTCGCGATTATGGGGATGTCATGCCCTTGAATGGCGTGGTGTATGGTGGAGGAGAGGGCACATTGCAGGTTGCCGTGGACGTGGCGAGACTGGATTGCGGTGCCAGGTCAAACGAACTGCAAAACAGCATACCTTGGACCGGGGAGCAGCAGGCTTGAGCAGGATGCCGGGCAATACCCAGGAACCCATGCGGCTGGCGTTCGGTCGCGCAGCACTGGGTACGGTACTGGTTGCTGCCCGGGGGGCGGACCTGTGCGCCGTGTTTCTGGGTGATGACCAGCAGGAGGTATTGCAAGCCTGGGCCTCCAGGGTCGAGGCCAGGGGATTGTACTCTGCTGATGGCTGGTCTTATGGCGGAGCGTCGGATGCCACGCTGAGGGCCATGCTGGAATGTGTGTTACACCATATCGAATACCCAGCCCAGGCATGGGCTCCAGACAGGAGCTGGCCACTCCGTCCCTTGCCGGGGACTTCCTGGCAGGAACGTGTCTGGCGCAGCCTGCAGGCCGTACCCTGCGGTAGCACCACATCGTACAGCGCCCTGGCCCGGGCATTGGGTGAGCCCCATGCAGCGCGAGCCGTGGGGCGGGCCTGTGCCGCCAATCCCATGGCCATCCTGATACCCTGCCACCGGGTGATCCGCCATGATGGCGCGTTGGGAGGCTATCGCTGGGGGTTGGCGCGCAAGCACTGGCTGTTGCAGCGTGAGAGGGTTTGGTCAAGCCAATCAGGCAGCGAACCTGCTATCCTTATATAAGGAAAACTGTCTTTCATGAAGGCATCGGTATCTGGCGATGCCTGGCCCATAGCAGGGAGGCGAAACATCATGGCGACATTGGAAACATTCGGGGCTGGGCTCGACAGCACTCGCTGGGCTCAGGGGCTCGCGGCGCGTAAAAACGTGAGTGAAGCAGAATGGCGCATCAGGGTGGATCTGGCGGCTGCCTACCGACTGGTGGCCCACTACGGCTGGGATGATCTGATTTTCACCCATCTTTCGGCGCGCCTTCCTGGGGAGGCGCATCACTTCCTGCTCAACCCCTTGGGGGTGCTGTTCAATCAGGTGACCGCCTCCTCGCTGGTCAAGGTGGATCAGGAGGGACAGGTGGTGGACGAGAGCCCGTTTGCGGTGAACCCAGCCGGATTTACCATCCACAGCGCCGTACACATGGCGCGACCCGAGGTAGGCTGTGTCATGCATCTCCATACCCCGGCCGGCATGGCGGTCTCCGCCCAGGAAGGGGGTTTGCTGCCCTTGACCCAGACCGCCATGCTGGTGGTCAACCGCATGGCCTACCATGAATATGAGGGCGTGGCGCTGGACCATAGCGAGCGGGAGCGCCTGATCCACGATCTGGGTGACCAGGACA